>CACIDN010000005.1 GCA_902585415.1 uncultured Pelagibacteraceae bacterium
CTAATTCAAACGCACAAATTTTATTTTTAGATGAAACTGTTATGACTTTGGGAGAAAATACAGAACTTACAATAGATGACTTTGTATACGACCCTCAAACAAATGATGGAAATTTTGTAACAAATATTAAATCTGGAATTGTGAAAACTATTTCAGGAAAAATTAGTGAAAATAATCCTGATAATCTAGAAATAAAAATACCCAATGGGTCATTAGGAGTTAGAGGAACAGAGTTTCTTGTATCATCAGATTTAAATAATAATGAGAGTACAGTAGTACTTTTAGGCCCAGGTCCGGAAAATACTTTAGGAATGACCCCTGGCAATATTTCACTTACTGATGGATTGAATACAACAGATATAACTAATCCTGGTTTTCAAGCAATGGTTACGAACGTTGTGTCATTGGCATCACCCACAAATACAGAGATAATAGGTCAAATGTCAAGTTCCATGAGCCATTCAGTTTCAAATTCCAGCAATGTGGTTAGTAACTCTAAAAATTTAACCTCAAACTTAATAAGTTCAACAGATTTAAAAAATGACATCACTTTAACTGCAGAAAAATTTGATCTAAAAATAGATGAGAGTGCTTCAGAAATTCTATCTACCTTATCAAAAGAGGCTGACTCTAAAGAAATTTTAGTTGCAATGAATAACTTACAAGACAATATTGAGATATTTGAGGATCACGATTATGTAATGACCTTAGATAAAAATACAATCTTATATGATTCAGGTTGGTTCGATCTTGCAAAAGTTACAACAGGTTCAAATGGACTATCTTACAGTTCAGACAAAAATGTATTTGAGGATGGGGCAGTCCAACAAGGAAGAGGTAAAGTATATGTAAACTTTAATAAAAAAGAGATGAAAGCAGAAATATTTAGTAAGATTACTTTGAAAGGTGCCGAAACTGTAAACTATAGCTGGGAAACTGACACAGTAGGTGTAACCTCAATCCCAATAGTTGCATCTGCAACCACTGCGATAGGAGCAACAGGTGGTGATTTTCATTCTAGATTAATAGATAGTGGCGCAGGAGAGTGTGTTGACAATATGTGTCCATCACTTATTAAATCAGCAGACACTTTGCAAAACGCTCTAACAACTAAACAAGATATAATGGATAAATATAATCATGACACTAGTAACTCTGATGCTGCAAAAGAAATACTTGAATATTCTAAGTTCACAACAGTTGATAGTTCTGGATTAACAGGAATTGGTACTATGATATTTGAGGGTGCACATGATGCAACTGCAGCTCCAGCAGGAGAAGCTGCTTATGTTCAATCTATAGAAAGATTAGAGGGTTCGGCAGTTGTAATAGGTAAAGCTTTAGAATAAAAATGACAAAATAATTATGTTTTTATGCCAACATACACAGTAACTTTATCAAATATTAATCTAAATTCAAAAAAACAAAAAGAATTAGCACAAGGGATTACTAAAATTCACAATGTTGTAACTGGAGCAAATACTTATTTTGCTCAAGTGATATTTAATAACACAAAAAAGAGTAATCATTTTATGGGAGGCAAAATAGTAAAAGAGCCATCAATATTTTTACTTGGTCAAATTAGGGCAGGTCGTTCAAAGAAAACAAAAGATAGATTAATTTCTGATTTAAAAAATATTATAGTACAAAAATCAAAATTAGATGAAACACAAGTATGGGTTTACATAATAGACTTACCACCATCACAAATGATTGAATATGGAGCTGTATTACCAGAATCTGGAAAAGAAAAGCAATGGTTTATGGGCTTATCTAATAAACTAAAAAAAAAATTATCTGCTTTAGAAAAATAATATTAAGGAACAAGCCAACTATCTTTGCTACTTTCTAAATCAAATCTAGCTCTCCGATGACCTTTTGCTGCTAGATAAAGCCACTCAATAGATTTAATATTACACTGAATAACAGTAAAATTTTTATAACCTTCCTCACTTTGTTCTTTTGTATAATCAAAATTATCTAATTCTGGTTTTAATCCCGATGTTGGAATATCAGACACAGTTCCTGGACCTTTGTCTACTAAATAACATTTTCTACTTATATGCTGAGTTTTATTCCAGGAAGCTTTTGCAATATCATTTTTATGATTAATTACACATTTAACTTTTAACCTCACTTGGATTTTTTCTTCCTTGTCGTAAAATAACATTGCAGCATTTGAATTTTGTTTTAAAATTTCTATTTTATCAGATCTAATATCACTATGGAATTGGACTAAATTATTTAATTGATCAGATTTTCTTAAAACCACAATTCTTCCATCGATTTTATCAGCAGTGCCACAAATAAAAGTTGGAATTCTAAATTGTGAAGCTCTATTTTTTACAGCATCATCGAGCATGAGCCAGATTTTCTTTTTAATTTCACTAAAATTTTCATAGTATGCTGGTTGCATATACTATTACTTTCTAAATCTTTTGATTAAACTTGATGTATCCCAACGATTTCCTCCCATACCTTGGACTTCACTATAAAATTTATCAACTAATTCAGTTACAGGTAATAAAGATCCATTATTTTTTGCTTCATCCATTGCGATTTTCAAGTCTTTTCTCATCCAATCAACAGCAAAACCAAAATCAAATTTATCGTCAATCATTGTTTTATATCTATTTTCCATTTGCCAAGATTGAGCAGCTCCTTTTGAGATAACTTCAATTACATCTTCCATCTTTAATCCAGCTTTTTGACCAAAGTTAATCCCCTCTGATAAACCTTGAACTAAACCTGCAATACAAATTTGATTAACCATTTTTGCTAACTGACCACAGCCTGCTTTACCAAGTAATTTCATTTTTTTGCTATAACATTCAATTTTATCTTTTGCTTTATCAAAGTCTGCTTGATCTCCACCAATCATTACTGTTAAAGCACCATTTTCTGCTCCTGCTTGACCTCCTGACACTGGAGCGTCTAGAGATCCAAATTCATTTTTTTTTGCATAATTATAAATTTCTCTTGCAATTGTTGCTGACGCTGTTGTGTTATCAATATAAATGGCACCTTTTTTAATTGTTTTAAAAATTCCATGTTCACCAAACGTGACTTCTCTTAAGTCATTATCATTTCCAACGCATGTAAAAATATAATCAGTATCTTTTGCTGCCTCTGCAGGTGTTTCTGCCATTTTTCCTTTATGTTCACCAATCCATTTCTCTGCTTTAGATTTTGTTCGATTAAAAACAGTTACATTGTGACCACCTTTTGATATATAACCTGCCATCGGATATCCCATGACACCAAGACCTATAAAAGCAACATTACAACTCATAATTTTTTATGTTTAATAGTTTAAGTTTAAAAGTAATTATATTTGGTTTCATATTTACATTTTTTTCTAGCTTTGGACAGAGTTTTTTTTTAGGGCTTTTCAATTCTAGTATTCGTGACGCATTATCAATTTCTCATGGACAATTTGGCTCAATTTATTCGTCAGCAACTTTATTGAGTGGTTTATTAATTATTTGGGTTGGAAAAAAAATTGATGACATAGATGTATTTAAATTTGCTTTATTTGCTACATTACTTTTGTCTTTCTCATGCTATTTTTTTTCTAAAGTTTCCTCAGTAACTTTTTTATTTATTGCTATTTTTTTAATGAGATTTTCAGGCCAAGCTCTTATGTCTCACACCGCCACCACTACTATTTCAAGGTACTTTACTAAATCAAGAGGGAAAGCTTTGAGCACAGGATGGTATGGCTTATCTACAGCTGAATTTATTTTACCAGTATTTATTATTTATTTGTTAACTTTTATTGATTGGAGAAACATATGGACTCATATTTCATTAGTGATTTTACTCTTACCGATAATTTCTTATTTCCTTATTAAAAATATAAAACTTGATTCAAGGGAAATTGATAACAATAAAAATAAAAAAAAAATTAAGATCAAGAATTGGAAAAGAATTGAAGTTTTGAAAGATTATAGATTTTATATAGTATGTGCAAATATGTTAGCAATGCCCTGGATAGCAACTGGAATATTTGTTTATCAGTCGTTTATTATTTTCTCAAAAAACTGGGGTCCTTATGTCATAGCACAATCATTTATGGCTTACTCTGTTTTATCAGTAATTACTTTATTTATTGCGGGTTTCTTGATTGATAAGTTTTCTAGCAGAAAACTTTTAATCTATATGAATTTACCTTTTTTAATTTCTCTATTATCACTTATTGTTTTTGATGATCCTTTAGTGTCTTTCTTATTTTTAGGATTAGTAGGAATTTCAAATGGTTTAGCTAACGTGCTTGGTTCTTCAACTTGGGCAGAAATTTATGGGGTAAAACACATCGGTTCAATTAAAGCTTTAACAACAGCACTTATGGTTTTTTCAACAGCTTTTGGAACAGCAGTATTTGGTTTATTAATAGATAAAGGTTTTTCTATAGAAGAAATTTCTATGATTTCAGTAGCTTATATTTTTCTAGCTTTAATCGCGCTTTTTTTTGTTAGAAATAAATTAAATCCAATTAAAGTTTAAAAAAAACTTGATTTTTGAAAGTAGCCTGTATAAGTACATCGCATGGCAAGAGTAACTGTAGAAGATTGTATAGATAAAGTAGATAGCCCATATGAACTTGTTTTAGTTGCAAAAGAAAGAGCAACCCAACTTAATTCAGGTATTGAGCCATCGGTTGATAGAGAAAATGATAAAAATACGGTAGTTGCTCTTAGAGAAATAGCTGTTGAGAACGTAAAAGTAAACGAATTAACAGATAGCGCGATTTATAAATTAAGAAAACACATAGAGCAAGTTGATGATTTAAGCGAAGATGATGAAGATATTGGAGATGACTTTGAAAGTTTATACAAAGGTGAAATTTCCAAAAGCGGTGCACCAATTTTACCTTCAAAAAGAGCAAGAAAAGTGCCAGAAAAGATCCAGGTATCAAAAGAGGATTTAGCTGAATTACAAAATTCTGACGTGCCTTCTCAATCTGAAAATGTTTCATCAGAGCCTCAAGAAAATGAAACTGGCGAAGTATCATTAGATGAAATTGCTGAGAACGATAACCAGACAAAAGAAAATTCTGATACCTCAGAACAATAATATTTAATTAATATTTAAAATAAGATAATCATTAAACTAATGAGCAAATCATTGATCATTGCATGTGATGGCGAAGCAGCTAGTGGTAAAAGTACTGGTTCAAAACTATTATCAAAAAAGTATAATTTATTGCTATTAAACTCAGGTCTCTTATATCGTTATGCAAGCAAGATATTAATATCAAAAAAGCCTAAAAAACCAATTCCATATCTTAAAAAAAAATTTAAAAAAATTTCTTATAGTTTAATACAAAAACAGTCACTTCACTCTCAAGAAATAAGCGATCATGTTGGTTATTTAGCAAAAAATAAATCTATTAGAGAAATAATGAAACTTTATCAAAAAAAAATAATTAAAAATAATAAAAGAATTTGTGTAGAAGGCAGAGATATAGCAACAAAAATTCTGAATAAAAATCCGAAATATGATTTAGCATTTTATTTTACTTGTAAAATTAATATTGCAGCTAAAAGAAGATGGATAGAATTAAAAAAGAAAGTTCCTTTAAAAGAAGTTAAAAGAAGTTTATTAAAAAGAACAAAAATGGATAAAAAAAGAAAACACTCACCATTAAAAAAAGTAAATGACGCCATATTAATTCGTACAGATAAATTAAGTAAAAAAGAAGTTTTAAATAAAATGTCTAAAGAAGTTAATAAGATTATTTAATTACAAAACTCTTCAATAATTTTTTTTCTGTGTTCATCTAAATCAGGTATGTCACCTCTAGTTTTACTATCCTTATAATTTGACATTTTAATGGGGTTACCTGCTGTTTTAAATTCACCAATTTTTTTGTGAAAAGAATTCACAATCATATTTCTTGACTTAATTTGCGGATTTTCTACTGCTTGTTTTATGTTAAATATTGGCCCACAAGGTATTTTATCTTTTTCCATAAGACTTATCCAGTCCGAGGTCGACTTTGACGAAAGTTTTTTTTCAAGAATTACTTTTAACTCATCCATATTTTTACTTCTAGCAGAGTTTGTATTAAATTTTTCATCATTTGAAATTTCATAAATATTTAGTAATTCACAAAGTTTTTCGAAAAGTTTATCGTTTCCTGCTGCAATAATAATGTGACTATCCATAGTTTTGAATGCCTCGAAAGGAGCAATTGATGGATGTCTAGACCCCATTGGTTTTGGTATCTCTTTTTTTGAAAGGTATCTTGCAATTGCGTTTTCTAAAATTGCAATTTGACAATCCAACATTGATACATCGATGTAAGTTCCTTTTCCTGTTTTCTTTCTATCATATAAAGCTGCATTAATTCCAATAGCTGTAAATAAACCTGCTGTAATATCACCAATAGATGTACCAACTCTTGTAGGTTCAGAATTTGGTTGGCCTGTAACACTCATCAATCCACCCATACCTTGAACAACCATATCGTAAGCCGGAAGTTCCCTTAATGGACCAGTCTGACCAAAACCAGAAGCAGACGCATATATCAATTTTGGATATTTTTTACAAACATCTCTCCACCCATAACCCCATTTTTCTAAAGTTCCAGGTTTAAAATTCTCAACTAGCACGTCAGCTTTTTCTAAAATTTTATCAAATATTTTTTTGTCTTCTTTATCTTTTAAGTTTAAAGCAATGCTTTCCTTACCTCTATTTAAAGACATAAAATACGCAGAGTATTCTTCTATAAAAGGACCGAATTTTCTCGAGTCATCACCTGCTCCAGGCGCTTCAACTTTAATTACTCTGGCTCCTAAATCTGACAAAACCATTGTGCAATAAGGCCCTACAAGAACTCTCGTTAAATCAAGAACTAATAAATTTTTTAAAGGTCCATCCATAAAATATCATTATACAGTACTTTAATACATATTGACTCTTATTAATAAGTTACATTTAATATAACATTAAATAATTAAAGAGAGGGATAAATATGTTTAAAAAAATATCTTTATATTTTATTTCATTAATCTTTGTATCCACAACTATTGGATCAGCTTTTGCAGTAACCTTAAAAGCTAGTCACCAGTGGCCTGGTACACCAAGAGCTGATGGATCATTCGATGTAAGACACGAAATGGTTCAAATTATTGCTGATGAAATGAAAAAAGCAAATGTAGGAGTTGATATCAGAATCTATCCTGCAAAATCATTATATAAACCAAAAGAGCAATGGAAGCCGATGACAACAGGTCAATTGGATATTTCAGCATTTCCTTTAGCATATGCTGCCAAGTTCCACCCTGAGTTTGATATTACTTTAATGCCTGGAATGGTTAAAAATCATAAACATGCACTAAGAGTTAATGCTTCACCAATGATGACAGAAATTAAAAACATCATCAATGATGCTGGTGTTGTAGTATTGTCTGATGCTTGGTTAGCTGGTGGATTTGTTTCAAAGAAAAATTGTATTTCGAATCCCGCTTCTGTAAAAGGTCAAACTTTTAGAGCAGCAGGTAAAGCATTTAACCAAATGTTAGAAGCCGCAGGAGCAGGTATACAATCTATGCCATCTTCTGAGATCTACAATGGTTTACAGACTGGAGTTCTTGATGGGGCAAACACAAGTTCAGGAAGTTTTGTATCATACAGAATTTATGAACAAGTTAAGTGTGCTACACCTCCGGGAGACTATGGCTTATGGTTTATGTATGAACCAATTTTAATGTCAAAGAAATCATTTGATGCATTAGATAGCAAACAACAAAAAGCGTTAATGAAAGCTGGTAAAGTTGCAGAAAAATACATGACTAAAGAGGCTGCTGGTTTAGATACGACAATGGAAAAAGCTTATAAAGAAGCTGGCGTTAAATTGTCTTACATGAAAAAATCAGATTTTGATGCTTGGTTAGCGATTGCTAAGAAGTCTTCATACAAAAATTTTGCAGAAAAAGTGCCAAACGGTCAAAAATTGATTGATATGGCTCTTGCTGTTAAATAATTAAAATATAAATCATACCCCTGCTTATTTAAGCAGGGGTATTTTTTATGACCGATAAATTTATTAGATTAACAAATTGGCTGGCTAAAGCTTGCGGCGTTTTTGCTGCAGGATGTCTTTTCTTATCTATTGTAATTATTACAGAATTAGTATTTGAAAGATATTTATTTAAGAATGCTATTACATGGCAGACTGAGCTTGTCACAATGCTATTAGTTGCATCCACATTTATTGGTAGTGCTTATGTCTTAAGTGTTAAGGGTCATGTAAATATGGAATACCTTTATACATTTTTAAGTAAAAAAAATATTACAAGACTAAAAATTTTTACAGATAGTCTCTGTTTAATTTTCTTCCTAATTTTATTTTATGTGAGTTACGAAATAACTTATGAAGCTTTTATAAAAAATTATAATACAGGCACAGTTTGGGGTCCCCCTTTATGGATACCTTATTCATCTATGCTCATTGGAGCTACTCTCATGACTATGTCATACATTTCCGAATTAATTTTGCACGTAAGAAAACTTAAGGAGTTTGAATAATGGACCCATTATTACTAGGATTAATTGTTGGAGTTTCAACAGTCGTAATGCTTTTTTCGGGCATACCAATTGCCTTTGGATTGTGTTTTATTTCTATAATATTTTTAGTAATTGCTGAGGGATTTTCTATTTTAAATGTTTTTGCAGAAACATTTTATGCTGGTTTAAATTCATTTGTTTTACTATCTATTCCAATGTTTATTTTGATGGGAATGGCTGTCGCTAATTCACCAGCTGGTAAGGATTTGTATACTGGTTTAGATAGGTGGCTTTGGAGATTGCCTGGTGGTCTTGTAGTGTCTAATATTGGAGCTTGCTCTATATTTGCAGCTTTAAGTGGTTCAAGTCCAGCAACTTGTGCAGCCATTGGCACCATGGGAATTCCTGAAATGAGAAAAAGAGGCTATTCTGCAAGATTAGCGACAGGATGCATTGCTGCAGGCGGAACTCTTGGTGTTTTAATTCCTCCAAGCATAGTGCTAATAGTTTATGGTTTAGCCACAGGCACATCGATTGGAAGATTGTTTTTATGTGGTGTTATACCTGGATTACTTCTCGCGGGGTTATTTATGTTATGGGCTTATATATACTCTTATTTTATAGACAAAAAATCTGCAGAAATTTTAAGAAATAGAAAACCACCAACCTTAAAAGAAAAACTAGAAGTCATTCCAAGAGTACTTCCTTTCTTATTAATTGTAGTAGGAGTTTTGTATGTTTTATACGGTGGCGTAGCCACACCATCTGAAGCATCTGGAGTAGGTGCTTTTCTGGTATTTGTTATGATTGCTGTTGTTTATAAAATTTATCAACCAAAAAAAATATGGGATATTGTTAAAGTATCAATGAAAGAAAGCGTGATGATAATGTTTATCATTGCAGGCTCATATATATTTGCATTTAGCTTATCTACTCTATACGTAACCCAATCAATTGCACAAACTATCGTAGAGATGGGTTTAAACAAATGGGTTTTATTTTTTTATATAAATATTTTTCTTTTAATAGCTGGCTTCTTTTTACCACCAGTAGCAGTAATTGTTATGACATCAGCGATACTACTTCCAATAATTACTCAATTCGGTTTTGACCCTTATTGGTTTGCAATTGTATTTACCATCAATATGGAAATTGGTTTGATTACACCGCCAGTTGGTTTAAATTTATATATTATAAAAGGAATTACCCCCGATGTAAGTCTATCAGAAATATTAAAAGGCTCAGTTCCCTTTATGGTAATGATGGTTATCTGTATAATAATATTGTGTATTTTCCCAGAAATAGTAACTTGGTTACCTGACAAATTAATGGGGAAAGCACTTGCTTACTAATAACAATATAAATCGTAAAATATCAGTTGCACCCATGATGGATTGTACAGATCGTCATGATAGATTTTTTTTAAGGTTAATCAGCAAGAATGTCATGCTTTATTCTGAGATGGTAGCAACTAAGTCAGCAATTCTTGGTGATAGAGAGAAGATTTTAGGATTTAGAAAGGAAGAGCATCCAGTTGCGCTACAAGTTGGCGGATCTGATAAAAAAGAACTCGCTCAAGTTGCTAAATTGGCTGAGGAGTATAGCTATAAAGAAATAAACTTAAATCTTGGATGTCCAAGCAAAAAAGTTCAAAAAAATTCTTTTGGTGCCTGTTTAATGAAAGAACCCGAACTTGTTGCAGATTGTTTAAATGAAATGGTTAATGCCTGTAATATACCCGTGACAGCTAAAACAAGGATAGGTGTTGATGATATAGAGGATTTTGATTATTTAAATAAGTTTATTAATAAAATTAAAGAAGCGGGCTGTAAAACAGTTATATTACACGCTAGAAAAGCTATTTTAAAAGGTCTCACTCCAAAGCAAAATCTTTCAATTCCAAAATTAAATTACGAGAGAGTTTATGAAATTAAAAAAGAAAACCCCGATTTAGAAGTTATTATAAATGGTGGGATTACAAATATTGAAGATATAAAAAAACATTTAATAAAATGCGATGGTGTTATGATAGGTAGAGCAATATACCAAAATCCGTATTTTTTATCTGAAATTGAGAAAGAAATATTTAATACTAATAAAATACCCTCTAGAGAAGAAATTGCTAAAGAAATTTTAAAATATTTAGAGGAAGAGGTAAAATTAGGTACAAAAATAAATCATATAATGCGACACACAGTAGGATTATATCATGGTCAACCAGGATCTAAGGAGTGGAAAAGATATTTAAGCGATAATATGATGGCAAGGGACTCTGATTTTCAAAAAGCAAAACACATTATGACAATTGTACAAAATAATGAAAAGGCAAATCAAATTACCTCATAATGGAAAATTTAAATATAAGTGAGATAATAAATTTATTAACAGTGCTTGGAATTGCAGCTGCTGTTGCAGGTTTCATGGCTGGTTTATTAGGAGTAGGGGGTGGGATCATAATGGTTCCAGCTTTGTACTATGCTTTTACAGTTTTAGAATTTGATTTAGTAACAAGAATGCATTTATCAGTAGGAACATCACTTGCAATAATTATACCTACTTCAATTATTTCAACAAAAACACATAAGGAGCATGATGCTGTAGATTTTAATATGGTAAAATCTTTTGGAATTTTTATAGTTCTAGGTGTTTTTTTTGGTACATTTTTAGCAGTAAGTTTAAAAACACCTGCATTAGTTTTGTTTTTTGCAACATTTTCATTTTGCGTTGGTCTTTTTTTTATTTTTTTAAGAGAACAACTAATGGACAAACCTAAAAAAATCTCAGAATTGATTAAAAAAATTTCGGGAATATTAATCGGATTTATTTCAGTTCCCTTAGGAATTGGTGGAGGTTCTTTAATGGTTCCCTTTATGAGAACATTTGGATATGATATTAGAAAGTCTATAGGAACAGCTGCAGCAGTCGGTTTCTTAATAGCTTTAACAGGCTCAATCACAATGATAACGGGGGGTGAAATTATAAATAATGTAAAATCACCTTTTAGTTTTGGTTACATTAATTTATTAGGCTTCCTGGTATTTGTACCTGTAACAATGGTAATGGCCCGAATTGGAGCTAAAGTAGTCTATAAAATTAATAAAAAGTTATTAAGCAAAATATTTGGCTGTTTTTTACTATTAGTTTCTGTTAGGTCCTTTGTGGAATATTTTAACATAAATTAATTAACAAGATCGTTGTGACCTTATCAATTTTAATAAATGAATACTGGTATTTTATTTTACTTATAGTGTTTGCTGCTACCTCTGTTGGTTTTTTTGCTGGATTATTTGGAATAGGCGGAGGTTTGATCTCTGTACCTTGTCTTTTTTTTATATTTGAAACTTTAAATATCGAAAAAGATTATTTAATGCATTTGACTGTGGGTACTGCTTTTACAATTACAATATTTACGTCCTCAGCATCTGTCTTTACACATTATAAGAATAAATTAGTTGATACAAATGTTGTAAAAACATTTGGATTATTTGTTGTAACAGGAGTTTTACTAGGAACAATATTTGCAGCATACATGACTACAAAAAACCTTGTATTATTTTTCTCAGTAATTGTTTATATATTTGGAGCTTACTTGATGCTTGCAAATAAAAAAGTTAATAAAGTAAAGGTTAACAGAGCTTTTTATCCTAAGGCTATATTTGGTTTAATTTCAGGATTTATCTCTGCACCGATGGGGATTACTGGAGCAATGATGAATGTCCCGCTACTTAGATATTTAGGTTATCCGATAAGTAAATGTATAGGAAGCGCTGCAACCATAGGATTATTTATTTCTTTAACGGGCTCACTAGGTTTTTTAATATCGGGTTTTTATTTTAGCGCAGATTTACCTTTTAGTGTTGGCTTTATTAATATCCCAGCTTTTTTATTGTTTGTTCCAATAACAACTTTTATGGCCACATTTGGAGCGAATACAGTTTATAAAATGGACAAAACTAAAGCCCAAAGGCTTTTTGGGGTTTTTCTTTATGCAATAGGAACAATATTCATTTATAGATATTTTAATATCTAATCAATCTTTTGATCGTACTGTCCAATTTTTCCTGTTTCTTGCAATAAATTGTCAATAAAATAAAATATTCCTCTTTTAATTTTATCAGAGGTTGGGCTCTCAGTAACTATAACTAATGAAGGTTTGTTTGATGAAGCCCTTATCAATCCCCAAGATCCATCCTCCAAAGAAAATCTAATTCCATTAACGGTAAGTATATCATTAATTTGTAGTTCATTAATTTTAAAACCATCACTTTTTAGTTTATTAATCTTTTTAATCATATCATTAATAACTCCATATTTTTCATCGTCTTTACAAAAAGGACCCATAGTAGGACTTTGAAAAGTTTTAGGTAAATTTTTAATAAGAACATCCAATTTTTCACTTTGATTATCCAAAAGATTACAAACCTGAATTGCTGAATTTATACCATCATCAAAACCGTAACCAAGCGGTTTATTGAAAAAAAAATGTCCACTTTTTTCGAAACCTGCTATAGCATTACTTTCATTTACCTTTCTTTTTATATAAGAGTGCCCAGTTTTCCAATAAATAGTTTCACAATTATTTTTTCTAAGCATTTCATCAGTTGCAAATAATCCTGTAGATTTTACATCAACAATAAATTTAGAGTTTTTATGTTTGACTGATATGTCTCTAGCAATTAATAATCCAACTTTATCTGCAAAAATTTCATCACCATTATTATCTATAACTCCAACTCTGTCACCATCTCCATCGAACCCGAAACCAACATCTGCATTATTTTGTTTTACACATTTTGCAATTTCATGAAGCATTTTCATATCCTCTGGGTTTGGATTGTATCTTGGAAAAGTATAATCAAGGTTGCAATCTAGTTCTATAACTTCACAGCCAATACCTCTTAAAATATCTGGTGCAAAAATTCCTGCAGTTCCATTTCCACAAGCTGCTACTACTTTTAATTTCTTTCTAAGTTTACTCTTTGATAGTTCATTGATATAAATTTTATTAAATTCTTTTATTTCCTGGTACTTCCCAGAACCACTTGTAAATTTTTCTTTCAAAACAATATCTTTTAATTCTAACATTTCCTCTTTACAATGTGTAAGTCCTTTTTCTATACCCATTTTAATACCAGTCCATCCATTTTCATTATGACTTGCTGTTATCATTGCTATTGCATCAGAATTTAGCCTAAATTGCGAAAAATAAACTGTTGGTGAGAGACACAAACCTATATCTTTAACGTTGCATCCCACTGATAAAAGTCCCTTTATAAAATTTTTCTTAACATTTTCACTATATGATCTATAATCGTGACCAACTATTACAGTTGGATTTTTTACTTTATTTAAAACCTGGGTACCGAATCCTTTTCCAACTGACTCAATTCCTAATTCGTTAATACTATCCGGGAAAAGCCATCTGGCGTCATATTCTCTAAAACCTAATGGATCTATTTTTTTCTCATTTATCATGTTAATATTTGTACATTTCTTTGATTTTTTTATTGCATATTTTTTTTCATGTTCTATAAATGTTCTGTTGATTTCTAATTTATATAGTGTATTAAAGAAATCTACACACAACATATAGTTGTTTTACTAAAATAGGGAGTTTAATGAACAAAGTATTGTCACAAGCAATCAAGAAAGCTGTCTCTGAATTTAAACCGAGGATTGAAATTCAAGATAGAAACAAGGGTCCTGATTTATTTTCTTTAAATAACAATACTGAACTATTTCAGAATTCAAAAGGTATAACTATAAAAATCGATCGAAGTAGAGACAATAATCTTACAGATTTTGGTAGGGCAACTCTAACTGATAGATATCTTGGTGAGAATGAGTCTTTTCAGGATCTGTTTGCAAGAGTTGCAAGTTACTATGCTGACGACAACTTACATGCACAAAGGTTGTATAATTATATTAGCAACCTTTGGTTCATGCCAGCTACACCAGTTTTATCAAACGGGGGAACTACTAGAGGTTTGCCTATTTCATGTTTTTTAAATGAAGCTAACGATAGTTTACAAGGCATTCTTGGTCTATGGAGCGAGAACGTTTGGCTAGCTGCAAGAGGAGGCGGTATTGGAAGTTATTGGGGCAATCTTAGATCTATCGGGGAAAAAATTGGCAGGGTCGGAAAAACCTCCGGAATAATTCCTTTTATAAAAGTGATGGACTCTTTAACTATGGCAATTAGCCAAGGTTCATTAAGAAGAGGATCTGCAGCATGTTACTTACCGATAGATCATCCTGAAATTGAAGAATTTATTGAAATGAGAAGACCAACCGGCGGAGATCCAAATAGAAAGTCTCTTAATTTACATCATGGCGTACTTGTTTCTGACGCTTTTATGAGAGCTGTAGAGCTTGATGAACAATGGGCTTTGAAAAGTCCAAAAGATGGTGCGGTTCAACAAACAGTTTCTGCAAGAAACTTATGGATAAGACTACTCACTGCCAGGATTGAAACTGGAGAGCCATATATCATTTATATCGACACTGTTAATAGACAAATACCCCAACATCACAAACTAGCTGGACTAACAGTAAAAACTTCAAACCTTTGTAGTGAAATAACTTTGCCAACAGGAATTGATAAAGAAGGAAGAGATAGAACCGCAGTTTGTTGTTTATCATCTTTGAATGTAGAGAAGTATGATGAGTGGAAAGATGATGAAAAATTCATAGATGATGTGATGAGATTTTTAGATAATGTTTTGAGTGATTTTATAAAGAACGCACCTAGTGAATTTAGTGATGCAGTATATTCTGCCGAAAAGGAGAGAAGTGTTGGGCTTGGAGTAATGGGCTTACATTCCTACTTTCAAAAAAAAATGATACCTTTAGAGTCTGTTATGAGCAAAGTATGGAACAAAAAAATATTTGAAAACATTCAAAATAAAGTTGATAAATCTTCTAAAGATTTGGCTGAGGAGAGAGGTCCTTGTCCGGATGCATCTGAATACGGTTTTAAAGAGAGATTTTCAAATAAAACCGCAATTGCTCCAACAGCTTCTATTTCTATTATATGTGGTGGAACATCTCCAGGGGTAGAACCGATAGCCGCTAATAGCTATACGCATAAAACACTTTCAGGATCTTTTAATGTTAGAAATAAGTATTTAAGAAAACTTTTAGAGAAGCATGACAAAGATAACGATGAAGTTTGGTCAAGCATAACTACAAACCAAGGTTCGGTTTCTCATTTAGATTTTTTAACAAAAGAGGAAAAAGATGTTTTTAAAACAGCCTTTGAACTAGATCAAAGATGGCTTGTAGATTTAAGTGCGGATAGAACTCCTAACATATCTCAAGCCCAATCTATAAATTTATTTTTACCTGCTGATGTGCATAAGAAAGATTTACATCAAATACATTTCCAAGCTTGGAAAAAAGGTTTAAAAAGCCTTTATTATTGCAGGTCAAAATCGATACAAAGAGCTGAGAATGTTAATGATGCAAAATCAACCGACATTACAGCTAATGTTTACAAATCAAAAAATCAACAACAAACAGAAGAAAACAAATATGAGGAGTGTTTATCATGTCAGTAGCAAAGAAAGAAGAGAGTGGAAAAATTATTCAACCAAAAAAAATGGGATTATTAGTTGAAAATCCTGTTTACAAGCCATTTAGATATCCATGGTGTTATGATGCTTGGTTAACTCAGCAAAGAATTCATTGGTTGCCTGAAGAGGTACCCCTAGGTGATGATGTAAGAGATTGGCAAAAAAATTTAACGGGACCAGAAAAGAACTTAGTAACACAAATCTTTAGGTTTTTTACTCAAGCTGATGTTGAGGTAAATAATTGTTACCTTAGACATTACACAAGTGTTTTTAAACCAACAGAGGTGCTAATGATGATGACAGCATTTGCATCTATGGAAACGGTTCATGTCGCTGCATATTCACATTTACTAGATACCATTGGAATGCCCGAGTCTGAATATTCCGCTTTCATGAAATATAAAGAAATGAAAGATAAATATGATTACATGCAAGGTTTCAATGTCAAGTCAAAAGAGGATATTGCAAAAACTGTTGCAGTTTTCAGTGCTTTTACTGAAGGCCTTCAACTGTTTGCTAGTTTTGCGATTCTATTAAACTTTCCAAGACACAATAAACTTAAGGGAATGGGACAGATTGTAACTTGGTCTGTCAGAGATGAAACTCTTCATTGTAATTCAATGATTAGAATATTTAAAGAGTTCATAAAGGAGAATCCAGAAATCTGGACACCAAAACTCAAAAAAGAAATTTATGATGCGTGCAGAACAATTGTAGAGCATGAGGACGCATTTATAGATTTAGCTTTCGAGATGGGGCCATTGGAAGGATTAACGGCTAAAGAAGTTAAAGATTATATTAGATTTATTGGAAACAGAAGATTAGTACAATTGGGTCTAGAACCAATTTACGACGTAGAGAAAAATCCGTTAACATGGTTAGATACTATGTTAAATGCTGTAGAGCACATGAACTTTTTTGAGGGTAGAGCAACAGAATATTCAAAAGCATCAACCCAGGGAAGTTGGGTAGAAGCTTTTAGTTAATACAGGTAATTTATCTCTGGTTTAACGGCACTACTTTCCTGTAACTACTTCCTTTGTAACTAGCCAGAGGTCTGATTAGCTTATTTGCAGCATGTTGTTCAAGAATATGAGCCGACCAGCCAGTTATTCTTGATATGACAAATATAGGTGTAAAGAAATCAGTGTCAAAGCCCATCAAGTGGTAAGTTGGTCCAGTTGGATAATCCACATTAGGGTAAATATTTTTTCTATCAATCATAACTTTTTCTACAATGTCATATATTTTTTCAAATTTTTTATCTTTCTTTACTTTTGCAACTTTTGAAAAATACTCCCTCATTGTCGGCACTCTAGAGTCCCCACTCTTGTAGACTCTGTGGCCAAAACCCATCACTACAGTTTTTTTATCTAAGGCGTTATTAATCCATTTAAGTGCGTTTTCAGGTTTTTTAATTTTATTCATCATGTGCATCACCTCTTCATTTGCGCCACCGTGCAATGGTCCTTTTAAACTAGCTATAGCACCAGTAATTGCGCCATGTATATCTGATAAGCTACTTGTGATAGTTCTAGCAGTAAAAGTTGACACGTTGAAACTATGCTCAGCATATAAAATTAAAGATACATCAAACGCTTTTACTATCTCTTTGTTTGGAACTTCTCCAAAACACATGTAAAAGAAATTTTCTGAAAATGATAGATTGCTTTTAGGACCAATTATTTTTTTACCTTTTCTAAGTCTATAAAATGCTGCTAAAGCTGTTGGTGTTTTTGCAAAAATTCTCATGACTTTTCTGATATTGGCTTTAGGTGAATTATCTTTAGTTTCTTTATCCTCAAGACCCATAATACTTACTGCTGTTCTTGCTACATCCATTGGGTGAGATTTTTTTGGAAAGTTTTTAATGCTGTTTAGAAGAGATTTAGATAATTTTCTCTCTTTTCGTTCGATTTTCTCAAAGCTTTTTAATTGCTTATTGTCTGGTAGTTCTCTATTTAGAATCAAATATGCGACTTCCTCAAATTTACATTTTGCACATAAATCTTGTGCTGCATAACCCCGATAAGTAAGAGAATTAATTTCTGGCATTACTTTAGAAACCTCTGTTTCATCAACAACAATTCCTAATAAACCTTTTTTAATATCTTCTGTCATTATTTGTGTCCGTCTGTATTAAAATTATAAATTTTTTTATCTAGTGAATTATATTTTTTATAATCAACTAAATCGTACAATCTACTTCTAGTTTGCATTTTATCAATAACGTTTTTTTGATGTCCATCCTTAAAAATGACCTTTAGACCATCCTCGACACTTTTCATAGCTAGCCTTTGTGTAGTAACTGGATATATTACGATATTATAGCCTAAATTTTCTAGTTCTTTGTAGTTTATTAAGTCTGATTTTCCAAACTCAGTCATATTGGCAAGCAAATATGAATTAAGGCTTTTTCTGACTTTTTCAAATTCTTTTTTACCTTTTAACGCCTCAGGAAATATTATTTCTGCTCCAGCATCAATATAAGCTTTACATCTTTCAATCATTTTATCCATCCCTTCTACACCTTTTGCATCTGATCTTGCTATAATTTTAAAATTCTTATCTTTTTTTGCTTTAACACATTCTCTAATTTTATTTACCATTTTTTTTGTAGAGATAAGCTCTTTATTATCAAGATGACCACATCTTTTTCTCTCTACCTGATCTTCAATGTGTACTGCAGCCACACCGAATTTTTCAAAAGTATTTATAGTTTTTTTACAAGAATTAAAACCTGTATCAATATCAACAATTGTAGGTAGGTTTGTAACTCTTGCGATTTGTTTTGACCTATTACTAACATCCTCTAATGTAGTCAATCCAATATCCGGATATCCAAGATCATTTGACATCACTCCACCAGATACATAAACAGCATCATAACCTATTTCCTCAATTACTTTAGCGGTTAAAGGATTATATGCTCCTGGAACTCTTAATATTTTTCCACTTTTTAATTTTTTAACAAAGTCTTTTCTTTTTTCCTTAATTTTTTTTTTAATAAAGTGCATTAAAAAATCCCTAATTTATTATTTTTTTTAATATTTTTTTTGTTAATTACAATATTTAATTTATTTAATTGATTTGATTTTAATTTTTTTAAATTTTGTACAACTTTTAAAAATCTATTAGACTCTTTTTTAGTAATTACTCCTCTAGTTAAAGTTAGGAATTTTTTGATATAGTTTAGTCTCTTAAAAGGTCTTGATCCGAAAGGGTGAGCATCAGCTAAACCTTGCTCCTCTACAACTTTTTTATTATTTTTAAGTGTAATAATAACTTTTGCTCCAAATGCCTTATTTTTTGGGTTAGGATCATGGTATCGTTTAGTCCATTTCTTATCTTCGTGAGTTTTTATAGATCTCCATATTTTTAAAGTACTTTTTCTTTTAGCTCTCGATTTACTGTAAGATTTTATATGATGCCAATCTGCATCTTCTAAAGCAACAGCGAAAATATACATTATAGAATGATCCAAGGTTTCTCTGCTTGCATTTGGATCCATCTTTTGAGGATCATTAGCCCCAGTTCCAATAACATTATGAGTATGATGACTTGTGTATATATCTATTTTTTTAATATCATTAAGATTTTTAATTTTTCGGTATAATTTTTTTGCAAGATCAATCAATGCCTGTGCTTGATACTCTGCAGAATATTCTTTAGTGTAAGTTTCTAAAATTGCTTTCTTTTCTTCCTTTTTTTTTGGCAAAGGAATTTTATATACAGCTTTTTTTCCATCTAAAATTCTTGCAACAACACTATCTTCACCTTCATATATTGGGCTTGGAGCTCCTTCTCCTCTCATGGCTCTATCTACTGCTTCAATACCTAGTTTACCTGCATGAGCAGGAGCGAAAGCTTTCCAACTTGAAATTTCGCCTTTTCTAGATTGTCTTGTTGATATTGTAATATGTAATGCCTGTTGTATCGCTTGGTAAATAGTTTCTATATTTAAACCTAGCATTGTACCTAAGCCAGCAGCAACGCTTGGGCCTAAATGAGCAATATGATCTACTTTATGTTTATGTAAGCATATACCTTTTACAAGATTTACCTGTACTTCATAGGCCGTAATAATACCTTTTATTAAATTTAAACCAGAAATTTTCTTTTGTTGTCCTACAGCGATTAAAGCAGGAATATTGTCTCCTGGATGACTGTAATCTGCAGCCAGAAAAGTATCATGAAAGTCTAACTCTCTTACAGCGGTTCCATTAGACCAGGCGGCCCATTCGCAATCAAACGTTTGCTTAGAATTGACACCAAATAGTGTAGCACCTTTTTTACGAGGATGTTTCATCGCCATCTCTCTAGAAGTAATAACTGCTTTTCTATTTAAAGAGGCAATTGCTACCGCTGCATTATCTATTATTCTGTTAATTACCATTTCAACAGAATCGTTATTAAGCTTTGCATTATCACTAGCTAGTTCTGCTAACTTCCATGCCAATTGTTTTTTTTTAGGAAGCTTAACTTTAGATGGATAAACTTTTAATTTATGTATTATCATTTAAGTAATTCAAAACAATTTTTTCAATACCAACAAAATCTTTTATTAAGTGTTCATGAGGTATTTGGTTTATATTTTTATCAGTGTAACCATCTTCAACCAAAATAAAAGGAATATCAGCCGACCTTGCAGCCATACTATCAACTTCACTATCTCCTATCATTAATGATTTTTTTATATTTCCTTGCAATATATCGACTATGTTTGTTATGTGCCTTGGATCTGGCTTACAATAATCAAAAGTATTACTTCCTGCAACATAGTCAAAATAATTGTAAACATCAATTTTTTTTAAAAGATCTATAGCCAGATGCTCTTGTTTATTTGTACAAACAGCTAATGAAATATTATTTTTTTTACTCCATTTTAAAAAATCCAAAACACCATTTAATAGCTTGCTTTCAACAATTATATTTTTTCCATAATAATCAATAAATTCTTTGACCATCTCATCTTTAATTTTTTGATCAGTTATTTTACTAAATTCTTTTTTAGCACTTCCCCAAATTGATCTTCCAATAAGCACACCCGCACCTTTACCTACTAAGTTTCTTATCTCTTCAGTCGTCTTAGATTGGTACCCAAACTTTTTCATTACATGATTATGTGCCATCATGAGGTCTGGAGCAGTATCAACTAAGGTACCATCTAAATCTAAAAAAATAGTATAATTTTGACTCATTCTAAAAGTATTATTAAGAAATAATTTGTGAATTAATTAACATAAATACTTAACTATAAGAAAAAATCAATGAAACAAACAAATTTACAAAAAAAAATTAGAAATAAATTTATAAAACAAGGTGTTAAAATGATAGATCCAAACACAGTTTATTTTTCTAAAGATACCAAAATTGGAAAAAATGTAACGATTGAGCCCTATGTTGTAATTGGATCAAAAGTAAAAATTAAAAACAACGTAAAAATATTATCTTTTTCCTATATTGAAGGTGTTGTAATTAATGAAAATGTATCTGTTGGTCCATTTTGCAGATTGAGACCTGGAACAATTTTAGAAAAGAATTCAAAAATAGGAAATTTTGTAGAAGTTAAAAAAAGTAAAATTAAAAGAAATTCAAAAGTTAGTCATTTAAGTTATATTGGTGATACAATTATTGGAGACTCAGTTAATATTGGTGCTGGAACAATCACTTGTAATTACGATGGATTTAAAAAAAGCAAAACAATAATAGGGGATAATTCTTTTGTTGGTTCAAATTCATCACTTGTTGCACCAGTTAAATTAGGACGAAATTCTACAATTGGCGCAGGATCTGTTATTACTAAAAATGTAGAAGATGGAAATTTATCTTTAACTAGATCAGCCCAATTACAATCAAAATATAAAAGAAAAAAATAAATATGTGCGGCATTATAGGAATAAACAGTAATAAGGAAGTTTCCTCAGCAATTTTAAGCTCATTAAGAAAATTAGAATATAGAGGTTACGACTCAGCCGGTATTGCAACACTAAACAGTGGTTATATTCAGGAAGTGAAGTGCGAGGGTAGAGTAGATAATCTAGAAAAAAATATTATTAAAAATAAACTTCTTGGAAACATAGGTATAGGTCATGTTAGATGGGCTACCCATGGTATACCTAGCACTTTAAACGCCCATCCTCACTCTTCTGAAAAGGTTTCTGTGGTTCATAATGGCATCATAGAAAATTCCACTTTATTAAAAAAATATCTAATTAAAAAGGGGCACAAATTTAAGTCTCAGACTGACACAGAAGTTATTGTGCATTTAATTACAGAATATTTAAAGAAAAATAATTTAAGAGATACACTAACAAAAGTATTAAAAAAACTTCACGGTAGTTTTGCATTAGGAATAATTTTTAAAGATGAACCAGATTTAATTGTTGGTGCAAGAAGAGGGTCACCTCTTGCAGTAGGTTATGGTCCAGGAGAAAATTATCTTGGTTCAGACTCTTATGCTTTAAAATCTATGACCAATAAAATTACTTACTTAGATGATGGTGAATTTTGTATTATTAAAAAAACAGAAGTTAACTTTTATAATGACCAAGGAAAGAAAATAAACAAAAAAATACTTTCTTTGTCAACCAATGAACAAAATTATGATAAAGGTGATTATAAACATTTTATGGCTAAAGAAATCGATGAACAACCGATAACAATTAAAAATTGTGTTAACGAATACATAGATAAAAAAAATAATGAAATAAGTATTTTTAATTTCCCCTGGAAAATAAAAGATATATCATCAATAACATTAGTGGGCTGTGGAACTGCTTACCATTCTTGTTTGATAGCCAAATATTGGTTTGAGCAACTCACTTCATTTGATGTTAATATAGATATTGCATCGGAGTTTCGTTACAGGAAAAATAGATTTAAGAATGATAATTTATATGTTTTTGTCTCTCAATCTGGAGAGACAGCTGATACTTATGCAGCTCTAGATTTGTGTAATAAAAACAATATGAAAACATGTTCAGTTGTAAATGTGGTTGAAAGTTCAATTGCAAGGGACTCAAAATTTGTTTTACCCATACATTGTGGTCCAGAAATCGGTGTTGCCTCAACGAAAGCCTTTTTAGGACAAATGCTAGTACTTTATTTGTTATGCCTTAAAATGGGTAAACTTAATGATGACATTAAGAAAAAAAGTTATATTTCCAAAATCAAAAGCTTATTAAATTTATCAAAAAATATAGAACTTTCTCTAAAATCTGAAAATGATATTCAAACTATATCTAATAGTTTTACAGATATAAAAGGCTCTATGTTTTTAGGAAGAGGTTACTCATATCCAATTGCACTTGAAGGTGCTCTAAAATTAAAAGAACTATCTTATATACATGCCGAGGGTTATCCAGCAGGTGAAATGAAACATGGTCCTTTAGCATTAATAGAGGATGGTATGCCAGTTGTAGTAATTGCTCCAAGAGATGAGTACTACAAAAAAACAATGTCTAACATGCAAGAAGTTATAGCAAGAGGTGCTAAAGTTTTATTGATAACAAATAAAAATAAAGATGAAATATTTTCAGAAAATATTTGGCAAAAAATTGAGGTTGAAAATACAGATGATGAATTGTTGCCTTTTTTAATAACAATTCCACTTCAAAAATTAGCTTACTTTACTGCTTTAAAAAAAGGTTTCGATATTGATAAACCTAGAAATCTAGCAAAATCGGTAACTGTAGAGTAAATTTTTTTGTATTATCTATTCTAATTTGACATAATTTGGATATATATTCATCTTAAGGTTGAAATATGAAAAATTGGAAAGCTAATTCTTGGAGAAAATATCCGGTTAAACACATCCCATCTTACGATGATGAGAAAGAACTTAACATGGTCTTGAATAAATTAAAGTCATCACCACCATTGGTCTTTGCTGGAGAGACTAGACATCTGAAAGATCAACTTGCCGAAGTTGTAGATGGTAAAGCTTTTTTACTTCAAGGAGGAGATTGCGCAGAAAGTTTTGCAGAATTTCACCCTGATAATATTAGAGATACGTTTAAATTAATTTTACAGATGTCTCTTGTCTTGACATATTCAGCATCTTTACCAGTTGTCAAACTTGGAAGAATTGCAGGTCAATTTTCTAAACCTAGAAGTGCACCAACAGAAAAGCAAGGCGGCAAAGAATTGCCTAGTTATCTAGGTGACAATATAAATTCAATTGAATTTAATGAGAAGGCTAGAAGACCAGATCCAAAAAGATTATTTAGAGCATACTCTCAATCAGCATCAACATTAAATTTATTGAGAGCTTTTTCTAATGGAGGTTTTGCAGATTTAAAAAAAGTTCATTTATGGAACCTAGGCTATATTAAAAATAGTCCACAAACAAAAAAATTTAAAGAACTAGAAGATAAGATTGCAGATGCACTTGGGTTCATGGCAGCATGTGGAATAACACCAGAATTTAATAGAAGACTTTATACCGTTAATTTTTGGACATCACATGAAGCACTCCATTTACCATTCGAGGAGAGTATGACAAGAGTAGACTCAACTACCGGTGAATATCATGATACTTCAGCTCACTTTGTTTGGATTGGCGATAGAACTAGACAACTAGATGGTGGTCATGTTGAATTTTGTAAGGGAATAGAAAATCCTATCGGAATTAAATGTGGGCCAACCTCAAAAGCAGATGAAATTGCAAAAATTTGTGAAGTTTTAAATCCTAAAAATGAAAAAGGTAAAATTACTTTAATATCAAGATATGGTCATGATAAAGTTGAAAAGTTTTTACCAAAACTTATTAGAGGTATTAAAAAAGAGGGATTAAATGTAGTTTGGTCATGTGATCCCATGCATGGCAACACACTAGTCTCAACTACTGGATTTAAGACAAGACCATTTAATAGTGTAGTTAAAGAAGTAAAAAATGTTTTTGAGGTTCATCAAAGTGAAGGTTCTTATGCAGGCGGTTTGCATATTGAAATGACTGGCCAAAATGTAACAGAGTGTACTGGTGGTGCAAAAAATATTTCAGATCAAGATCTGTCTAGCAGATACCACACACACTGTGATCCAAGGCTAAACGCAGATCAGGCTTTAGAATTGGCGTTCTTAATATCTGATGAAATCAAGAAAAATTCAAATTACGCAAAAAACATTATTAGAGCGGCTTCTTAAGGGCCTAATTTCTTAGATTGATTAGGTATGACTATTAATTCTATACAATAATAATGAAAAAAGAATATACGTAGATAATGGCAACAAAATTAAAAATTGCACTAGCTCAATTAAACCCACTTGTGGGAGATGTAATTGGAAATACAAAAAAGTTAATAGATGTTAGATCAAAATTAGATGAAGATATCGATATTTTAGTTGCTCCAGAATTATATATTTCTGGATATCCAATAGATGACTTAGTTTTAAGAGAGGATTTTTTAGATCTTGTAGAAAAAGAATTAAACAACCTTGCAAAAATTACAAGTGACAATAAGTCTGCAATAATTGTTGGGGCACCTAGAAAAAATGCTAACTCGATAAAAAATTCAGTATTTGTAATAGAAAAAGGTGAGATTATATCAGTGAAAGATAAACACGAATTACCCAACACAGGCGTGTTTGATGAGCAAAGAATATTTGAAAAAGGTGTCTTGGAAAATTGCGTAAAAATAAAAGGTGTTAATTTTGGTTTACCAATTTGTGAAGATATATGGAAAGAGACTGTTACAAAAAAACTTTCTCAATCTGGTGCAGAAATTATAATCGCTATAAATGCATCTCCTTTTACATTGTCTAAGTATGATGAAAGAAATGATATTGCACTACGTAGAGTAAAAGAGACAAAACTTCCAATAGTGTATCTAAATAGAACTGGAGGACAAGATGAGTTAATATTTGATGGATCATCATTTTCCTTGAACTATGATGGAAAAAAATTTTCCAGTCTTGAAGAATTTAAAGAAGATATTTCCATAATTAATTTTGAAAAAAAAAATGGTAAATGGATAGGGCATGGAAACGTAAAAGAAAATTCTTCACAATATGAGAGATTATACAAAGCATTAGTTTTAGGTTTGAGAGATTATGTTAAAAATAATAAATTTTCTGGAGTAGTTTTAGGACTATCGGGAGGAGTAGACTCTGCTTTAGTAGCAGCTCTCGCAACCGATGCATTTGGATCAAATTTTGTTCAAGCTATAATGTTACCAAGTCCTTATACTGGTGAAGAAAGTTTAAATGATGCAAGAGATGTAGCTAGTTTATTAAATATAAAATATTCTAATTTAAAAATTAGTGAGGCAATGAAAATAGTAGATGAGATTTTAGGAGATTTTAAAGGGCCAAACTTTACTGCAGGTATTACTGAAGAAAACATTCAATCAAGATTAAGAGGTCTTTTATTAATGGCCTTGTCTAATAGATATGGATACATGGTACTAGCAACAGGGAATAAATCAGAATATGCTGTTGGTTATTCAACTTTATATGGTGATATGTGTGGCGGATTTGCACCGATTAAAGATGTTTGGAAAACTGACGTTTTTAAACTTTGCGAATGGAGAAATAAAAACTTTTCTGATTTATTTAAAGGACCGAATGGAAAAGTTATCCCAGAAAATATAATTAAAAAAGCACCGACTGCCGAGTTAAGAGATAATCAAAAAGATACTGACAGTTTACCTGAGTACAATGTTCTTGATGAAATTCTAAAAGGATTAGTAGAGGAGGAAATTTCAGTTGAAAAAATTGTCACAAAAGGTTTTGATAGAAATGTTGTAGAGAAAACAGCTAAACTTTTAGCTAAATCAGAATATAAAAGATTTCAAGCAGCTCCTGGTCCAAAAGTAACCAATAAGGCTTTTGGAAGAGATAGAAGATTTCCGCTCACAAGCGGATTTAGGAATTGGAATTAATGAATAAAGATATTTATTTAAGCAATAGTCTAGGTGGTAATAAAGAAAAATTCACACCAATAAATCCTAAAAAGGTTAGAATGTATGTTTGTGGACCAACAGTATATGATGATCCACATATAGGGAATGCAAGACCCCTAATTGTATTTGATATTTTATTTAAAGTTCTTAAATGTAAATTTGGAAAATCTTCAGTTCTATATGTAAGAAATATTACTGATGTTGATGACAAAATTATAGAGGGGGCAAAACAGAAAAATATTTCAATAAATAAGCTTACTACAGATATTACAAAACGATTTGATGAAGATTGTGATTATTTAAATTGTGAAAAACCATCTTTTGAACCAAAAGCAACAGAAAATATTCCCTTAATGATCGATATGATTAATATTTTAATTAAAAAAAATAATGCATATGAAAATAAATCTCACGTTTATTTTGATGTATCAAGCTTTAAAGATTATGGAAAATTATCAAATAAAAATGTTGATCAACTTTTTTCAGGGGCGCGAGTTGAGGTATCAGATAATAAAAAAAGACCTGAAGATTTTGTTTTATGGAAACCGTCTCTGAATGAGGAGCCAGGATGGGATTCTCCGTGGGGAAGAGGTAGACCAGGTTGGCATATAGAATGTTCCGCAATGTCAAAAAAATACCTTGGAGATACTTTTGATATACATGGAGGGGGAAGAGATTTATTATTCCCTCATCACGAAAATGAGATAGCCCAATCACGTTGTGCTAATGATAATAAGTGTCTGTCTAATTTTTGGATACACAATGGTTTTATTACAGTTTCAAATGAAAAAATGTCCAAGTCTTTGGGAAATATTTTAAAGATAAAAGATTTTTATAAAAAGTATAATGGGCAAGTTTTAAGATTAGCACTAATGTCAACACATTATAAACAAGCTATGGATTGGAGTGATGAATTGTTACAACAGTCACAAAAAACTTTAGATAAATGGTATGAGTACCAAAAGAAACCAGAGGGCAAAATTTTAATACCAGATGAAGATTTAAATCCTCTTTACGATGACATAAATACACCAGGTTATATAAGTAATATTCATAAATTATATGATAAAGCTGTAAAAGGATCAGATAAAGATAAAGAAATTTTTACAATGGCATGTAATTTTGTAGGTCTTTTGACTGAACCGAAATCAAAGTGGCAAGAGTTTAAAAAAAATATTTTAGACATTTCAGAGGAACAAATTTTACAAAAGATAAAAGATAGGAACAAAGCAAGGGATAATAAAAATTACGAATTAGCAGATAAAATAAGAAGTGAGCTTTTAGACAAAGGTATTTTAATTGAAGACAAAGATGATAAAACAACCTGGAAAATAAAATGACCAAAGAAAGACTATATATATTTGATACAACACTGAGAGATGGTGCACAAACTCAAGGTGTACACTTTTCTATTGATGAAAAAACAAAAATAGCTCACGCATTAGATAATCTAGGTGTAGATTATATTGAGGGTGGCTGGCCTGGCGCCAATCCATCAGACACTGAATTTTTCCAAAAAGGTTTGGGTCTAAAAAATTCTACCTTTACAGCGTTTGGAATGACCAAGAAAGCAGGTAGGAGTGCTGAAAATGACCCTGGTTTATCTGCAATACTGAATTCAAACACAAATGCAGTTTGTGTAGTAGGGAAGTCATGGGATTTCCATGTTGATGTAGCATTAGGAATATCTAAAGATGAAAATTTGGAAAATATAAAAGAAACCACAAAACATTTTGTTAAAAATAATAAAGAATTTATGTTCGACGCCGAACACTTTTTTGATGGTTATAAAGCCAATCCAACGTATGCGTTAGAGTGTGTTAAAGCTGCTTATGAAAATGGAGCTAAATGGATTGTGCTTTGTGATACTAACGGAGGAACACTTCCTCATGAGGTAACCGAAATAGTTAAAAAAGTATCAGAACATATCCCTGGAGAAAATTTGGGAATTCATGCCCATAATGATACAGGTAACGCAGTAGCGAATTCAATTGCAGCTGTATTATCTGGAGCGAGGCAAATTCAAGGAACAATAAATGGTTTAGGTGAAAGGTGTGGAAATGCAAATTTAATGTCAATTATACCAACATTTCATCTCAAAAAAGAATTATCAGACAAATTTGAAATTAATATTAAAGAAAAAAATATTAAATATATAACTCAATGCTCAAGATTACTTGACGAGATATTAAATAGAAAACCTAATAAACATTTACCTTATGTTGGTGCTGCAGCTTTTTCACACAAAGGTGGCTTACATGTGTCTGCAGTTCAAAAGGACCCTAAAACGTATGAACATATTAATCCCGAGGACGTAGGTAATAATAGAAATATTGTTGTTTCAGATCAGTCAGGTAAATCAAATATTCTATCAAGACTAAAAACTATAGGAATTGCAATTAAAGAAAACGATCCTAAAATAAAAAAATTACTTGAAGAAGTAAAAGATAGAGAATTTATAGGTTATAGTTATGATGGTGCCGATGCATCCTTTGAATTATTAGCTCGTAGAGTTATGGGCGAAATACCAAGATATATTTCTATAAAAGAATACGATGTGTCTGTATCAAAAAATAAGCAAGAACAAATTATTTCTAAAGCAAAAGCTAAATTAGAAGTAGATGGTGAACAAATTATATGTGAAGGCGAGGGTAATGGTCCTGTTCATGCACTTGATAATGCAATAAGAAAAAATGTAACAAAATTAGAAAAATATTCTAAATATTTAAAAGATCTGAAACTAGTTGATTATAAGGTAAGAATTTTAAATACAGGTACAGAAGCTACTACTAGAGTATCAATTGAAAGCACTGACTCTCAAGGTAAGAATTGGTTCACTATAGGTGTATCACCAAATATAATTGATGCATCTTTTAAAGCTTTAATCGATAGTCTTGATTTCAAATTATTTAAGGATAAAGCTCCCGCAAGTAAATAAATGAAAATTAAGAAGTTCTCTAAGAAACCTACGGACATTAAGAGTAGAGTAGGAGCCAAACCTGTTGTTTGTTACCCAAACGAAAGTATAAATAATAATCTTGAAATATTACATGAAGCTAGAAAGCACATAAAACAAATAGATGAAGTAATAGTACCACCTAGAGATGCTAAAACTTTTAATGTTAAAACAGGTAATTTTTTTAGAATAGAGAGTGTTGAAGGTCCACAGGTCGGCGATCTTAATCTATTTAATTCTGAAAATTTAGATGAAAAATTTTATTCTGGAAAAACTAGAGCATTGTATGGGACCCATATCTCAGTAGGTGATAAAATGTTTAGTAGTTTTCCATATCTTAGGTCTATAGCTACAATTACATGGGATACTTTAGACTGGTACGGTTATGATAAAGACGGGGGTTCAGTTCATGATGTTATAGGCACAAGATGCGATCCTTATACATCTAAGTTAATTTCAGATAAAGATTACCATTATTGTTGTCACTCAAATTTAACTAGGGCTTTGGTAAAAGAAAAAAATATTAAAGTAGATCAAGCTGAAAAGATAGTTCATGATGTATTAAACGTTTTTATGCTTACTGGTTTCACTAATGAAACGAATCAATATTTCATGAAATCAAGTCCAGTAAGACCTGGAGATTACTTGGAGTTTTTTGCAGAAACAAATTTATTAGGCGCTCTATCTGCATGCCCAGGTGGAGATTGTGGTTCGGAACATTCCTCTAATGTTGCTAAATGCTATCCTTTAAAAGTATCTATTTGGGATGTTGATAAAAAATATTTAGATGGGATAAGTTTTTCAAAAACATCTAGTTACAATAGAAATCACGGAATTAAATAACTCATGACTAAAGGTAATGTTACGTTTATTTTACATAAGCCTCAGCTTTCAGAAAATATAGGAGCATGCGCAAGAGGTATAAAAAATTTTGGTTTCAATAAACTTATATTAATAAACCCTAAGCCTTTATTTCCTAATGATAAAATAATAGCTACATCAGTTGGGGCAAAGGATATTATTAAAAAAAGTAAAGTATATGAAAACCTTGAAAATATAATTGGACAGATTGATATATTGATAGCTACATCTGCAAGAATTAGAAACAAGAATATTAAACATATAGAATTAAGAGATTTAAAAAAAATAAATTTTAAAAAGAAAGTTGGATTTTTGTTTGGTTCAGAGGCATCCGGTTTATCAAATAATGAAATAACCTATACAAATTATACTCTAAATATTTTGACTGATAAAAATTTTAAATCATTAAATTTATCTCATAGCCTTGTAATTATAGCTCAATATATTTCAAATCTATTATCTAAAGAAAAATTTCAACCAAAAAAAACTAAAAAGTTTAAAGCAGCGTCTAAAAAAGAAATTTTATCAATGACAAATCTTTGTATAAAACATCTTGATCAAATAAATTTTTTTAAACAAAAAGAAAAGAAACCCATTATGCTTGAAAATTTAAGAAATATTTTTTACAAGATGGAATTATCCGATAAAGAAACACGTATTTTATCGAGTGTATTTGCAAGTTTAGGAAAAAAACGTTGATTGACAAAATTTAATGTATCTTTATAAAACGCAATAATTATATGACAAAAAGATTAAAATCTAAGCATAAAGTTGATAGAAGATTAAAAGTGAACCTTTGGGGAAGACCTAAAAGTCCATTTAACAAAAGAGCTTATCCTCCTGGACAACATGGCCAAACTAAAAATTCAAAACCATCAGATTATGGTATCCAACTTCAAGCAAAACAAAAATTAAAATCTTATTACGGAAACTTAAACGAGAGACAATTTAGAAATATGTATAGAAAAGCTATTATGAAGAAAGGTGATACTGCTGAAAACTTAATTGGATTATTAGAAAGAAGATTAGACTCAGTCGTTTATAGAGCAAAATTTTCAACGACAATTTTTTCTTCAAGACAATTTATAAACCACGGCCATGTAAGAGTAAATGGCAAGAAAGTTAATATATCAAGCTATCAATTAAAAGATGAAGATACTATTGAAATTAGAGACAAATCTAAACAATTAGCAATTATCGACATAGCTTTAGCAAATAAAGAAAGAGAAACTCCTGAATATCTTTTAGTTGATGAAAAAAATAGGAAAATTAAATTTGTTAGAACTCCAAAATTTGAAGAAGTTCCTTATCCTGTCGTTATGGAACCTAACTTAGTAATCGAATACTACTCAAGATAATATTATTTTTTATATTTAATTTGTTTATCCTCAAAAAGTTTCTTGAGCTCTCCATTTTCAAACATTTCCTTAATAATATCGCAACCTCCAACAAATTCTTTCTTAACGTATAATTGTGGAACAGTCGGCCACTCGCTAAACTTTTTTATACCTTCTCTGATACTTTGATTACTAAGCACATTAACACTTTTAAAATTTACTTCTAAAATTTTTAACATATTTGAAACTGCCATTGAAAAACCACATTCGGGGGCATCTGGTGTTCCCTTCATGAACAAGCAGACTTCATTTGTATTTATATTATTTTCAATTAATTCTTTAGTTTGTTGATCCATTTTTTTCCTTTGTTTTTAAAGCAAGAGCATGCAATTCATTTCCCATTTTACCTTTTAAAGAATTGTAAATCATCTTATGTTGCTCAATCTTGCTTTTACCATTAAATGCCGATGAAGTTATGGTAGCAGAATAATGATTACCATCACCGGCTAAATCCTGAATATCAATTATAGCATCAGGAAGTGCTTCTTTAATCATACTCTCAATTTCTTTTAAATTCATTGCCATTAATTTATCATATATTTAATTAACCAATCTTTATTAAATTCTGATAATTTGTCTACTGATAAAGTTGGCTCATCATTTATTGATATATTATCCTCAATTACTTCACCAATTAAGTCGTAATGATTGGAATTATTTTCAAGTAATTTTTTGACTTTTTCGAGGTGTTCTTTTTCAACTTCAATAATGTATCTACCCTGATCCTCAGAAAAGAAATACTCAAATTTATCTATAACCCCTTTAAACTTATAAAAATTTAAACCCTTCTTACCTTTAATACACATCTTTGCAATTCCCGTGATTATTCCACCAAGAGATACATCATGAACTGATCTCAATAACTTATCTTTTATTAATCTCAAAATTGTTTCACCATTATTTTTTTCATTAAACAGATTTATTTCTGGAGGTGGTCCTTTTTTTTCATTTAAGATTTCTTTTGCAAAGATACTTTGATCCAAATGACCTTCAGTTTTTCCAACAACAAGAATTATATTTCCAATTTCCTTTAAATTCATTGTTATCATATCTTTATAATTCTTAATTAATCCTACTCCGCCAATAGTAGGTGTTGGCTTAATACCCTTATCTTTAGTCTCATTATAAAAAGAAACATTCCCAGAAACGACTGGAAAGTTTAAGTATTTACTAGCTTCATTTAAACCCTCTACACATTCTACAAACTCACCCATATTTTCAGCTTTTTCAGGATTTCCAAAATTCAAACAATTAGTTATTGCAATTGGATCAGCACCTACACATATTAAATTTCTCCATGTTTCGCATACTATTTGTTTACCACCACTTAATGGGTGTGCGTAACAGTAAGATGCTGAAGAGTCTACGGTAGCAGCAACAGCTTTTCCACTTCCATGAACTCTTACTACTCCAGCATCACCACCAGGTTTTTGAATGGTATCACCCATCACAGTATGATCATATTGTTCCCAGATCCATTCTTTTGAACAAACATTTGGACTTGCTAATATTTTTTTAAGTACATCAGTAATTTTTAAATTTTTAAAATCTTTTTTTGTAAACTTAATTTTTTGAGGTAATTTACTTTTCTTCCATTTTCTATCATATTCAGGAGCTTCTTCAGAGAGCAAATCAATTGGAATATTTGCAACTTTATTTTTATCAAAATACAGCTCAATGTTTTTTGAATTTGTTGTTTTTCCAATTACAGAAAAATCTAAATTCCATTTATCAAAAATTTCTTTAGCTTTCTTTTCTTTACCATTTTCAAGCACTATCAACATTCTTTCTTGGCTTTCTGATAACATGATTTCATATGGAGACATGTTTTCCTCTCGACATGGAACCTTATCTAAATGTAATTCAATACCAAGTTTTCCTTTAGAGGCCATTTCTACACTTGAGGAAGTAAGGCCAGCTGCACCCATATCTTGGATTGCAATAATTGAGTCGTCTCGCATTAACTCAAGGCATGCTTCTAATAATAATTTTTCCGTAAATGGATCACCTACTTGGACTGTAGGTTTTTTTTCCTCAATTTTATCGTCAAATTTTGCTGAAGCCATACTTGCACCGTGAATTCCATCTCTTCCAGTTTTTGAACCAACGTAAATAACTGGCTTGTTTAGTCCAGCGGCCTTGGAGTAAAAAATTTTATCTTTTTTAACTAGACCTAGTGTCATTGCGTTAACAAGAATATTGCCATTATAAGACTCATCAAAACACGTTTGGCCAGCAATAGTTGGCACACCTATGCAATTACCATATCCACCAATTCCCTGAACCACTCCTCTTAAAAGACTTTTTGTTTTTTTATTTGACGGAGAGCCAAAATGAATAGAATTTAAATTAGCTATTGGACGTGCTCCCATTGTAAAAACATCTCTAAGAATTCCTCCAACACCTGTTGCAGCTCCTTGATAAGGTTCAATAAATGAGGGGTGATTATGACTTTCAATTTTAAATACTATTGCATCATCGTCACCAATATCGATAACACCTGCATTTTCACCAGGACCCTGAATAACTTTTTTACCTTTTGTGTTAAGTTTCTTAAGATGTTTTTTTGAAGATTTATATGAACAATGTTCATTCCACATTGCAGAGAAAATTCCTAACTCTGTAAGATTTGGATTTCTTTTTAAGAGCTCACATATCTTTTTGTACTCTTCTTTTTTAAGACCATGATCTACTGCAATTTTTTCGTTTACTTCAATCATTTCATATTAGTTAAAAGATTTTTAAAAAAATGTGATCCATCGTTACTTGATAAACAATTATCAATAACACGCTCTGGATGAGGCATCATACCCAAAATATTTTTCTTTTTATTAAAGACACCTGCTATATTTTGAATTGATCCATTTGGATTAGACTTTTCTGATATTTCTCCATTACTATCACAATATCTGACAGCAATTTGATCATTATCCTGCATTGATTTTAAATCATCCTTCGAACAGAAATAATTACCATCATTATGAGCTATATGTAGTTCAAGGATATCTTTTTTAATTTTATTAAAATATTTATTTTGAGTTTTATTTGCTTTTACAAAAATATTTTTGCAAATAAATTTTAAATATTTATTTCTCAATAAAGCCCCAGTAACAAGACCAGTTTCTATTAAAATTTGGAAACCATTACAGATACCAATGACCAGACCACCTTTATTAGCAAATTCTATAACTGAATTTATTATGTTTGACTTTGCGGCAATACTTCCGCATCTCAAATAATCTCCATATGAAAAACCACCTGGTAACACAACTAAATCTGATTTCGGTATTACATTATCATTGTGCCATACCATTTTATTTTTAAATCCAAATTTTTTTAGAGCTACATCCATATCTCTATCACAGTTGGATCCTGGAAATATAATAACAGATGACTTCATTTTATAAGATTTTGTAATCCTCAATCACAAGGTTTGCCAAGAGTTTTTTACACATATCTTCAACATTTTTTTTTGCATCTTTCTCATCTTTTAAATTTGTTTCAATTTCAAAGTATTTTCCTTGTCTAACTTCACTTACATCTATGAAATTCATACTATATAATGTTTGTTGTATAGCTTTGCCTTGTGGATCTAGAACACCGTTTTTAGGTGTAACGATTACTTTGATTTTCATTTATTTTTTTTTAATTTTATAGTTTTTGGTTTTTTGAAATCTACTTCTCTTATATTAGATTCTTCATATAAAATCCCAAGTCTCGATGCGACTTCTTTGTAAGCTTGAATTAAATTTCCAAGATCTTTTCTGAATCTATCTTTATCTAATTTTTTTTCACTCTTAGCATCCCACAATCTACATGTGTCAGGACTTATCTCATCCGCTAGAATAATTTCGTTTCTAGTTGAGTTTCTCACTTTTCCAAATTCAACTTTGAAATCTACAAGTTTGATACCGACGCCTCTAAATAAACCGATTAAAAAATCATTAATTCTTAGAAGTTGCTTATTAATTTTTTCTATTTCGTTCTTTTTTGCCCAATTAAACGCATAAATATGTTCTCTTGAAATTAAAGGATCTCCTAAATCATCATTTTTTAAGCAATATTCAATCAACGGGTCATTTAAGACTGTTCCTTCAACTATGCCAAGTCTTTTAGTAAGAGAGCCTGTTGCAATATTTCTTACGATAAATTCAATTGGTATAATATCTACAAATTTTATTAATTGTTCTCTCATATTTAATCTTTTCACTAAATGATTTTTAATACCGATTTGAGATAAATTCTTTAATATATGTTCAGATATTCTATTGTTTAATACACCTTTGCCTTCTATCACAGATCTTTTCTGATTATTGAAAGCAGTAGCATCATCTTTAAAATATTGAATTACATAATTTTTGTCAGATGTTGCATAAATTATTTTGGCTTTACCTTCGTAAAGTTTTTTACCTTTTTTCATTATTTAAACACTCTTCTAAAAATTAAATTTACATTTTTAAAATGTTTAGAATAACTGAAAATAGTTTTAAGTTTTTTAGATGGAATTTTACTCATTATATATTTGTCAGACTGTATAACATTAAACAGATCTAAATTTTCAGCAAAGCATTTTTTTGCATAATTTTGCACCATTCTGTATGACTTTTCTCTTGATAAACCATTCTTGGTAAGCTCTAACATAAGTTCTTGAGAAAAGATTAAGCCTTTTGTGATATTTAAATTTTGCAACATCTTTTTTGGATAAACAATCATGTTATCCAATAAGTTTGTAAGTCTTACCAATGCAAAATCTAAAGTTATATTTGCATCAGGCCCTATATTTCTCTCCACGCTTGAGTGTGAAATATCTCTTTCATGCCACAAGGCTATATTTTCTAGTGCAGGCACAACAGAGCTCCTAACCATTCTTGCTAAGCCTGTTAAATTTTCACTTAGAATTGGATTTTTTTTGTGAGGCATAGCAGATGAGCCTTTTTGTTTTTTTGAAAAAAATTCCTGTAACTCATAAACTTCAGTTCTCTGTAAATGTCTTATTTCAGTTGCAACTCTCTCAATAGATCCTGCTATTATCCCTAGAACTGAAAAATAAAATGCATGTCTGTCTCGTGGAATTACTTGAGTTGAAATTAGTTCAATTTGTAAACCTAACTTTTTTGCAACATATTTTTCAACATTTGGATTAATATTTGCAAAAGTACCAACAGCACCTGATATCGCACATGTGGATACATCTTCTATTGCTAATTCTAATCTTTTTTTATTTCTTTTAAATTCTGCATAATAAGATGCTAACTTTAAACCAAATGTAATCGGCTCTGCATGAATACCATGACTTCTTCCCATACAAGGTGTAAATTTGTATTTCTTAGCTTGTTTTTTTAAAACCTTTAAAATTTGATCTAAGTCTTTAAGAATTATTTTACCAGACTGAACTAATTGTATATTAAAACTAGTGTCTAGAACATCAGATGAAGTCATACCTTGGTGAAGATATCTTGCTTTTATACCTGCTTTTTCAGTCACAGAGGTTAAAAATGCAATTACATCGTGTTTAACCTGACTTTCAATTTTATGAATTCTTTCAACATTAATTCTTGCTTTTTTTCTAACAACTGAAGCAACACCTTTAGGTATTTGACCAAGTTTTTCCATTGCTTGAGCAGCAGCTATTTCTACATCAAGCCAAATTTTATACTTATTCTCTTCAGACCAAATACTTGTGAGTTCTTTTCTGGAGTATCTAGATATCATTAATTATAAGGAGGCCTCTTTAAGTTTTTAACAGATTCTGTAAAAATTTCATATCCATTATCAGTGATACCAACTGTATGTTCGAATTGCGCAGATAAAGCTTTATCTTTAGTTACGGCTGTCCATCCATCATTTAAAATTTTAACCTCATATTTACCAGCATTAATCATTGGCTCTATAGTAAATGTCATCCCAGGTTGTAATTCAGGTCCTGTATTCTTTTTTCCATAATGTAATACATTTGGACTTTGGTGAAATACATCGCCTATACCATGTCCACAAAAATCTCTTACAACACTAAAACCTGCTTTTTCCACATGTGTTTGTATTTCATGACCAATGTCACCTAATTTTTTCCCAGGTTTTAAAATTTCAATTGATTTCATTAAAGCTTCATAAGTAGTATTAATTAAATTCATAGATTTGACTGAAGCTTTTCCTACTGTAAACATTCTACTAGTATCACCATAATGATTGTGAAGTATTGCGGTCACATCGATATTTAATATATCACCATCTTCTAAAACTCTCTCACTTGGTATCCCATGACAGACAACATGATTTAATGATGTGCATATAGATTTATTAAAACCACGATAATAAAGTGGGGCAGAGTGTCCACCATTATCTTTAATAAATTCATAACACAACTCATCTATTTTATTAGTACTTAAACCAGGTTTAATATAATCTGTAATCATATCTAGGGTGCTAGATGCAAGTGAACCAGCTTTTCTCAATTTTTCAAATTTTTCAGAATAATTATTCATCAATAATATTTATTTTTTTTTCAATTTTTATTTCTTTACTGCTCAATAAACATCTATAGGCTAAAAACTTAACACCACTCTTTTTAGCTATTAAATAATTTTTGTAATAATTTAAATCTATATCTTTAGCTATTTTAAAGTTATTAATACCTTGTATTTGAGTTAAAAATAAGACAAACGGTTTATAGCCTTGTTTTAAACCTTCAATTAACTTTTTTAGATGTTTAGTTCCTCTCTCAGTTACAGCATCAGGAAATTCAGCTACTTTTTGATCTCTTAAAAGAGTGACATTTTTTACTTCAATTATATTTTTGTCGCATAAAAAATCGAACCTAGTATCACTTGAAAATTTAAATTCAGATTTAATATTTTTGACAGATTTAAATTCCTTAATCAGCCTTTTATTCAAACCATCGGCAACAATTTTATTTGCTCTATGGGTATTAACACCAACTAGTTTGTTGTGAGCTTTTATTATTTCTAAAGTAAATTTTAATTTTCTTTTTGGATCATCATTTTTAGACAAAAATACTGTATTATTTTTATCTAAAAGACCTTTCATGGAACCTGTGTTAGGACAATGAGCTGTAACTATTGAATTATTTACTTTTATATCTGTAAAAAATCTTTTATATCGCTTGATTAATTTGCCTTTAATTAAAGTATTGGTAAATTTCATTATATTTAATTTATATTTGTATATGTCAAATAAGAAAGAAATAATTGCTGGAATTATAATTATTGGTAATGAAGTACTATCTGGTAGGACCAAAGATATCAATACAAGTTCGCTCGCCACATGGCTAAATTCTTTAGGGGTTAAAGTTAAAGAAGTAAAAATTATACCAGATGATGAACAAACAATTATAAATACTGTTAATCAATATCGTGAAACTTATGATTACGTATTTACTACTGGTGGAATTGGTCCAACACATGATGACATAACAGCAGAATCAATTTCAAAAGCTTTTGATATAGAGTACGGTTTTCATAAAGAAGCATATTCAATTTTAGAAAGTTATTATAAACCTGGTGAATTTAATGATGGTCGTCAGAAAATGGCAAAAATGCCTGTTACGGCTAGTTTGATATATAACCCCTCAAGCGGATCACCAGGTTTTTATGTAGAAAACGTTTTTTGTTTACCAGGGGTACCATCAATAATGCAGTCAATGCTTGGCAGTTTAACAAATAAAATTGCAGGTGGCGAACCTATATTAAGCGAAACAATAAACTTGCGGACTGTTGAAAGTGAAATCGCAAAATCTTTAACTGATGTACAAAATAAAAATACTGATGTTGAAATTGGCAGCTATCCTTTTTTTAAAGCAGGCAAACTTGGAGTAGCAATAGTACTTAGATCAACAGATAAAAAAAAAATTGAATTTTGTAAATCAGAAATAATAAAATTCGTTAAAGATAAAGAAATTCAAATAGTTTAAATCAAAATGTTATATTTTGCTTACGGCAGTAACTTAAATCATTTTCAAATGAAAAAAAGATGTAAGGACTCTAAATATATAAAGAAATTCGAAATTAAAGATTTTAGACTTACATTTAGAAGTAAATATGGAGTTGCAGATATAGAGATTAAAAAAAATTATTTAATACAAGGTGGTCTTTATGAAATATCTAAATCAGATGAAAAAAAACTTGATATTTATGAGGATTTTCCAATCTTATATAAAAAAATATATTTTGATAATGATAGTCAAAAAATTATGGCATACAGCATGGTTAAAAAGAGTTTATTCATTTACCCAAGTAAAAGGTATCTTGATGTAATTAAACAAGGATACAAAGACTGTAAATTAGATATTAAATATTTGGAAAAAGCTCTTAGAAAATTTTAAATGCCTTCAAAATATGAAATTTTCAAAATTGGGATAAAGGATGTTGCACCACATTTATTATCAGTTTTTCCTTTTGGAATAATATTTGGTGCAATTGGAATTGAGTTGGGCTTTAGTCCTTTATTTACATATGCGACTTCTTTAATAATTTTTGGTGGTGCCTCACAAATAGTTTTTCTACAACTTTTATCTGGTGGCGCATCCTCATTAATTGCAATTACCTCTGTTGGAGTAATCAATTCAAGGCATTTCTTATATGGTGCAGTATTATCAGAATACTTACAAAAATTATCATTAGCTAAAAAACTTTTTATTTCTTATTTTATAGTTGATCAAGGTTTTGCTGTTTCAAATCAATATTTTAAAAAAAATCCAACAGGGGAATTTAATCATTATCACTTGATTGGTTCTGGAATAATCCTTTGGTTTATTTGGCAGGTATCAACAATAATAGGAATATACTTAGGATCTATTGTACCTGAGGAACTTGGATTAAAATTTGCAATTCCTCTAACATTCATTGCAATAATAGTAAATGAGTTGAGAAAATTTGATCATATTTTGGTTATGCTAATTTCAGGTTTAGCAGCTACATTTTTTTATAATGCTCCTTTCAAAACTTACATAATAATTTCACCGTTGATTGGGCTTTTTGCAGCAATGGTAATTAATAAATTAAAAAAATGATCTGGACTTCAATTTTTATTGCTGGAATTTTAACTTATTTTACAAGAATGAGCATGGTTACATTAATTAGAAAAGAAATGATAAGCGATAACTTAAGAAAGATTTTAAGTTATGTACCATCTGTAGTATTTCCCTCAATAATATTTCCTGGAGTTTTATTAGATGATTTTGGAAATTTTGTTACAATTGGCGATCCAAAAATACTTGGAGCTGTAAGTGCTTTGGTAATTGGTTTTTTTACGAGAAATGTTATATTAACAATCGTATCAGGACTATCCTCATACTGGGCTTTTATTTTTGTTTTTTAATTAGATAGCCAAACTGTTTCAAATGGTTTTAAGATTAATCTTCCACTAATAATGCTAATCTCTTCGCTTAAAAAATTATTATAAACCTTTTCATTATTACCCAATAAAACACTTCGTGATTTCGAAGACATATTCGTAATACAAATTATGATTTGTTTTTTATCTAAACTAATTCTTTTAAAAGCAAATATTTTATTACCAAAAGATAAACAACGCATAGCTGCATTTGGATGGAAGGCTTTTTGCTTTTTTCTAATCTTTAATAAATTAGTAATATGATCATAATAAATTCTTTGTTTAGATTTTTTATGTTTTAAAAATCTATCTAATTTTAACTTGTTCCATTTATATCTGTTAAGGTCTCTTTTATTATTTGATATCACATATTTGTATTCATCATTAGATTTGCCAAATATTGAATTAAAGTAAACAGCTGGAACTCCTTCAATAGAAAACATTATTGCATGGGCAGAAATATATCTTTCTAACGAATATAATCCTTTTTTATCATAATCAGTATTTTTGAAAGCATTAAAGAGAGTTATATTTACTTCATAAACTTTTTTTTGTGTTTTATTTATTTTTCTAAATGAAAGCTGAGCTCCATTTTTCTTTAATCTTTTAAATAAAGTATCAAGAGAATTTTTACTTAAATAACCTTCAGCAGGTCTCATTCCTATACCATCGTGTGAAGCAATAAAATTAAAATAATTATTTTTTAATTTTGTTGATGGTAATTTATTCATCCACTGATTTAATTTCGAACTATCCTCAAAAAGAAAAGCATGAATTAGAAGAGGGGGTAGCGTAAAGTTGTATATCCAGTTTGCTTGGTCATTTTTTTTTCCAAAATAACTTAAGTTTTCTTTTTCGGGTAAATTAGTTTCAGTAAGTAAATAAGGTGAATTTTGTAAAGAGCTGCATATTATTCTTAGTAATTTAACTATTTCATGTGTTTGTTTAAGATTTATACATTTAGTACCACTTTCTTTCCACAAATAGGCAATTGCATCTAATCTAAAAATTGTAACTCCATGACAAGCTAAGTTGATCATAATTTTAACAAAGCGCATCAACACTTTTGGGTTTTTAAAATTTAAATCTATTTGGTCAGGGCTAAAAGTTCTCCATATAAAATCAGGCTTTTTAAAAACATTAATCTTTTTTAGTAAACTATTTTCACGAGGTCTTACAACCTTTGAGATATCAAATTTTTTGTTAACTTTTATGAAGTAATCCTTGCCTGGAGATTTGTTTCTCAAAAAATTTTTAAACCATAAACCTTTAGATGACGCATGATTAATGACAATATCTGCCATTATATTATTTTTCTTTGAAAAATTGTTTATATCTGTCCAAGATCCTAGCTTACTATCTATTTTGTAGTGATCTTTGACTGCAAAACCACTATCACTACTTGAAGGGTAAAATGGCAAAAAGTGAATAGTATTAAAAAACTTTGATAAATATTTTTTATAAAAATTTTTGAATGATCTAATGGAATTTAATTTACCATTATCAAAAACACTGTCACCGTAGCAAATAACTACCGTAGTATCTTCAGATACCTTTAGATTTTTTCTTTTAGATTTTGATATTTTTTTGTTTGAAATTTTAATTAATTCAAAAATTTCATCAGAAAATAATTTTAAATCATTATTTTTAAAATTTTTACCATAAATATTTTTAAGCTTAGAATTTATTTGATTTTTTACTGTGCCAGATAACATCAAATAAATTTTTTATTATCTTCAGAAACAGCTTTATTTAATCTTACAAGAAAATCTGGTATTGCGCTTTTAACTCTACTCCAAGTTGGAATAAACGGTGTATCCATTGGGTTAATATAAAAAGCTTCTCCTGCCTTCATTATATTAACAGCAAATAATTCAACAGCCTCCTCTTCTTTGTGAGAGTCAAACTTCAATCCATTCATTTCAGCATCACTTCTGTAAATATCAATTAAGTCTAATGCAGATCTATAGTATGTTGCTTTTAAAGATCTGAATTTTTCCCTACTAAATGAATTTCCTTGAGTAGCTAATTTTTTAATAAATGTCTTAATTATATCAATAGACATTTTTGATAATCCTTTTGTTTCATCATCGATAGAAAGATCCTGATGTTTATGATCGTAAGTGTCTGCTAAATCAACTTGGCAAATATTATTTGGTGAAAAGCTTCTTTGCATTTCAGATAAAATTCCAACTTCTATACCCCAGTCCGATGAAATCCTTAATTCTGGTAATACATTTCTTCTAAATGAAAATTCACCTGCTAAAGGATATTTAAAAGATTTCATAAAATTTATATAATCACCTTTGCCAATAGTTTTCTCTAATGCAGTCAATAATGGACCCACAAGAAGTCTCGCTACTCTTCCGTTCATTTTGTTATTTGCAATTCTTGGATAGTACCCCTTACAAAACTCAAAGTTAAATAAGGGATTAACAACTGGATAGAATAATTTAGCTAGCATTCTTCTATCATATGTTTTTATATCACAATCATGCAATGCTACGGATCTAGCAGTATCTCGCGCAATACACATACCAATACAATACCAAACATTTCTACCTTTACCCATTTCGTTTGGTGCTAGGTTTTTTTCTTTTAATTCTGTATCAAGTTTTTTAAGTTTAGGACCATCGTTCCATAAAATTGTGAAAGAAACATTTATTTTTTTAAAAAATTTCCAAGCTTTCTTTGCTTGACTCTCTGATGCCTTGTCTAATCCTATAATTACGTGATTTAAATATTTTGTTTTACTTATTTGATCTACGATATTAGGCAATGCAGAGCCTTCTAATTCAGAGTATAAACAAGGGAGGATTAATTCCATTTTTCTTTCTTTAGAAAAATTTAATAAATCTTTTTCAATATCTGCAGTAGATTTTGTACCAAAATCATGCAGTGTAGAAACTATTCCGTTTTGAGAAAAATCACCCATAACTTATTCTAGTAACATTATTTTATTTTTTCCAGAGCCAATTTGACAACTTCTTCCCAACCTTCTGGAGCAGGTTTTTTTGACACTAAACAGTTATTTATATTTATTTTTTCTAATGTAAATTTATCATTAAAGACTAAACAAGGTATATCGCTATTTTTGAGCATATCTAGATCATTATAATTATCACCAATGCCGATTGTAAATAATTTTTCTTTAGTTATTTTTTTAAATACTTTTACAACATTTTTCATTGCTTGAGATTTACTGACTTTATCAGAAAGATTTATCACTCTACCCCCTTCTTGTAGTGATAATCCAATATCATTTACAGACTTGAAGAGATCTATTTTATCAGATTTTGAACCCTCAAATAATAATGGGATTGAGTACTCTCTATTTAGTGAAGCTTTAATCTTTTCTTTAGGAAGTCCCAGAACCGCCATTTGTTTTTTAATATCTAAGTTCTTAATAAATTTACATTTTGACTTAAACTTACTAGAAATTTTACCATCAAATACTTTTAATATTTCATCATGCTCTCTACTTAAACTAATTTTTTCTGGGAAACTTGAATTAATTAAGTTTAGATTATAAATAGCTGCACCATTTTCAACCACAAAAGATAAATTTTCATCCAATTCTTTATTAAATACCTCAATTTCTTGGCGTGTTTTACTTGAATTAGGAATAATACAAATATCTTTTAAAATCAGTTCTTTTAAATAACTTAATATTTTATCAAATTTAAAAGTATCTCTATCAAGTAAAGTTGCATCTAAATCTGTGAATATAATTATTTTTGGAGTCATAACTCAAATTATTCACAGTTTTATAAATAAGTTTGTTACATATCAACAATTAACGTGTCCTTAGAACCACCACCTTGAGAGCTGTTAACAATTGTACTACCTTTTCTTAATGCAACTCTGGTTAATCCGCCAGTTGTAACATAGGAGGTTTTTCCACTTAGAACAAAAGGTCTTAAATCTAGATGCCTTGGCTCAATATCGTTTTCAGTAATCGTTGGTGCTGTTGATAAAATTTCTAGTGGCTGTGCAATAAATTCTCTTGGATTTTTTTTTATTTTATTAATTACTTCCTCTCTTTCTTTAAGAGGAGCTTTTGGCCCAATCATAATTCCATAGCCACCCGAAGCATTTGCAGGTTTAACTACCAGTTTTGAGATATTATCTATTACGTAATCTCTTTGAATCTTTTCATGGCACAAGTAAGTTTCTACTTGGTTTAAAATTGGTTGTTCACCTAAATAGTATACTATCATTTTATTTACGTAAGAATAAACTACCTTGTCATCTGCTATACCTGTTCCTATTGCGTTTAGAATTCCGACATTACCTTTTCTCCAACATTTAAACAAACCAGGTACACCAATCACAGATTCTTTATTAAATGCTTTTGGATCCAAAAAACTATCATCTAAACGTCTATATATACAATCAACTTTCAAAGGTCCTTTAACAGTTTTCATGTATGCGATGTCATTTTCAACAAAAAGATCTTTACCTTCTACTAAAGCAATACCCATTTGCTCAGCTAGATAAGAATGTTCAAAGTATGCAGAATTATAAATTCCTGGAGTTAGTACCACCATATGAGGATCTTTGGTTTTTTTGGGAATGCATTCAATCATACAGTTGAAAAGTTTATTTGTATAATGATTAATTGATGCAACTTTATATCTAGTAAAAAGTTCAGGAAAAACGTCTCTCATAACCATCCTATTCTCAAGCATATAAGAAACCCCAGAAGGGACTCTTAAATTGTCCTCTAAAACTAAATAATCTCCAGCTTTGTTCCTAATTAAGTCAACACCTGAAATGTTAGACCAAGCTTTATATTTTGGAGAAAATCCTTCACACTCTTTAACATAATATGGTGATTTGAATATTATTTCTTTTGGAACAACATTATCTTTGAATATTTTCTTTTGGTTATAAACGTCATCAATAAATAAATTTAGAGCCTTAACTCTTTGTTGTAGTCCCTTTGAAACTTTGTTCCACTGAGTTCTTGGAATTATTCTTGGTATTATATCTAAGGGCCATTTTTTCTCTTCTGCTCTGTTATTTGCTGCGTAAACCCTAAAGTTAATACCTCTCGCGCTTATAGTGCTTTGACAGTTTTTTTCAATTTCTTGTAATTTTTTTTTTCCATATCTCTCAAGAATATTGGAAATTATCATAGCATGTTTTCGTAGCTTATTATCCTCAGTAAAATATCCATCGTATGCAAATTTAGCATTATAGTTTTTCCACAACTTAGTTACCATTATGGCAGCTTTTATTAGTTAAACGTATTATGCAAATGCATTTTAGATATATCAGATATGATATAAATCGATTATAAATAGCATATTTAATTAAATAATACATAAATGTATGACATATTGTATAGGAATTAAAACTAAAGAGGGCATAATAATAGCCTCAGACTCAAGAACTAATGCTGGCTTTGATAATGTAAATATTTACTCAAAAATGTTTACATATGATGTCGGAGATAGAACTATTTTAATCGTAACCTCAGGCAATCTTGGTACTTCTCAAGCAGTTTATAAATCTATTGAGAAAGATCTGGAGAATACAACTGGCATCAAAAATTTAAATACATGTGAAGATTTTGATCAGATAGCAAAATATGTCGGAAGTTTAAATATTAAACATTCATCTCCTAAAGGCATAAATACCGACACTGTATTACTTGGATCAACTTTTATTGTAGGTGGGCAAATTAAAGGACAAGAAATGGAATTGTTTTTAGTTTATCCTCAAGGCAATTATATTAAACCTGCAGATAGCAAACCATATTTAGTAATAGGAGAAGTTAAATATGGTAAACCTATATTAGATAGAGTTGTAACACCAGATGTGTCTATTGGTGACGCCTCTAGATGTGCATTAATATCAATGGACTCAACATTAAAAAGTGACTTAACAGTTGGTCCACCAATAGACTTTGTAGTTTATAAAAAAGACGAATTAAAAATTACGTCTCAAAAGTGCTTGAATTTAAATGATAAAGAATTTTCAAAAGTTTCAGGTGAATGGTCTGATGGCATTTTAAAAATATTTAATTCTTTTCCAAGATTTGATTGGGAAAAATAATTATTTTAAGAGTATAACTTATTAATGATAAAAAGAGATCTTTACTATGAGAGAATTCCTACCAAAAGTTTAAGAAACGATGTTAGGTATTTAGGAAATATTTTAGGAAAGGTAATAAAAGAACAAGAAGGAAATAAATTTTTTAAATTAGTTGAAAAAACAAGGATTTTATCAAAAGCTAATATTGCTAATAAAGGCAAAAAAAATCCTTTTACAAATTTATCTAAAAAAATTAAAAAACAAAATCCTAAAGATCTATTCAAATTAACTAGAGCATATAATCATTTTATGAATTTGTATAATTTGGCTGAGTCAGTAGATGCCTCTAGAACCTTGGATCAATATGAAAATTCTTCAAAAAGTAAAAAAAATCAAAATATATTTATAGAAGAAATATTTGAAAGTTTTTTTAAAAATAAAAATATTTCTAATAAACAAATTTTTGATTTAGCAAAAAGACTTAATATTGGTATCGTTTTAACTGCTCATCCAACAGAGGTTAAAAGAAGAACCTTAATTCAAAAATATCATACATTGACTGAAATATTGGAGCAAAGAAATTTGCTTAAAAACTATCCTTCTAAAATAAAAATATTAGACAAAGAAATGTTTAACGAATTAACTATTATCTGGAATACAGATGAACTAAAGAGACACAAGCCATCTCCGTTTGATGAAGCAAGATGGGGATTGGCAATAATAGAAGACAGTTTATGGGATACAATTCCAAAAGTTTACAGAAGACTTAATGAAATATTTGTTAAAAATATGAAAAAAAATTTACCAAAAAATTTTAACCCAATTGAATTTGGTTCATGGATGGGTGGTGATAGGGATGGAAATCCTTTTGTTACATCTAAAGTTACTGAAGAGGTTTTACTTTTATCGAGATGGGAAGCTGCAAAACTTTATGAAAAATCTTTAACAAAATTAATAAGATCTTTTTCGATGCAAAAATGTTCTAAAAAAATATCAAATTATACAGGTCACTCATATGAACCTTATAGAGTTTATCTAAGACCCCTAAGGGATAAAATTAGAAGAACTCATAGAATGATAGAACGACATTTAGTTCAAAAAAGACCTTTAAATCAAAAAGAACTTATTTCATCAAAGGAAGATATTTTAAAACCATTGAGAGTGGTTAGAGAGTCTTTAGAGCAGTCACAAAATGAAAACATTGCAAGTGGAGAACTATTAGACTTAATGAGAAGAGCAAAATGTTTTGGTATTAATTTAGCCAGATTGGACATAAGACAAGAATCGTCAAGACATACAAAATTGATTGCAGAGATAATAAATAGGAAATTTAAGAAGGATTATTATTCATGGACAGAGTTAGAAAAAATAGAGTTTTTGACTAAAAAAATAAGAGGAAAAAATTTTATTAATAATTTTCAATTTAAAGATAGAGAAAATTTAGAAGTATGGTCAACTTTTAAAGCTTTAGCAAGTCAACCAAAAGAATGCTTAGGAGCTTATATTATATCAATGACCTCCTCAGCTTCTGATATTCTTTCAGTTATTCTTTTGCAAAAAGAGGCAAACATTAAAGATAAATTAAGAGTAGTACCATTATTTGAAACTTTAGATGATTTGATAAATGGGAACAAGGTCATGTCTGTTTTATATAAATTATATTGGTACAGAAACATGATTAATCATGAACAAGAAATTATGATTGGTTATTCAGACTCCAGTAAAGACGCAGGTAAATTATGTGCAAGTTGGAATCAATATAAACTCCAGGAAGAAACTCTAGCTTTATCAAAAAAATTTAAAGTAAAATTATCTTTTTTCCATGGAAGAGGTGGTTCAGCAGGAAGGGGAGGTGGACCAATACAAGCTACTCTCAGATCACAGCCACCTGGTTCTGTTAATGGAAAAATAAGAATTACTGATCAGGGTGAGGTGATACAACAAAAATATGGATACCAGCCTATAGCTAAATATAATTTATGTAGTTACATAAGTTCTGTAATGTTAGCAACTTTGGTTCCTCCACCTCAACCAAAAAAAAAATGGAGAAATTTGATAGAGAGCATGTCAGATATATCTAAAAGTTCTTACAGAAAAAATTTAACATCAAGTACTGAATTTATCAGATACTTTAAAACGGTTACGCCTCATTTAGCATTAGGAAAATTATCTATTGGATCTCGTCCATCTAAAAGAAAAAACATAGATAATATTAAAGGTCTTAGAGCAATACCTTGGGTGTTTGCGTGGACACAAATAAGATTAATGTTGCCTGCTTGGCTTGGTACAGCAGAAGCATTAAGGTACTCTTCAATTAAAAAATTTAAAAAAACTTTAATTGATATGGAAAGAAACTGGCCATTTTTTAACTCTACCATGGACTTACTTGATATGGTTATTTCAAAAGTAGATCCAGAAATTTCTAAAATCTATGAGGATTATCTTGCCGATAATAATCTAAAAAGGGTAGGTAAAAAACTTAGATTTCAGTTTGAAGCTTTAAAAAAACTTAATCAAAGCATTACTCCATCTGAAATTTTAAAACAAAGAAAAGCTTTTAGGAGTCCAGCAATTATAAGAAATGTATATTCTGAAGTTTTAAACGTATTACAAGCTACAGTTATGATGAAATTAACTAAAAAAAATATTAATAAAGTAAATAATAATTATCTAAGTGATGCATTAATGACTAGCATAGCAGGGATATCGGCTGCAATAAAAAATACTGGTTAATTACAAAAAGATTTTTAATTTATACTTGATGTAATTTAAAAAATAAGAAACAAAAATTAAATTAATAGAATTTTGTTTATGGTATAACTTTTTGAGATAAGATAATTTGAATTGTTGAATAATAATTATGATTAAAACCCTTTTTAAAAAATTTAGTAAATCATTATTTTATTTAAAATATAATTTTAAAAGGCAATTAAGAATTTTTTTTAAAATTGATCAGATAATCTTTATTGATAATAAAAAAATTATTTTACCTCCTGGGCATTTACTGTCATTGTATGAGTCTGTTTATCCAAAATATGATAGATTTCTGCCAACGGTTGTTAGCAAAATTAAAGAAAATGAAGTTATAATAGATGTCGGTGCAAATATTGGAGATACTGTTTTTAGATTATTAAATTTTAATACAAGGCCTTATTATTATTGTATCGAAGCTGATGATCTTTTCTTTGAATATCTTCAAAAGAACATAAAATCTCTTGATATAAATATACAAAATAAGATCATTTTAATTAAAACACTTGTCGGAGACCAATTAAAAGGAAATTTATCAGAAACTACTACTGGCACAAAATCACTAATTGAGTCAGATTTAGGAATTAAAAGTAAAAAACTTGATGACATAATAGTGGAAAATAAAATAAAGAATATTAAGTTAATAAAAGTAGATGTTGATGGATTTGATTATAATATTTTATTTTCGGCAATTAATGAATTAAAAAATAATAAACCAGATATTTTTTTTGAATATATGCCCATTGATGAGTTGAGTAAAATAAATTATTTAAAATTGATCGAAAAATTGAATGAAATTGGTTATTCTAATTGGACCATGTTAAATAATTATGGCTCAATCATTTTTGAAAATAATGGTTACATTGATGTAATAAATAAGATTAAATCAGCTTTAATAAAAAAAGATGTTTTTGATATTTATTGTAAGTTTGAAAAAAGAATATAACTCCACATATATATAGTATTTTATAGTGTAACTAAACAAACTAGGAAACAGAGAGATAAAATAAAAAAATTTTACTTATTCATCTTGTTCAATTATAAATATTGGCATAAACACTCATGAAAATAACTCATGCCCTCGTGGTGAAATTGGTAGACACAAAGGACTTAAAAGCCGAGGGATCCACAAGAGAGTCAGTCCGTGGTAGTCTAAGACTGTCTAAAACATCCTATAAAATCCCATTCTTCAATTTAGCTTTCAATTAATATTGGAACTTAAAGTTCAATTAATTTGCTCAAACTGGTACTCAACTGGTACCTAGAGAGATTATATTATATGCTTATATTTATGAAAAATCTTTTATGGGTCGTGATCCTGAATTATAGTATTTTTGGTATAACTAACAACAAACTAAAAACAGGAAATACAAATCATAATCTTAATGGCACAAAAAATTAAGTTTTTAATAATCATTTTTTTTAATGTATTAATTCTTTTTTTGTTGCTAGATTTTTTAATTGGTAAAAAAATTGAAAAAATGCTTTTTCTTCCAAAAGTAAATCAAAATAAATACGAAATTGGAACAAAAAATATAGACTATCATCACACAATTAAAAAAAATCTTAATGTAAAAACATCTTATAATATATTTGAATATAAGGTTTGTTCAAATAAATATGGAATGAGAATTGTTTGTGAGCAAAAAAACGAGGTGAATAAAAATAATACAAAAAATTATGATGTTATGTTTATAGGAGATAGTTTTACATTTGGTGTAGGTTTAGACTATGATAAAACATTTGTCGGCATTGTTCAAAATCAATTAAAAGATTTAAAAATTGGCAATATGGGAATTGAAAGTTATTCACCTACTTTATATTATTTAAAAACAAAGAAATTTTTAGAGGATAATTTTAAAATTAAAGAATTAATAGTTTTTATTGACATATCAGATATTGAAGATGAGTTTAGAAGATTTAAAATTCATCAAACTTTACTAGATAATAAAATAAAAAATTTAAATGAAATTACTGAAAAAAAAATTATTGAAGAAGAAGTAAATCAAAAACAAAAACCTAAAAAAAATATTAAATCTATATTAAAAGATAAATTTCCCTATTCTTATAGGTTATTATTTGAAATAAGATATTTTTATCTCCCTCAACCGAAATATAGATATCATTATCGATATAATAGAAGTGTTTGGTCATATGATCAAAAATTAGCAAACTACGATGTCCAATTTGGTATAAAAAGTTCAATAAAATCTATGGATAAACTATATGAACTTTTGAACCAAAATAATATTAAATTATCTGTAGCAGTTTATCCATGGGTTAATAATTTGTTATATGATAAAAAAAATTCCAAAGCTGTCAAAATCTGGGAAAATTTTTGTAAAAATAAATGCTACAGATTTTACAACTATTTTGATGATTTTTTTGAAAATAAAAACAAACTATCTAAACAAGATGCTTTAAGATTAATTAAACAATACTATTTAACTGGTGATATGCATTTTAATTTTGAAGGTAATAAATTGATAGCTGAAAAAATTATTTTGGATTTTATAAAATAGAATTAATTATTAATGTACTACAACAAGAGTATAATATGAGTACAGAAAGATAAAATTAAAAAAATTTACCTAATACTCTTACTTTATTATAAATATTAGTATAAATACTTATAAAATTAATTAATGCCCTCGTGGTGAAATTGGTAGACATAAAGGATTTAAATGGCTGATGTAAAAATAAATTCAAATAAAAGTTTTGGGATAGTTTTTTCCATAGTATTTTTTCTTATTGCTTTATACCCTTTAACTTATTATGGAGAAATAAGAGTATGGTCTGGAATAGTTTCTTTGATCTTTTTAGTCATAGCTTTATTTAACTCTAAAATTTTAGCTCCTTTAAATAAACTATGGTTTAAATTTGGTATTTTTTTAGGTCGAATAATTTCACCAATAATAATGGGTATAATATTTTTTTTAATAGTAACACCTATAGGATTAGTAATGAGATTATTGAGAAAAGACATATTAAATTTAAAATTTAATAAGAGTAAATCTTATTGGATTAAAAAAGATGGTCCAAAGAGTAAGATGAAAAATCAATTTTAATATGAGTTTTGTAAAAGAATTTTGGGAATTTTTAAAAGTCAGAAAAAAATATTGGCTTCTACCAATTATAATTGTTCTAGCATTATTTGGAGTTTTAATAGTGCTAACTCAAGGTTCAGCTGTAGCTCCATTTATTTATACAATTTTTTAAAATGAGTTCTATTTTAGGTATTTCTGCATTCTATCATGATAGTGCAGCATGTATCTTAAAAGATGGAAAAATAATCGCAGCAGCACAAGAGGAAAGATTTACAAGAAAAAAACATGACCCAAATTATCCTTATAATGCAATTGAGTTTGTTTTAAAATATGCAAATTTGAAACTTTGTGAAGTAGATCAAATAGTTTTTTTTGAAAAACCATTTTTAAAATTTGAAAGATTACTAGAAACGTATGTAGCTTTTGCTCCTGAGGGATTTATTTCCTTTGCAAAGGCAATGCCTGTGTGGATAAAAGAAAAACTTTTTCAAAAAAATCTTTTATTCAATAAACTTAAACAGCATGATCGTAATTATAAATCAGATGAAAATATCTTTTTTTCAGACCATCATTTAAGTCATGCTGCAAGTGCTTTTTTTCCATCACCTTTTGAAGAAGCGTTAGTATTGACCGCAGATGGAGTAGGTGAATGGGCAACAACAACAGTTGCAGTAGGAAAAAATAATGATTTGGAAATTAAAAAAGAAATTCATTTTCCCCATTCTCTTGGATTACTTTATTCAGCATTTACCTATTACATAGGATTTAAAGTAAATAGTGGTGAATATAAATTAATGGGATTAGCTCCCTATGGAAATCCTATTTATGAAGATAAAATAAAACAAATAGTTGATTTAAAAGAAGATGGAACTTTTAGACTCGACCAAAAATATTTCAATTATGCAACTGGACTTACAATGACAAATAAAAAATTTGATAATCTATTTGGTCAAAAACCTCGCAATCCACAGAAAGAACAGATAACTCAATTTCATATGGATATAGCAGCATCTATTCAAAAAGTTACCGAGGAAATTATGATTAATTTAGCAAAATCAATACAAAAAGAATATGGTATTAAGAATTTATGTTTAGCTGGTGGTGTAGCTTTGAATTGTGTTGCCAACGGAAAAATTCTTAAAGAAAAAATCTTTGATAATATTTGGATTCAGCCCGCAGCTGGTGATGCAGGTGGCTCTTTAGGCGCAGCTCTTGCGCTTTGGTACATTGATCAAGGAAATAAAAGATCAGTAAACCCAAAAGATGATATGAAAGGCTCATATCTAGGAACTGAATTTAGTCAAGATGAAATTGAAAAAGAATTAAAAACTTTAGGAGCCACTTTTGAAACTTTAAAATACGATCAAATGATCGAAAAAACTGCTGAATTCTTATCAAACGAAAAAGCTGTAGGATGGTTTCAGGGGAGAATGGAATTTGGCCCAAGGGCTTTAGGAGGCAGATCTATATTAGGAGATCCTAGATCTGATAAAATGCAAAGAAATCTTAATTTAAAAGTTAAATATAGAGAAAGTTTTAGACCATTTGCACCGTCTATTTTAAGAGAAGATTTATCTGATTGGTTTAATCTTGATATTGATAGTCCTTACATGCTTTTAGTTTCAGATGTTAAGATTGAAAAAAAAATAGAGATGACTGAAGAACAACAAAAACTATTTGGTATTGATAAGTTAAATATCAAAAGATCACAAATTCCTGCAGTAACTCATGTAGATTATTCAGCAAGGATACAAACAGTAACAAAAGATACTAATAAATGTTATTATGACTTAATCTCTAAATTTAAAGAAAATACAGGATGTCCTGTAGTTGTTAATACTTCTTTTAATGTAAGAGGCGAACCAATTGTTAATACTCCTAGTGATGCTTTTAATTGTTTTATGGGCACTGAATTAGATTATTTAATAATAGGTAATTGCGTATTAGATAAATTGAAACAAAATCTAAATTTCAAAAAAGATTATATAAAAAAGTTTAATTTAGATTAATGTAGTCTTTTAAACAAGAAAGAATCAAGAAACCAAAAATTGATTCAAAAATTAATAATCAAACATATCAACAAAATCGTCCTTTGGAACTAATACTACTATTATTTATGATCCAGTAAGAGATAGACAAAATCAGATTGACAAAGGAATGAAAATGCTAGGTGGAAAGTGTACGCTAGGAATTGATTATTAGTTATAGGATAATGTGGGACAACTGGTACCTAACTGGTACCTAAGGAGATAAAATAAAAAAAATTTACTTATTACACTTGTTCAATTATAAATATTAGCATAAATACTCATGAAATTCATTAATGCCCTCGTGGTGAAATTGGTAGACACAAAGGACTTAAAATAGTTTGAATTGAGGAATTTCAGAGTCTCTAATAGTCTCTAATAGTCTTAATCTCTTATAATCCTATAACTTTTAAAATCATTGGATTATTTCTATTGAAAAATCTAAGCAATTAATTCTCAGATTCTCGTACCATTCTCGGACATAGAGAGATAATTATTGTATAGTGATATCTATGAAAAAAATTTTAGGGACCGTGGTTCTGGATTTATAAGGTATTAAATTAGCATGAATATAAAATCTTATAAATTTTCTCTTTATGATTTTGCTAATTCTGCCTTTACAACAGTTATTATAACTTTTGTTTTCTCAAATTATTTTGCGGAGTCAATTGTTCAAGATATGGTTAATGGCCAGGCATATTGGGGTTGGGCCATTTCAGTATCAGGACTATGCATTGCATTAAGCGGACCCTTTTTAGGAAATTTAGCTGATAAGAAGAATTTAAACTCAATTATCTTAAAATCAAGCACCTATTTATGTATACTTTTTACAGCAGCATTATGGTTTGCAAAACCATCTTCTGAATATATTTTATTTACCTTAATCATAGTTTGTTTGGCAAACTATTTTTATGAACTAAGTTCTATTTTCTATAATTCATTATTAGTTCATTCAGCTGACAAACAACATGTGGGAAAGGTGTCTGGTTTTGCTTTTGCGCTGGGGTATTTAGGTGGCATTGTCACACTTATTTTAACTATTATTTTATTAATTCAATCTAATTATTTAGTCGATTTAGATCAAAAAATTAATTATAGATCAACCGCCATTTTTGTAGCTCTTTGGTTCCTCATTTTTTCCTATCCATTATTAAATCAAACTAAATATAAAAAAGTTGAACCAAACAAAAAGAAATCAAATAGTTTAAAAAAGATTCTTTGGAATAACGGTCTAACTAATACAACTCGTTTTTTGTTTGCAAGGCTACTTTATGCTGATGGTTTAAATACCATTTTTGTCATGGGAGGAATTTTTGCTGTTGGTGTATTTAAATTATCAATAAATGAACTTTTAATGATGTCTGTTTTAATGAATGTTGCTGCTTTAATAGGTGCTAGTTTTGGTGGATACTTCAATGACAAATATAATTCAAAAAAAACAATTTCCTTTTCCTTGATATGCCTTATTTTTTTCTCCATTTTAATCATTTTTACACAGTCAAAAATTAATTTTTTTATTTTTTCATTTTTCTTGGGATTATTTATAGGACCAATACAATCTGCTAGTAGGGTCATGATAACTAAATTAACAAAAATTGAGGATCAGAATAAAGCCTTTGGGTTATTTGCTACTTCTGGAAAGCTAACGTCTTTTTTTGGTCCATTTTTAGTAGGGACCATTACTTTTATAACTGAAAATCAAAGGATAGGTTTTGCCTCAGTTCTTTTACTGCTCTTTTTTGGATGGATCATATTGCATAGAACCAAGGGATTAAAATAATGTTTATACACAGAGGATTAATTGCAAAAAACTTCAGAGAAAATCATATTACTTCATTTAAAGAGTGTATAAAAAAAAAGTTTAATATTGAGACTGATATTCACTTTACCCAAAACAATACACCCATTTGCTTTCATGATTATAGCTTAAGAAGGTTATTCAATATCAGAAAAAAAACTAAAACAATTCTTGATAAGAATTTAAAAAAATACAAGATAACTAAACTATGTGATCTTTTAAAAATTTTAACTGTAAATACAAAAGTGTTAGTTGAGATTAAGCCATTTCTTAGGAAAAATACTTTAAATAGATTACTTGAAATATGTAATGGTTATAAGAAGAATGTTTATTTTATTTCTTTTAAAGAAAGCAATCTAGTTAAGATTAGAGGCATCACAAAAGATTTCAAACTTGGTTTAATATTACATAGCCATCATAAAAATAATAAGATTAACCAAAAACTAAATAAAAATCATATTAATTTCTTTGTTTTTCATACTCAATTTTTATTCATTTCCAAAATAAAAAAAATACAAAAAAAAAAATATTTTTATACATTCAAAAATATAAGAATGAATGATGCTAAATCAAATTATATTATTGAAAATATTCTAAAATAAGTTAGGAGCTTGATAATATTACCAAGCTCCTACTATTACTAGAGAGCTAACAATTAATTAGATACTAATTTAAGGGTTTCAGGTGGAGATCTTTTAACCATGGCTCCAGATGGTAAATTCATTTTAAAAATGAAAATTTGACCACCATTATCCGCGCCAACTTTCTTTAAAAACCCACCACTTTCACCTTTGTGCTGAACTACACCTAAAAATATACTATCTGATAAAGATACTGATTGATTAATTTTTTCATAATTAACACCAGTTAGATCATCCATTGAATAGAATTTACCATTTTCATCTTTAGTCACTAAGGCTGTAATGTTCCATGATCCTGAAAACTCTGAACTTGTTGCTTTCGAAAATGATCCTGGGTAAACAGCAGTTTCTGCTTTGGCTCTTGGATTATTTTTACCTCCAGCCATTGCTAGAAAATAACCTTCATTTGGGTTCATTAAATTCATATTGTTAGAGTCAATTACAAGTGAATATTTTCTTTCACCTTCCTTATTACCAGAATCTTCATCTACAATAAGAACGTCTCCATCAGATGTTTTAGACCAATATAATCCATCTGGTGCAACCATTTTAGCTTCACCATTTTCCCATGTTGAGTGATCACCGCCACTGTGTTTAAGACCTTTGTCAGCGGTAACTAGTTTTAATGATCCATCATACGCACCGACAACTTTAGTAACTTTAGCTGAAACATATTTAGGTAGATCTGCACTTCCCCAGAATGTTTTTTGAATTTCATTAACAAAGTTTGTCAATTCAATGCCAATTAATCCACCTTCTTGAGTCATATTTTGAAGATATCTTTGATTGTTAAAGTCAGGATCAACTGCAGGATGTTCTGTTTTAGAGTCGCCTACTAAAAAAGTATATCCTTTAGGTTGTTCTGATTGATTTCCCCAAAGAAAAACTTCTGTGTCTTTTACAGCTGGTGTTGTATTCCAACCTTTCCACTGGTAACTTGTTGGGTAAAATCTTACATCAAAATTATTTATAGAATCTGGATTTTTAAGATACTCATCAAGCATTTTCGCTGATAAATCAATTTTATCTATCCCTAATTTTGCAAAGTCCTCGTTAGCTAAAGCCATTCCGTATATTTTTCCATAAAGAAGACCATTTCTGCTTAAAAATTTATCTCTTTCAGTTGCATTATCAGCTAACGTTTTGCCATTAATACCAACATTTTTCTTACCTACATAAATTTTTAATGGAGCAGGCTCAACACCATGATTGTAACCAGCAAGAACCATTACAACAAAATCTTTATGTTTAGAATTTATTGGCATAATTTTTTCATAACCAGATTGACCTAATGCTGGCACAGTGTATGCAGTTCTATTTTTGATATCTACAGCAATTGAAGCCAAACCTAATGTATCATCTGATGTATAATTAGTGTTTTCAAACATTCGTTTAATGTTCCATTCTTCTGCTGTTAGCCAAATATCATCATTAAATCCAATTCCTTGACCATATTTATTTGCTTGTTCATACCAAGCGCCACAAAATGATTGGAAAAAAAAATCAGCTTTAGTTAATTTATATTTGTCATTAAAGTTAATTAACTGTCTATTTGGTAGAGTTTGATTACCCCAAAGCCCACCATCAGCTTTGGCTTTTACAACTTCACCAAATTGATTATAAATTGTATCAAACAATTTTCCTGAATTAATTACCATTCCACTGGCAGTATTGTTATTATTTAAGAAGTTTGCAAATTTTGTTCGATCATAATCAATTGTATGAATATGGGAGCCAGTAAAAGTTGCACCAGAATTCATTTCCCATGGATAAGTTTCACTACTCATAGTTGCATAAGACTCACTTTGGTAAACAACTCTTATAGTATTATTGTCATGTAACCATGCAGCATTACCATCTGGATATCCAGTTAACGCTTCATCATTTCTAAACTTATTAACTTCTCCAACAGTTGCTATTGCCTTTATTTTATCAATAAAAGGGAAGTCTAAATCACCACTTCCACCGTCAACTAATTGAATTTGATTATTTGCTGTACTAGCTTCTGGAATTAGAGATTTTATTTCTCCAATTTTTAAGTTTTCTGCATTTGCAAAAGTTCCTGAAGCTGAAAGAACTATTAATGCAGTTATTATTTTTTTCATTTTTTTATCCTTTGTTGGGAAAAAGTCATAATATAAATATGTTAAAAATTTTTTTCAGATAAGTTAAAGTTATTTAAAAATACAAACAAAAACTGAACTCAACAAATTATTACCTCCCTTGCAATATTTACATAACTACAAGGGAGACTTTAAATAGAAGGAAAAATAAATAATGTTAAATACCTCTAGATCTTTAGAGAAATTTTATTAACTATTTCTTAAACTCATATGAATAAATTATTAAAATTCATCCTTATTATATAAAAAGAAACCAAACTTTAACGAGAATTAAATTTAATGACTAATACTACAATAGTATTGTTCTAGGATATTATAGGACAATACTTAGGATCAATTGGAGAATGCATGAAATGAAACTGAAATAATTCTTTAATATAATTTTAATATGAATCAGTTAATTCGAATTTGTGATTAAACAAGCATTATTAAATTATAAAAAACAATCAAAAAAAGTTTATTTAAACACAAAAAACTTCTTTAAGCCTGAAATTTTTGTTAAATTAGCTGACAGTAATTCCGAAATTAAACAAGCTCAGAAACTACGTTATCAAGTTTTTTTTTCTGATAGAAATAAAAAAAAAATTCTTAATATTAGTAATTTTAGAAAAGACTCTGATAAATATGACAGTTATTGTGATCATATTATAGTAAATTACAAACATTCTAAATTTTCTAAAAACAAAGTTATTGGCACATACAGATTGCTTCAACAAAAGGTTGCTGAAAAAAAAATTGGTTTTTATACTTCTGAAGAATTTTGCCTAGATAAACTAATTCAATCTTATGAATATACTAACATGCTTGAATTAAGCAGGTCTTGCATTTCTCAGAAATTTAGAAACAGAAATGTATTAAAATTAATGTGGAGAGAAATTTATAATTATATAAATACAAATAAAATTGATGGGATGTTCGGAACAGCTAGTTTTTTAGAGATTGATATTCAAAAAATTAATAATCAGTTATTATTTCTCCAACAAAATTATAAAATGCCTGAAAATATTAGAGTAAAAGCAAGAAAATATTGTAGAGCAAAAATAGATTATTCAAAAAATATTGAACTAAATCTGAAACTAGTAAAATCATTACCAACTCTTATAAAAGGTTATATAAAACTTAATGCCTATATCGGTGATGGTGCTGTTATTGATTACAAATTTAAAACTACTGATGTTTTTGTTTTCTTACCTTCAAACAAAATAAATAAAGAATACGTAGAAAAAATTGTTTGATCAATGTTTAGTTATTTTGTTAAAAAAATTTCTAAAATTGATCATATTAAAGATCTATATAAAAAAAATTATGATGAATTAAAAAGAACTGATAACTTTTGGACTAAGATAATTGAGTATTTAAATATTAAATACACTGTTAACTCATTAGAAAATATACCAAGTAAAGGTCCAGTAATAGTTGTATGCAACCATCCATTCGGTCTTTTGGACGGTTTAATAGTTGCAGCAATAATTGCAAACATTAGAAAAGATTATAAAATTTTGATAAATGAGGAAATTACACAGATTGATCTGATTGAAAAATATCTTATACCAATTAAATTCTCTGAAATAACTGATGATATAAAAAAAAATATTAAAAGTAAAAAAAGTGCAATTAATTTTATTAATAATGGAGGTTCGCTAATATTATTTCCATCAGGAGAAGTTGCAACTTCGAGTTTTATTTTTGATAAACCAAAAGAAAGGAAATGGAAACCATTAGTTGGTTCCATAATAAAAAAAACAGAATGTAAAATTGTACCTATTTATTTTAAAGGTAAAAATTCTGTATTATTTCAAACTGTAGGTTTTTTTAGTGATCAACTTAGAAGATCGCTATTTATAAGAGAATTGTTTAATAAAAAAAATAATAATTATTTTTTAAAAATTGGAAACAGTATAAATTCTAATAAATTTAAAAATTGGAACAGTAATGCCATTGCAGATTATTTAAAAGATCAAGTCTTAAAACTTAATTAGTCATAAGTTTAAATAGGATTTTATAGGATAACTCGGACCATTCTCGGACATAGGGAGATAAAATAAAAAAAATTTACTTATTCCTCTTGTTCAATTATAAATATTGGCATAAACACTCATGAAAATAACTCATGCCCTCGTGGTGAAATTGGTAGACACAAAGGACTTAAAATCCTTGCCATTTATGGAGTGCCAGTTCGAGTCTGGCCGAGGGCACCATAAATAATTTAGGAGTATGCTTATTACCTTTTTCAACAATAATTAATTAAAGATTAAAAAATTTTTTGTTTTAATGAATAAAGTTTAGATCAATTATTAATTATATTTTTAAATAATTCTTGTGAAATAACTTCTTCTTCTATTTTTTTTGATGATAAACTATTGTAATCTTTGAATGCAAATATTGAGGAAAATGTACTTTCCTTAGAAGAAGTAATTCTAGATCCATGATCTGAGATAATAAAAAATCTTATATTATTTAAATTACCAATTTTTGATAAAAATTTATCCATAAATTTTATGACACATTTTCTTTCTATATTATGTTGTTTAAAGTGTTGTATTTTACTTAAATAAATATTTAAATTACTTTTTTTTATTTTGTAATTACAATTTTTGTTATATCCATAAGGTTTGTGTGGAACCAAAACATGCATAAATATTAAATCATACTTTTCTGAAAAAATATCTTTAATTGTAAAATCTAATATATTTTCAATATATAACTTTTCTCCTTCAGGCTCTAAGATTGAAGTTATATATTCCAATTGTTTTAGGCTCCTCCATATAAATTTCCCAACAATAGAGCCATTAAGGCTCCATAAAGATATAATTTTAGAAAAAGAATCTATTTTAGAATTAATTTTATCTAAAGTATAAGGATTATACTGATAACACTTTTTTACATTTTTAGAATTACAATAATTCATATGTAAATTTTGAATAACAGAGACAGAATTGTGTTTATTAAATAATTTATTTTTATTAATTTCATATTCTACAAAATAATTATTTGAATTACTTGCATATTCATTTCTTTTATTTTTATCTTCAATTTTATCAAAGTTAATAAAAGAGGTGATTGAATTAACACTATTGTCAGAAATAGAGTAAGCATTTGGATAATAATCAAAGTTATATTTTTCAAAAAAATCGACTGCTAGATTATTAAAATTTTTTCCAGAAGATGTTTGGCTTGCTAATGAGCTCATACCTGACATTTCATCCCAAATCATTATTACTGTTATTTTTTCAAATTTTTTATTTAATTTTTTTTCATAAAAAGGAATTTTATTATAATGTTTTGAATTATCAAAAAAATTAAAGATAAACAAACTTAGCATTGTAACTAAAAAAATAATCGATGTTTTTTGATATAAAGTTTTATTTAAGATTATAAAAAATAGTAGTGATATTATTACTAGAGTTATTACTGCAGGAATATATATTATTTCAAAAAACCTAAAAAAAAAACTTAAATTCGGTTGAATAAATCCATTAAATAATCCCAAGTGATTATCAATACCATATGTTAAAATTAAACTTATATAAATTTTCTTTAAAATTTCTAATTTATTTTTATTAATATAATTTAAAAAAAAATAATTAACTAAAAATAATGTAAAAAATATTAATATAATAACTGATATTTCTTGTAACTGAAGGTTAGACCTAAATATAAAAATTGGGAATATAGAAAGAAAAAAAATTAAATTATCTTTCATATTCATATATCACTCTTCCAGATTCACTTATCTTACTTGCAGATAAGATCTTTCCTTTATTAGAAATATATTCTTTAAATTTTTCTTCAGAGTAATTAGGAAAAATATCTCCTTTTATTTCTAACATTTTTTTAATTGTTTCATCATTTTTAGGAACAAATTCAATTAAACCTCTTGGTGCTAATTTCATAATCCATTCAACAACTTGATCTAAGGGAATATTTTTGGCTATGGATAAATGATGTTCAAACGCAAGTGCAATAACTCCATCAAATTTTGCTCTTTTTTTAAAACTCATTCTTTCTTCCTCATCCCATCCAATATTTGAACTTGGATTTACAGCATCAAAATATAATGGTAAAAAATTCATATTTTCTAATTTTGATTTTTTGTATGCTAGCTCTATAACATTTAAATCATAATCAAATCCCACAACATATTTACAAAGATTTTTTAAAGCAGTAGAAGAATATAGTCCATTGTTGCATCCAATATCAGCTAATAAATTAAAATCATTTTTTTTACAAAAATTTTCTACACATTTTACTTTTTTATTTTCCTCTTCTGCTTTGTAAGTATTTTTAAAAGAGTAATCTTGCCACAAAGAAACATTCTTTTTATCCTTTAAATTATGAATAAATTTTCTTAATTGCATAAGCATTGAAACAAAACTTTTTTTTGGAAATTTTTTGGTATTTTTTTTTATTGTAATATTTTTATTTTGTTTTGATCTAATCTCTAATTTATTTAAAAGATAAACTTGAACAAAAATATTATATGATAATTTATCAGTGAAACTTAAAATATTATTTAGGTCACCAGTTTCAATACCTTCCAAATTTCCTTTAAACCAATTATTAAAATTGATACCTTTTTTTGATTTAAGTATTAATGGATTTAAAAAATTTTCACAAAACTGTTTATGTCCGATCCAGTATTCACCTTCTTCATATTTTTTAATTGATAGTAGATCAATAAAAATAGGTTTACTTTTGATAAACTGAATATTATATGCACTTGCATCGATCAAAGTTGCATTTAATTCAAGTAAAAATAAATTAAAATCTAGATGGTGCAATGCTGCATCTTTTAGCTGAGAAAAAGACCACTCATAAGGATATGAGATGTACGGTATTTTTTCGTGCTCAAAAATACATTCCTCTTCAGTGATTTTATATTTAGTAGTTTTTATTAAAAATTCTTTTTCTATAGATTTTGAAATTATATTATTTTCTAAAATAAATTTAAGTCTATTTATTCCATCTTTATTTACTTTCCTAAAAACCTTTTCGTCTGAATAAAATATTTTCCCAGCAGGATCCCTAAATGATCCTTTTTCTTCAATCATTTTTAATATTTTTTTCTTTATTTTTTTTTCTAAATATTTTTAAAATTATTAATTTAAATTTTTCCCAATAAACCGAAATTGTTGCAATACTTGCTGCTATAAAACCAATTATTGCCTGCAAAATTATACTTCCAGTTCCAGGATCTAAATAGGCATAAGCATTAGATATACTTAAAATAAAATAAATTGAGCTTAATAATAATAAATTAAATTTAGACATATTTTTTGATTAATATACATTATTGTTTTCAATTCAATATTTTTTTAAATCACTAAAACATCTTGGTCCCTATGCTTCCAATGAGATATAAAGTAAAATAAAAATAATTAATATATATTGTTTTCAAATTAAAAACCTCATCTTTTAAGTTTAAATTAAACATCAATAAAATTAAAAAAAACATTGTCGGACTAAAGTTTGCTTGCCATATGGTATTTTGAGGATTTGATAAAACTAAAACAAGAAATAATAGTAGATTATTCTTATCAAATTCAAAAATTTTAAATAAATAAACGCAAGTAAAAAAACATACAGCAAATAAAATAAAATTATTTGCAAGTATCATTTGTGAAAAATTATAAATAAATCCTCCACCTGAATTAGTTAATTTATAAGTATCTGTAAAATCGAAAAAATAAGTAGCTAAAAAAAATAAAATTAAAAAAACTATGAATTTTTTTTTGGCTTCGATTATATACTTAAAATTATAATTTATTTTTTTTGACAAAATAAAAGGAAATAAATAAAAAAAAAATAATGAAATAATAATTATTATTTTATTAGAAAAATTAACAATACTATAAAAATCCTCTCCAATATCCCATCCAGAAACATTAAATAAAAAATTTATTTTAAAAACAAATAAATAAAGAAAGAAAGGTATAGAAAGTAGAATATTAAAAATTGAAATTAATATTATTTCCTTTGAAAATTTAAATTTAAAATAATAATTAATAAAAAAATATAAAGCAAACACCCCAAAGTTTGGACTGCAATATGCCGACGTAGACAAAAAGAATATATTTAGTAAAGAATTTTTAAAGGGATTTTGTTTTTTTTTAAATTTTAAAAAATAATAAATTGAGATGATAAAAAATAATGTCCCTAACAAATGTGGGTCTGGCCAAATTGAATACGATCTAAAAGTAGGAAAAAATAATATAATTGTTGCTAAAAGTTTTAAGTTTATTTTAGGTGCATCTGTATAAATAAGTTTTAAACATTTGTAAAAAAATAGAGGAATCAAAAGAAATAAATGAAAAAATATAATTCTTTGAATATGTTCGTCAAAGTTTAAAAAAAGTGATTTAAATATATAAAAAATTGGAGATTGTCTATGACCTAGTTCATCATAGTTCATAAATGTATAAAAAAAATTTAATTTAAATTTTTCTGATACGTGCGCAAGGCCATAATAATCATTAAATGCACCGCCTATTGAGTCTTCTCCATAAAAAAAACCAAAAAGTAAACTAAAGTAAATTAATATAATAATTAAATTTATTTTATTGAAGTTTGCCATTATGAAGATATATACCTTCAAATTAACAATTAAAAATAAATATTGTATATGGATTATATTTTAATGATTCTATTGGATGTTTTTAATTTTCTTACTTTAAATAAAGTAATAAAAGCAGTTCAGATTTTGGTCGAGAACACTACTAATGAATAAAATTATATCAGATACAAATATAAAATCCCTAAAAATTAAATCTTTTTTATTAAAAAAATTAAAAAACAAAAAATTAAATTCTAATCTATTTATTGTTATTGGTGGCGACGGTTTTATGCTTAAAACTTTAAAAAAAAATAAGAATAGTACAAGAAATTATTATGGAATTAATTCAGGTAATTATGGATTTTTAATGAACAAATTTTCGGTTAAAAATACAATAAAGAATATTTTTAAGGCTAAAATGATATCAATTTCACCATTAGAAATGAAAGTTACGACTAAAAATAATATATCAAAGAAATACATAGCAATAAATGAGGTATCTATTTTAAGACAAAGTAGACAAGCTGCTTCACTGCAAGTTGTTTCAGGAAAAAAATATTTAATTAAGAAATTAATATCTGATGGAATTTTAGTCTCAACTCCTGCTGGTAGCACAGCATATAATTTGTCTGTACATGGACCAATTCTCAGTTTAGACTCAAAAAAACTTTCGGTTTCACCAATCAGTGCTTTCAGACCTAGAAGATGGAAAGGTAAAATAATTAGCGATAATTCTATTGTTATTATAAAAAATCTAAATCCAAAAAAAAGACCAATTAGTGCCGTCGCAGACAATATTGAAATTAGAAATGCAAAGAGGATAATTATTAAAACTAATAAAAAAATTAAATTTAAACTATTATATGACCCCAGTAGAAGCTTACAAAAAAAAATTAAAATTGAGCAAATAAGAAAAGAAATAAATTAACTACAAGACTCTACATTTTGATGCTATTATAATTATGTGAAAAGAAGATTATTTTTTCGTATAATTACATATTTATTATCATTACCCATAATAGGCTCATGTACAAAGGTACCAGTAACCAATAGAACTCAGCTTAATTTTGTTCCAGATAAATGGATTAGGTGGATTAGTGATAAATATTATTACGATTATTTAGATGACAATTTGTTGATTCAAGATGTTGATATGTATAATAGAGTATATGATGTGGGTCTTAAAATCCAACTTGGTATAAAAAAATATTTTGAAATTAAAAAATTAGATTTTAGTAAATACAATTTAGATTATGAAATTAATGTAGTAGACGATAAAAGAAACTTAAATGCTTTTGCTATGGCTAATGCAAAAATTGTTTTTTTTAGAAGAATTGTGGATTTTTGCGATAACGATGATCAAATTGCAGCAATCATGGGTCACGAAATGGGTCATGTTATTTCAAAACATATTCATGAAAGAATAAGTCAAAGAGTTACTTGGGATGTGTTAACTTTAGGTATTGCAGAAATTTTTGCTGAGCTGGGCTTCTTTCTGCCATGGAGTAGAAAACAAGAGTCTGAAGCCGATTATCTTGGTGTAGTTTTTATGACATTAGCTGGATATGATCCTAACGAAGCAGCTGTATTTTGGGAAAAACTTTACGATTATCAACAAAAAGTTAAAAAATACAAATCAAATCCTGATTTAATCGTTAAGATAAAAAGAAATCTTCCTGAATTTACTAGCACCCATCCATTTCCAGAGAATAGAAGTAAAAAAATTAGAGATTGGGCAAAAGAAGTTAAAAACGAATTTAAAGATTATATTTGAAGGTTTTAAAGTTTTTTAGTATTATTTGACATGAGAATTTCAGTCATTTTTATAATTTTATCTTTATTTGTAGTCAGCAATGCTAACGCTAGTAAATCCAGTGATTTGAGAAAAATCGATAGAATGTATGATGATGGATTGTTGACAAGAACCGAATGTGTAAAGGCAAAAAAAAAAATACTTGGTAGTAACTCAACTCCAACTTGCAAAAAGACATCGACAAAAAAAGCAAATAATAAAAATTTTACTTCTCAAGGAACAGCCTTTTTTATAGCAAAAGGAGGATATTTGCTTACTAACTACCATGTTGTAGAGGATTGTGACGCGAATGTAAAAATTAAATATAATAGAGATACAATTGATGCAGAAATAATATCAAATGACCGACACTTAGATATGTCTTTGTTAAGAGCGTCGTCAGTTAGAAATAATAAATTTCTGAAACTTTCAAATGATGAACCTAAAAAACTTCAGAGAGTAATTGCAGTTGGGTACCCTTTCGGTAAATTCGTAAGTGATGACTTGAAATTTACTTCAGGTATAATTAGTGCGTTAAAGGGAATTGATGACTCTTCATCTATGATACAAGTTGATGCTGCTTTAAATCCCGGAAATAGTGGCGGGCCAATAGTTGATGAAGAGACTGGAGATTTAGTCGGTGTTGCTAATATGAAATTAGACTCGTCAATATCTGAGGGCACTAACTTTGCAATAAAAGCTTCAACTATTGAAAATTTTTTAACATCTAACAAAGTAAAAACATCAGCAAGGTATCTTTCTTTTGCTAAGTCCAGAAAAGGCTTGCTAGATCTACTAGAAAGCTCCACTGTTTTTATTTATTGTGAATAATTTTTTAATTATTTAAAAGATCTCTTTTTGCTGCTTCGAATTCGTCTTTAGTAATATCACCAGCTTTATACATAGCATTAAGATCGTTTAATTCTTGAACTATGCTTGCAGATTTTGCTTTTATCTCTTGATTATTTGAGTCACAATTTTTTTTTGATTTATATCCTTGGAGAACACCAATTCGTCTATCAGCAGCCTGAGTTGCATTTTTATAGTTCTGATTTTTAGCTATTAGATTAAAAGGAAACCATAAAAGGCCATCAACCCAATCAGCGCCGCTTATTCCTTGTTTATCTTGACTAACACCATCTATTATCACTTGAGCTCTAACTATTTCCGCATCGAGTTCCCTACAATCCAAATTAGCGTCACCAGCTCTGTTAGCTGAAACAACTTGGTGTTGAGCACTACCAGCGCAGGCAGAAACAATAACACTAATTAGCAATAAACATATTATATTTTTCACATTTAAATCCTCTAACTTTTTCCAATTATTGTCAATGAAAAATATTATTTAAAATGGTATAATAAATTGTGAACTTAAAACGGCTATTTATTGTTTTTTTGTTAATTTTAACAACTTCCTGTGCAGGCACTGGATCGAAAACAATTCCAAACATAAATATTGACAACAAAAATGTCACTTCTCTTTTCTTCTATAGAACAGGTGGTTATGTAGCTGGAGGTGTATTAGCTGGCTTAGAGGTTAATGGAGAAGAAATAGCAAGACTAGGCACAAATGAATATTCTCAATATACAGTTAAAGGAAATTATTCTGTGCATGTGTTTGGAGCTGGCATTAATGGATTTGGAATGGGTAGTGGCAGAATAACTGGCCAAGCCAAAAAAGGAGCAAAACATTATTATTTGATAAGTGTTGATGCTGGATTATTTACAAGTTCGTTTAGTATTGTAGAAGTTACAGAAACTACTTTTAAACAATTACGCTAATGTGTGAAAAAAATTTTTATGCTAGAAATTTTAATATTATTAGAGATCGTATATTTAATATACAAATTTTCTCAGAATTAAATTTCAAAAAATTTTTTAGCTTGTTATTTATTATTTTTTTACTTAACACGAATTCTTATGCTGGAAAAAGAGATGTTGGAAAAGGAGAATTAATACTTAGTGATTATATAGTAGAATACTTTCACGAATATATACAAGGCAAAAGTTTTAGGGCTCCTGGAGTATTTGTTATAGCTATTGATGGATCGTATGCAACATATTGGTTCTGCGCTGAGGGATTTAGCACTAATTGTAGATTTGGAAATGAGGCTGAATATAATAGAATTTGCGAAGATAGTGCGGGTGTAGAATGCAAAATATTTGCAAGACAAAGAACTATTAAATGGCTTAATGGAATTAATCCTGGCAAAGGCAAAGTCTCAAGAATAAGTTACAAATTAGATTTAAACGAGATTAAATTAAGATTAAAAGAACTTGGCTTTTATAAATAAAATTATTTATTAACTTCTTAGATTGGTGGTGCCCCCGCACGGATTCGAACCGCGGACCTATTGATTACAAATCAATTGCTAAAGTTTAAATAAACATTTGTTTGCAACAATAATTCTAAAATATTTTTAATCTGGCCACACTCTGGGCACAGTGGTAGTATTTTAATAATTAAATAAGGAGATTCATATGGCAATATTAGTAAAAGGTGAAATTACAATTACTAAAGGATTTAAAACATGGAAAGAGATGGTCTATGCACAGGATGGAAAATTAAAAGAGCATGGAATAAAATTTGTTTTTGCAGGTACACAAAAAGATGACCCAACAAAACTTCATACAGTAATGCAGTTTCCAAACATGGAAGCGCTTCAAGCTTTTAAAGATGATAAGGAGCTTGCTGAGAAAAGAAGAGAAGCAGGCGCTGTTGTAGAAAGTGCTGTGATGATACCAATTTCAGATGAACATTTAACCAACTATCCGGATGCATATACAAATCATTAAATGAAAAAACTTTTAGGGATTGTGGTTCTGGGTTTGTTGTTGAGTGTGAATGCTTATGCCGCTAATGAGGGTTCAGGTCCAATTGAATTTCCACCAAAATTTGAAAAAAGATTTAAAGACTACCTTGGACATGTAGCAAATAAAAAACAGTATAAATTTGCTTTCGCATTCCACCCAGATGGAGCAAATGACTGGCAAGCAATCAGAGGTGGATCAGGCTCACTTAAAGTTGCTGAAAAAAAAGCAATTAGAGCATGTAATAAAAAAGCAAAAAAAAAGGGATGTAAGATTTTTGCAAGAGGTGAAAAGATTGTTTGGAATTCAGATACTATCCCAAGTACTTTATACACATTGATAGAAGTATCTGGATCTTTTGATTATATAGACTGGAAAGAAGTTTCAATCGAAATAGGTAAAGGACCTATTACTTTAAGTAAAGATGCAGCAAAGAAGTTTGAAGAATATTTAGAAATTTATGAAAATAATAAAGATGAAAAAGGTTGGAGTATTTATTTTGCAGTTTCACCAGACGGGAAAATCACTGGTGATTTTGAAGCATCTAGTTCAGGTAAAAAAAATATCAAAATGGTTAAAGCAATGGCGATAGCTGAATGCATGTCAAATAATAAAAAAAATAAATGCTATCTATATGCAATTAATGATGAAGTAGTTTGGAAGTAATCTCGACACACTCACGACACAATAGCTTGAAGTTTTTAGATTTAGCAAAAATAATTATCGTTGATTTTATTGAATGGTGGTGCCCCCGCACGGATTCGAACCGCGGACCTATTGATTACAAATCAAAAAGCTTATGAAATTTTCCTTTCATTAACGTTGATATTATTAACTTCTGGAATCCTCGTCAAGCAAGTTTAAATTATTCACTTACTTTTCACTTATGTTAAAAATATAATCAATAAGTATAAACCAAATTAAAAATGAAAATTGAATTATTATCCATTGAAGAAAGTTTATTAAATTTAGTTAAAAATTTAGATAAAGAAAATTTCATATATAATTTTTTATTATCCTACGATCTTCCAAAATCATCAATTACAAGACTAAGATCAGGGAGTCTAAATTCATCTAAAAATTCTGATGAGATTTATTGGAAAAACAAAATTTTTTTTAAAAAATCAAATGAATTAGAATTGGAAGAGCATATTCAAAATTTAAAAAAAGTTGATAACGTTAAATATGTAATTTTAACAGACTACAAAAGGTTGTATTCAGTTGATCAAACTAATAAAAAGGTACTAGATATACAAATAAAAGATGTTGCAAAACATTATGATTTTTTTCTATCTTTAACTAATATTGAAACAGTTAAATATCAAAATTTTGAAAGTACATTAGATGTTAAGGCTACAAAAAATCTCGGAAAACTATATTATTCAATTTTAGAGAATAATTATAAAAATATTACAAAAGAAAATCTAAATAGTTTTTTTTCACGCCTTGTTTTTTGCTATTTTGCTGAGGATACAAAAATCTTTAGAAAAGATTTGTTCACAGAAACAATAAGGAATAAGTCTAAAGAAGACGGCAGTGATTTAAAATTTTTATTAGATAAAATTTTTACTGTGCTTGACACAGCAACTCACAAAAGAAAAGATTTACCAGCTTTCTTGAATGAATTTCCATATGTAAATGGAAAGCTATTTGAGTCAAAGTACGATCTGCCTTCTTTTAGTAAGAATTCACGTAAATTAATTATTGAAAATGCATTATTAAATTGGTCAGAAATAAACCCAGATATTTTTGGAAATATGATCCAACAAGTTGTTAGGGGAGAAAGCTCTGACGATTATGGCAGACATTATACAATGCCAGAAAATATTTTTAAAACTATAAAACCATTATTTTTAGATTCAATTTATGACGAATTTGAAAAGGCAATTGGTAATCAAAAAAAATTAGATGCATTATTAAGTCGGATTTCTAAAATGAAATTTTTTGATCCAGCTTGTGGTTCAGGTAATTTTTTAATTGTGACCTACAAAGAAATTCGAAGAATAGAAATGGATATATTAAAAGAAAAAGGATCATTTCCAGAAACATCTATTAGCTTACAAAACTTTTATGGAATTGAAACAGATGATTTTTCGCACGAAATATCAAAATTATCTCTTTGGCTAGCAGAACATCAAATGAATTTAGAATTTTATAAAGAATTTGGAACTTATATAAATGCTCTTCCTCTAAAATCTGTTGGTAATATTGTTCATGCAAATTCATGTGATGTAGATTGGTTTAGTGTTTGTCCAAACAATAAAGATGAGGAAATCTATTTAATTGGCAACCCTCCTTTTTCTGGAACCCATAGACAAACTAAAGAACAAAAAAAAGATATCGAAAAAATTTTTTCTAAAGATTTTAGAATTTATAGAGAATTAGATTACGTTTGTTGCTGGTTTTGGTTGGGAGCTAAGTATATTAAAGATAGTAAAGCAGAACTAGCTTTCGTAAGCACTAATTCTATTTGCCAAGGAAGCCATGTAGAAATTTTGTGGCCAAATATAAATAAATTACAAATTGAAAAACACTTTGCTTACAGAAAATTTAAATGGAAAAATAATGCACCCAATCCCGCAACACCATTTGTAATAATTCTCGGCTTAAGAAATATTGCAAAAAGTAAAAAGAAAATATTTGATGGGAATTTTGTAAGTGAAGTAAAATATATTAATTCTTACTTATTACCAGCTGAAGAAATAATAATCAAAAAAAGATCTGAACCTTTGTCAGATTTTTTAAAAATGCCAAAAGGAAATATGCCTTATGGAAAAGGTCTTATAATTTCAAGTATGAAAGAAAAAAATGAAATTACTAAAAAATATCCATTAATTAAAAAATATATAAGAGAGCTTATTGGTGCTGATGAGTTTGTTCAAAGAAAAAAAAGGTGGTGTTATTGGATTAAAGATAATGATTTAAAAGATGCATTAACCTTTCCTCCAATTAAGAAAGGTATAGAAATAAATAGATTAAGTAGAGAAAATTCTTCCGATATAGGTGGAAAAAAATTAGCAAAAAGACCTCATCAATTTAGAGAAACAAGAGAAACAAAAAAAAATTCAATAATAGTGCCTCTTACAGTTACTGAGAAAAGAGAATATTTTCCTATAGGCTTTATTTCAAAAAAAGTTATTGCAACAAACTTAGTAGGAATTATTTATGAAGCTGAACCCTATATGTTTTCTATATTAAGTTCTCGAATGCATTTTATTTGGATTGAAACTAGTTGTGGCGGAAAGGGTGGAGGCATTAGGTATTCTATGGATTTAGGTTATAATACTTTTCCATTTCCTCAAATTTCAAATCAAACAAAAGAAGAATTATCTAAAAACTATTTTTTAATTGAAGAAATAAGACAAAAATATTCTGATAGAACTTATGAAGAGCTGTATAACCCTGATAAGATGCCATCAGATTTAAAAGAAGCACTTAAAAATAATGATCTAATGATTGAAAGTTTATATCAGAAAACTGAATTTAATAATGATCTAGATCGCTTGAAACACCTTCTTAAATTGTATTTAATTATGACTAATGACAAAAATAAAGAAACAATAAATTTTGATTTTTAAATGATAGATATTGTAAATATTCAGTATCAACAAAAAGAAACTAGCACTGATTTAAATAAGCTTGGAATGAGAGAAATGCAGGCTAGAGCTTTCGAAAAAAAAAATGAGCAATATTTATTAGTTAAAGCACCTCCTGCCTCAGGAAAATCAAGAGCATTAATGTTTTTAGCTCTTGATAAATTAGAAAATCAAGGAATAAAAAAAGCGATTGTTTGTGTTCCCCAAAAAATGATAGGAAGTTCTTTTAAAACAACTGATTTACAATCTGGTGGCTTTTTTTGTGATTGGACCATAGAAGATAAATACAATTTATGTACACCAGGCGCTGCAAACAGTAGAAGCAAAGTAAAAAGTTTTCACGATTTTTTGCAAAACAAAGAATCAAAAATTTTAATTTGTACTCATTCAACTTTCAGATTTGCATGTGAAAGTTTAAAAAAAGATATTTTTGATAATACGCTATTAGCCATAGATGAGTTTCATCATGTCTCATCTGAGGAAGGAAATGTAATGGGAGAATTGTTAAAAAAGATTATTAGTGAATCATCAGCTCATATTGTAGCTATGACAGGATCATATTTCCGTGGAGATTCGGTTCCAGTTTTAACGATTGAAGATGAATCTAAATTTGAAAAAGTTATTTATAATTATTATGAACAACTAAATGGATATAAATATTTAAAATCTCTTGGATTAGGTTTTCATTTTTATCAAGGAAAATATACATCAGCTATAATGGAAGTACTTGATACTAACAAAAAAACTATAATTCATATTCCACATCCAATGTCAAACGAGTCTACGAAAAAAAAAGATGACGAGGTTGGTTTTATTTTAGACTCAATAGGAGATGTGGAAAAACAAGATCCAGAAACAGGAGTTATTTACGTTAGAAGAAAGGATGGAAAAATTCTTAAAATTGCTGATTTAGTTGAAGCTGAACTTGGAAATATTAAAAAAATATCAACATATTTAGAAAAAATGAAATCAGTAGATGATATAGATATTATCATTGCATTAAATAGGGCCCAGGAGGGTTTTGATTGGCCGTGGTGTGAGCACGCTCTTACAGTTAGTTATAGAGGTTCATTAACTCAAATAGTTCAAATTATTGGAAGATGTACGAGAGATAGTAGCAATAAATCTCATGCGCAATTTACAAACTTGATTGCTCAGCCTGATGCCAAGGATGACTTAGTTACTTATTCAGTAAATAGTTTTTTAAAAGCAGTTGCTGCTTCATTGTTAATGGAAAGTGTATTAGCTCCTGTTTGGAAGTTTAAACCTAAAATGCCAGATGATGATGAGACACCAAAACCTGGAGAAATTAAAATTAAAGGGATTAAAAAACTAAGTCCAGAAGCTGAAAAAATTATTGATACTCAATTAAATGATATACAAGCACTAATTAATCAAAATCCTGAGGTGCAAAAATCTGTCAAAGGTTCTATTGATCCAAAAGTCATCAATAAAGTTATAATACCAAAAATATTAAAAGAGGCACTTCCAAATCAGAGTGAAGAAGTCAGAGATCAAATAAGAGAACAGATTGTTTGTCACAGAAACCTTACTGATAAAAAAATTCAAGGTGATCAAAGGTTAATTAAATTCGCTAAAAAATTAGATGTTGATGATATTGATATAGATTTAATTGATACAATTAATCCTTTTCAAGAAGCTTTTGAAATTTTATCCAAAAAAATTGACCCTACAGTTCTAAATACTATTCAGGAGACAATTTATAGTTCAAGCTCACCAGATATTAGTATGGAAGAAGCAAAAATATTGTGGCCTAAAATAAAAGAGTTTATAAAGATTCATAAAAAAAATCCTAATATAAATTCATTGAACCCTGAAGAAAAACGCCTGGCACAATGTTTTGCATATCTCAAAAGAGAAAATCGAAAATATTCACAAACAATTAACGAAAAATAATTGGACCAATGAATAATAATCGAATTATATTAGAACAAATTATTAAAGATGATCCAGACAATCTCTTAAAAATTGATTTAAACGAAGACTCTGATCAAGATATTACATTGATTGAGTCATTTAATGAAATCAATAATTTTTATGAAAAATATAATAAAGAACCATCAGCAAATAAAACTGATTTTTATGAATTTCAACTTTATGCAAGTCTTAAAAATATAAGAGAAGATAGTAAAAAAATTAAAATTTTATCAAAATATGATAAAAATTTTTTGCTTAACATTAGTAGTAAAAAGATTGAAACATTAAAAGATATTTTCAATGATGATCCTGAAGGTTTGTTAAACGAAGATAAAAATAGTTTGTTTGATTTAAGAGGACCTATTAAGGAAATTGCTAGAGCAAAGACAGACTTTGTTGCTAGACGTAAACCTTGTAAAAATTTTGAAGTTTATAAAAATAACTTTAATTTTGTTCAAAATGATCTTAAGGAAGGACATAGACAATTGATACCTTTCAGAGAGAATTTGCTTAAAGAAAATAGATATTATGTTCACAATGGAATTCTCTTTTATTTAGAGAAAATAAACGCTGAAAAAGGAAATCAAAAATTTGATAGTGGAAATCGAGAAAGATTAGATGGTAGAACCAGATGTATTTTTGAAAATGGAACAGAGTCAGAGATGAAATTTAGATCATTAGTAAAAATTCTTAACCAAAATGGAAAAGCGATAACAGAACATACAGACATTATAAATAAAGAATTTTTTAAGAATTTTGATAATCAACTTAATGAGGAAAATATCAAGACTGGAATTATCTATATCTTGAAGTCTAAAAGCAAAGATAGTCAAATTAGTTCAATCGATAATTTATACAAAATAGGTTATACAAAAAATCTTGATAAAAGATTAAAGAATTGTGAAAAAGACCCCACATTCTTAATGGCACCTGTTGAAGTTATGGCTAATTACAAAGTTTATGATGTTCCTGCTATTAAAATTGAAAGCTTAATACAAAAATTTTTTCAGACTTGTAAACTTAAATTAGAAATTACTAATAATAAGAGAGCACAATATGAACCTGATGAATGGTACGTAGTTCCGTTTGATGTTATTGAACAAGCGATGATTCTTATAAATAAAGGTAAGTTAAATAAATACAGATACGATTATGTTAACAACGAAATAATTGAATCATAAATCTTTAAAAATGAATTCACTTATTATTCACTTACCTTAGATCTATATTCTTCCTTTCTATAGTCTTATTCAACAATTTTTATTTTAAAAAAAATTTAAGAAATATTTGGATTTATTTAAAATAAGCGAGATTTTAGTGGTGCCCCCGCACGGATTCGAACCGCGGACCTATTGATTACAAATCAATTGCTCTACCAGCTGAGCTACAAGGGCATTCATATCACTGAAGTTTTTAATCTCAAAAGTCAATTAAATCAACAATTAAAAGGTTTGGCTATTGAAATTTAATTCTCTATTTGTGACTTTGTAGCTTGGTGTAGACCATTTATGACAATCTGTTGGTTTGGCTGTCGGTCTGAAGGTTTGATCTATAAATTCAAAAATTGTAATTATTGGTTTCTTATTAGAGGATAAACCTTAGGATTTAGATATTTTAAGTTAGTTAATAATATCAAAACTAAAGTAACAAAACCAATTGAAAGTCCTAAATAAATTAAAACTTTAAAGTCAAACATCCACACTAATTCAAAAATATTTTCAATAATAAATTTTGAACCAATTACAGCAAAGAATACTGAAATTAAAATTACAGATTTAAAGATAATGGCGAATTCAATTAAAGATGAAAAAATTATTTGTTTTTTTGAAAAACCTAAAATTTTGAAAACCAAATTTTGATATTCTTTTACTTTTCCTTGAACCATAATTGCACTTGATATTACGATTAAGCCTATAACAATGGTAATTGCTGAAATTAATGTAACTGCAATAAATACCTTATTTAAAACAGCTGTAACTTTTGATAAATAATCTGCAATTTTAATCATTGATAAACTTGGCATGATTTCAAGCATTTCAGTTTCGTCAAATTTGTTTGATCTAAATTTTGCAGTAGCCAAATACTCATG
>CACIDN010000006.1 GCA_902585415.1 uncultured Pelagibacteraceae bacterium
TTCTTTTAATTTCTGCAGATTTATTAAATTTATCTTTCATTTGTTGAACCATAGCGTCAGCGTCTTTCTTAGCATTCTCTATTATAACTTTTGTTTCATCTGAAGCGCTATTAAGTTTTGATTGGGATTGATCTAAAAATGCTTTCGTTTCTTTTCTTAATTTTTCACTTTCATTTAGCTCATTTTTTATGTCGGCTATTAATTTATTTAGGCTTTCGTTTATTTTTAATGGAACTTTTAAATAGATCAAAACTCCAAAAAATATAATAAAAGATATTGCTACCCAAAAAGTTGCATCAAAGACCATTATTTGCCCTTCATAAGTTTGACTTGTTCACTAACAATTGCTGAAACATTACTTTTATTTACCTCTACTCCAATTAATTTTTGAATAATTTCAGCTGCGGTATCTACTGCAATTAGGCTTATTTTTTCAGGAGATGATTTTTTTAAATCTTTTATCTCATTTTCAGCATCTTCAATTTCAGAGTTAAGTTCGCTTTCTATCTTTTCTCTTTCCTTACCTAAATCTAATTGAACTTTTCCTTTTGCTAAATTAAAAGTTTTTTTCGCATTATCTTTAGCATCCAATATTATTTTATCGTATTCTTTTAGATTTTTTTCACTTTTTGTTTTTTGATTATCTGCAATCTCAATATTTTCCATAATTTGTGATTTTCTTGACTCTAAATTATTTCTTATTTTTGGTAGTATAAATTTAGATAATATAATGAATAAAATCCCAAAGGTGATGGTTAACCAAAATATTTGAGAAAACCAAAACTCTGGATTTAATTGGGGCATACCCCCAGTTTCAGCACTTATAGCAATATAGTTAAAACTAAAAAGTGGATACAAGTAAATTATTATTTTTTTCACAAACTTTATTTAAAATGCGAATAAAATAATCAATGCAACAACAAGTCCAAAAAGCCCTGTAGCTTCAGCCAAAGCGAAACCTAATAATAAATTAGGAAACTGTTTTTGGGCTGCAGACGGATTTCTCATTGCACCAGATAAATAGTTACCAAAAATAATTCCGATACCTACTCCAGCACCAGCCAATGCAATTGCTGCAAGACCTGCTCCTATCATTTTTGCTGCTTCTAGTTCCATATTCTCCTCCTTTTTAATGGTGTAAATTTAATGCATCATTTAAATAGATACATGTTAAAATTGCAAAAACATAAGCTTGAAGAAAAGCAACTAATATTTCCAAACCTGTTAATGCAACAGAAAAGCCCAATGGAAGCCAACCTCCCACTAAACCAAGACTTACTACAAAACCCCCGAAGACCTTCATCATTGTGTGACCAGCCATCATATTAGCAAATAATCTAACTGATAAACTAATTGGTCTGCTTAGGTATGAAATTATTTCTATAACAACTATCAAAGGTAATAGAATGATTGGTACACCACTAGGTACAAAAAGTTTTAAGTATCCTAAACCATGTTTTAAGAAACCAATAATAGTTACGCCTATAAAAATAAAGGCTGCTAAAACAAAAGTAACTATAATATGACTAGTTACTGTAAATGAATAAGGTATCATACCGAACATATTGCAAAATAATACAAACATGAATAAAGAAAATATAAATGCAAAATAAGGTTTTGCCTTTGCGCCCGCTGTATCACTGATCATTTTTGATACAAAAGAATAGCTAAGTTCGGATAACAATTGAATTTTATCAGGTATAAGTGATTTTTTTTTGGCCCCTAGATTAAAAACAATCAGAATGGCAAGAGCGCTAATAACCATAAACAAACTAGCATTTGTAAATGATATATCAACTTCACCTATTTTAATTTCAGGTCCAATTCTATAGACATTGAATTGGTACATCGGATTTGCAGCCATAAGTCTTACTTTTGTATTTTTTTTGCAGACCTAATAACATTGGTTATGCCTGCTACGACACCCACAAAAAAAAATATTATTATTAACCATGGTTTAGTATCAAACCAAGTGTCTAAAATAAACCCAATAATTGTCCCAACTAGTACAGCAGAAACAAGCTCAGTGCTCATTTTGAAAGCCTGACCTAAATTTGACTGTGCAGGTGATTCTTTTTCAGGGGCAATTTTTTTTTTTGCAATTTTAAGGCGAATTTTTAGATCTTCATCTCTTTTCATTTAAGCGACCATGCTTTCGGCTTTCTCTAGGTCAACTGCAACAAGCTGACTAATACCTTTTTCAGGCATTGTAACACCATAAAGACGGTTCATTTTTGACATTGTTAAAGCGTGGTGTGTAACAATCACAAATTTTGTCTTTGTAATTTTTGTAAGTTCTTCTAGTAAATTACAAAATCTTGTAACGTTAGCATCGTCTAATGGAGCATCAACTTCGTCTAAAACACAAATTGGAGCCGGGTTTGTTAAAAAAACCGCAAAAATTAAAGAGAGGGCTGTCAATGCTTGTTCACCACCTGACAATAAAGTTATTGATTGCAATCTTTTTCCTGGAGGACTTACAAGCATCTCTAAACCTGCATCAAGCGGATCATCAGAATCAATTAGTTCTAGTTTTGCACTGCCGCCATTAAAAAGTTTTGTGTAAACTTCATTGAATTTTCTATTAACTTTTTCAAAAGCCTCAATAAGCCTTTCTCTACCTTTCTGATTTAATTCATTAATACTTTCTTTTAATTTTGTAATTGCAGTCACTAAATCTGATCTATCTTTTTCCATTTTTTTTATTTCATCTTGATATTTTGTAGTTTCTTCATCCGCTCTTAGATTAACAGATCCCAATTTATCTCTCTCTCGCTTTTTCTTATCAAGCAACTCTTCTTGCGTCACAGCATCAGGAAACTCTTCATTTAATTCTAGGTTTGAGAATTCAAGAATATTGTTTTCATTCAAATTGAGTTCATTTTCTATTCTCTCAAGTAGATCTAATCTTCTCTTATTCAATCCATCAATTGTTGCAGCTGAACTGGCTTTTCTCTCTCTTATCTCAATAGAATTCTCTTTAACTTCATTGAGATTAATATTTAACATTGATAATTTATCTTCGCTATCTTTAATAATAACTTCATTTTGTTCTTTATCTAAATTTGACAATCTAAGATTTTCATTTAATTGGCCTTTTTTTTCTGCTTGATCTTTTGGTTTGGCCTCAAGTCCTTTTAACTGATCAAGTGTTTTATTTTTTCTATCCTCTAATTTATTGATTGTTATTTCCGATTTGTTTAAAAGGTTTTTCCAACTCTCTATTTCTTTATCGATATTTTGTATTCTTTCGGATCTTTTTACAGACTCTTTTTTAATATTTTGATTTTTACTATATACTTCACAGTATTCGTCGATTGTATTCTTGAAATTTTCTAAAGCAATTACCGCATCATCATTTTTATTAGAAATAATTAAATCCTTAATTGAGGCTAATTCTGTATTTAGTTTACCCTTAAAATCTTTTAAATCCGACGAAGATTGTTTTTCAGTTTCATAATATTTAGAATCTATTTCAATTAAATCCTTTTTTTCTTCTTTTATTCTCTTCTCATTAGAGTTAGCGTCAATTATAATACTTTTTTCTCGATCTTTATCTTGATCTAAAATGTTAAGATTTTCATTAAGTTTCTCTATTTCATCTTGTATTCTAATATTTTCTTCATCTAGGCTTTTTAATTCTAAATTTAACCTTTGTATTTTTGAGAGATTTTCAAAATTTTTTTGTTTAATAGGATCAATTTTATTTAATTCATTTTGAATTTTATTTTTTAAATCCTCTATTTCATTATTGAATTTGTCAAATTCTTTATCAGAGTCCTCATTAATTTCTTTTTCTAGTTTAATATCTTTATCGATATCTTGAAGCTTGAGATAATATAGACCAGCCTCTATTTTTTTTATTTCATTTGATATAACTTTATATTTATTTGCCTCTTCAGCTTGTTTTTGTAAATTCGCTAATTGTTTTTCCTGTTGTCTCCTTAACTCATCAGCTCTTTTGAGATTATTTTCAGCAGCGTTCAATCTAATTTCAGCTTCATGCCTTCTTGCGTGTAGTCCAGCTATGCCTGCGGCCTCCTCCAAAATAGCTCTCCTATCACTTGGTTTTGCGGTTACTAATGAGCCTATTCTTCCTTGACTTATCAGTGATGGTGAATGAGCACCAGTTGACAAGTCAGCAAAAAACATCTGTGCATCCTTTGCCCTTACTTCTTTGCCATTTATCGAAAATTTTGATCCTTTGTCTTTTTCTATTTTTCTTTTTATTTCTATACTAGTAGTATTTTTATATTGATGTGGACCTTCATTATTATTGTTGAACAAATTTAAAGTTACTTCTGCAATATTTTTTGATGGTTTGTTTGAAGTGCCAGAGAATATAACATCCTCCATTCCAGATCCTCTCATGCTCTTCGCAGAAGTTTCGCCCATACACCATCTTAATGACTCTACAATATTTGATTTTCCACAACCATTAGGTCCAACAATACCCGTAAGTCCATTTTCTATTAATAGATCGGTTTTATCCGCAAATGATTTGAATCCGTTTAATTGAATTTTTTTAAATTCCATTAAAAACTATAATAGTTTTTCTATAGCTTTTTTCAAATTTTTGTATGTAAGTGATTTTTCGAACTTTTTCCCATTTATTAATAGAGTAGGGGTTGAGTTTATATTAAAACTTTTTACCCCTTCGATTCGGTCGTTAAGTATATGATCCTCTAACGACTTATTCTCCAAGCATTTTTGCTCATCAATTTTAAAGTTTCCAGATTTAATAACTTTGATTAGATTATTATTATATTCTTCAGCTGTCGAACCTTTTGCCCATTCGTTCTGGTTATCATATAAAAAGTGAAGTAATTCAGAATTTCCATCGTTCTCACAATGTGCGAACTTTGAAGCATTTAAAGCGGCAATATTTAATGGAAAACTTTTATATTCAATTGATATAATTCCCTCATCAATAAAATTTTTCTTTAATTCTGGATAAACATTCTTATGAAAGTTAGCACAATAAGAACATGTTAAAGATTCATAAACTACAAGTTTTATTTTTGCATTACTATTTCCATCAATTATTGGCTTAATTGTTTCAGCGTAAGACGGATTAGACAATGCAATAAACACAAATAATAATATAGTTTTTATTTTTTTCATTTATTTTTTATATGAATTAATTAATCCTTTAAGAGCATTTTTAATATTTACGTTTTTAATGCCGTTCAAACTTTTTGAGAAATCTCTATTTGACGCACTTTTACTTTTTTCTAAATTGATTTTCTCACTTTTTTCAAAAGTCATTATCTTTATTTTATCGACCGCTACATAACCAAAAATTGAATTTAATTTATTCATAATTTGTTTTTTAGAATACTCCACATCCACTTCACTACCTCTATTTACCACAATTTCTAGTGTCGATCCTCTTACTTTGTTTGAACTCTTAAATTTTTTTGGATAACAAATATCAAATAATTCTTTACCTACTATATATTTCCAATTATTTAATATTTCAGGCAACATACTACCTTTTTTATTTATTATTTTTTTTACCTTTGTGGGCAAAGTGTCTTTAAAAGATCTTAGTCCTTGAATGCCCCCTAATCTCTGCTTAGTATATTTTTTAAATTGCATATGAGAGATCCATTATTAACAAAAAATATTCTGAAATGGTATGATTTTAATAAAAGATCATTACCATGGCGAAAAAATGTTTCCAAAGAAAAAAGACAGTATAATACGTTGATTAGTGAATTTATGTTGCAACAAACTCAAGTAGCAACCGTAATTCCATATTTTAACAAATTTGTTAAAGAAATTCCAAATATAAAAAAACTTGCAAGTGTTGATAACAAAAAACTAATTAAACTTTGGGAAGGTCTTGGATACTATTCAAGAGCAAGAAACCTAAAGAAAGCAGCACAGTATGTAATTAAAAATTTTAATGGAGTAATACCTGATAATTTTGACGAATTAAAATCACTACCTGGCGTTGGAGATTATACTGCTAATGCAATTTTAGCGATTGCATTCAACAAGCCATATATTCCACTAGATGGAAATGTAGAAAGGATTATAAAAAGATACCTTTATTTAAAAAAAGAAAACGAAATTCAGAAAGAGAATTTAATTGAAAAAAAATCTATCTTAGGATTTTCAAACCGTGCAAGTGATTATGCTCAGGCACTTATGGAATTTGGTGCTTTAGTTTGTAAACCTACTAATCCAATGTGCTGCCAATGTCCTATAACTAAAAAATGTAAATCCTATAAAAAGAAAGACTTTAATTTAACAAAAAATTCAAAAAAGCATAAAGACAAATATTTTTTACTCAAGGTTTATAAAAAGGATCAAAAATATTTATTAATAAAAAATACTAAATTTAATTTTTTAAAAAATTTAAGAATTTTCCCCATGGAAGAACTGCATAAGCCTAAAAAATTTAATAAAAGTCTTAATATTAAAATGTCTAATATGAATATGAATATAAAAATACTACATTTAAAAAATATCAATAAATATTCATCATCGTATTGGATCGATCAAAGAAAACTAAATAATTACATGTTGCCAACATTCACTAAAAAAGTAGTTAAATATCTAGAGAAAAATTAATGAAAAAAATTGCGATAATTGGAGCGGGCATCTCTGGATTATTCATTGCCAATCTTTTTAAAAAAAGTTTAAATTATGAAATTACAATTTATGAAAAAAACAACACTATCAATTTAGAGGACGGCTACGGTATTCAACTTTCGGTCAATAGCGTTAAGCTTTTGAATGAAATTGGATTTAATAAATTATCTGACAAAGAAAAATTTAATCCTGAAAAAATTGATTTTTTTTCAACCAATTCATCAAATAAAATCTGTGATCTTGATATTACGAATTTCAATACAGATGACATTAAGTATACTACACTAAAAAGATCAACTTTAATAAATTTCTTAAAAAAAGATTTGGATGATATAATAAAAACTGGTTTTAAAATCTCAAAAATAAATGACCAAGAAAAACAAATTAAAATTTCATTTGAAAATAACGAAACTAAAGAATGTGATTACTTGATTATAGCTGATGGGGTTTTTTCAAAGAGCAAAAATCTAATTTCAAATAACAAAGTAAAACCAAAATATAATGACACATTAGCTATTAGAGGCAAATTAACTAAATTTCCTGAAAAGGTGAACAAAAAAAATATAGCTTTGTTTTTAGGTCCAAACTTTCACCATGCTATTTACCCATTAAATTCTAATGGTGATTTAAATTTTATTGCTATTATGAAACACTCTCTTTCATTAGAGGAACAAGTCAATAATTCATTATTTAGTGAAAATTCCTTTATCAAAAGAATTTTAGAAAATTTCCCTCACGAAATTAAAGAATTTGTTAAAAGTATTAAGGAATTAAAAATATTTCCAGTGTTTGTTAGTGATGAGTTTCTCGAAATACAGAATAATAATATTAATTTGATAGGTGATGCTTTTTATGCTTTTCCACCATCATTTGCCCAAGGTGCATCGCAATCGATTGAGAGTGCTTATGAATTGTTTATGTCTTTGAATACCGACAAAGAAGTTAATTTTTTCAAAAAGAGGGTAAATAAATTAAAAATGGTTAATTTTAGATCAAAATTTAACTTGTTTGCTTTTCATTTATCAAATCCTTTAATAATATTCTTCAGAAATATTTTCCTAAAAAGATTAGTAAAAAATAAAAAATTTCTAGAATATTATTTAGGTAGAATTTATAAAATTTGATTACTAGATATTTGATTACTGGATATTAATCTTTGTCTTAAGTGGTCAATAGGTAAAATGGTGCCGTTAAGATTGTAGTGCCAAAAAGTCCAACCGTTGCAGCTTTCAGCTCCTAAAATTGTGGCTGCTACTTTATGAATTGAACCCTCTGTTTGGTCATGCTTAATACTCCCATCAGCCATTATTTTTGCGCTAATTTTCTTTTTATTATCGTATATAGTAGTTCCTGGTTTGATTATTCCTAACTCAACTAATGATCCAAAAGGTATTCTTGGTTTAGATCTTCCATTTTGAAGGGTATCTAAATAATCATCTTCTATAGGTTTTGTTTTCTTTAACCTTTGCTCAGCTGCATTAAAATAGGTTTTCTCTTTTTCAATGCCATAATAATTTCTTCCCAATTTCTTAGCAACTGTTGCCGTTGTTCCTGATCCCAAAAAAGGATCTAAAACAAAATCATTTTTATTTGTTGTTGCTAATAAAATTCTGTGAAGTAGAGCTTCAGGTTTTTGGGTAGAATGCACTTTTTTACCATTCTTTTTTAATCTTTCAGAGCCATTACAAATCGGCAATTCCCAGTTAGATCTCATTTGAAGATCATCATTTAAACATTTTAAAGATTGGTAGTTGAAAGTGTATTTAGACTTTTCAGATTTGGATGCCCAAATTAAGGTTTCATGGGCATTAGTAAATCTCGTTCCTCTAAAATTAGGCATTGGATTTTTTTTATTCCATATGACGTCATTTAATATCCAATAGCCTAAATTTTGTATGACTGTTCCAACTCTAAAAATATTGTGATAACTACCAATTACCCAAATAGCTCCATTTTTTTTTAAAATTCTTTTACATTCAACAAGCCATGCATATGTAAAGTCATCGTATTTTTTAAAGCTTTCAAATTGATCCCATTTATCATTTACTGCACTCACCTTAGATCTGTCTGGCCTAGTGAGTTGATTTTTTAACTGCAAATTGTAAGGTGGGTCTGCAAAAATTAGATCGAAAGTTTCTTTAGGTATTTTTTTTAGCTCTTTAAGACTGTCCCCATTAATAATTTTATTTTCTAAATTTAACTCTTTCATTTTTAAAAAGATAATTAGACTCTAGGCACGACTCCACGTCAACTCATGATTGAATTATTTTGAATTAATTGTGTCTACTATTATCTTAGACTCAATATATTGTGTATGGGCTTGAAAGTTCTTCTGTGATGCTTTGTGATACCAAATTTTCGAATTGCTTTAATATGAACTTTTGTTCCATATCCACAATTTTTATTCCATTGATATTTTGAAAAATTCCTAGAAATTTTTTTCATCAAATTATCCCTAGAAACTTTAGCAACAATTGAGGCCGCTGAGATTTGAGGTAATTTTCGATCGCCCTTAATTACATATTTTAGATTATAATTTTTCATTACTGGAATTCTGTTACCATCAACTAACACCAAACTAGGTTTCTTTTTTAATTTTTTTATAGCTCTTTTCATGGCTAACAAAGAGGCATTTAGAATGTTTAGTTTCTCTATCTCTTCTTTTGATGCAGACCCGATAGACCAATATGAGTTTTTTTTTATATATTTGTTTAAAACTTCACGCTCTTTTTTTGTTAATTTTTTTGAGTCTTTCAATTTTTTAACATTGCAGTTTTTTTTTAATATCACTGCAGATGCATAAACGGGTCCTATTAAACTGCCTCTACCCACTTCATCCACACCCGCAATGTTTTGATAATCTTTAAAGATTGATTTTAAGTTCATCAATTTTCTTTCTTATCTCTTTTAAATCTAGCCAAGAATATTTTTTTTGATCAGTTTGTCTTAGTAAATATGCAGGATGAAAAGTTATCATTGTTAAAAAGGTTTTATTTTTGATTAGTATTTCTTTCCAAATACCTCTTTCTTTTGATATTTTTAAATTTGATCCAAAAAAAGCTTCCATAGCTGTACTACCAAGTAGAATAATCATTTTTGGATTAATAATTTCAACATGTTCATATAAATATTCAGAATATCTTTTTATTTCTTTTATTTCAGGTTTTCTGTTTGAAGGAGGCCTGTAACTAACAACATTTGTAATATAAATATCTTTCCTGTCTAAATTAATTGCTGCAAGCATTTTATTTAATAATACACCTGCATCACCCACAAATGGTTTACCTAGCTCATCTTCTTTTTGACCTGGACCTTCGCCTATGATCATTACAGAACTTTCTTCGTTACCATCGCTAAATACAATTTTGTTAGCATTACTTTTTAGCTCGCAATCCTTCAAATTTTCGATTTTTAATTTTAGTTTTTTTAATAACTCTTGCTTATTTTCAATTATTTCAACTTTTTTCAATCTATTAATTGGTTGATTTTCGTATTCAAATTTCGATTTAAATAAAAAATCATCAACTTTATTTCTTTGATTTAAATAATTTTTAGACATATGTTTGATGTATGTACAAATGTATTTATTTTTTTATTATTTTTTTATTATATCATACATCATCGTATTCTAAAATTAGTGATGTTAATAAGTTTGATCAAAAAAATTTATCTAATTATTTTTCAGCAGTGCTATCTATCAATAACAATGATGCAAAAAACTCCTTAAAATTCTTAGAAAATTCCAGGATTTTAAATGATAGACATGAAGAACATTTCAAAAATTATATAAAATCACTGGTTGCAAACGAAAAAGTTAATTTGGCAATTAAGAAAATCAAATATTCAAAAAACAATTATTCTTTTTTAGAAAGAGAAGTGATTCTTTTAGTAGATAATTTAATAAATAAAAATTTAGAAAAAAGCCGCTTAAATCTAGAAAAAATTGAAAGCTTAATTGATCCAGAAGATAGATACCATATTATATTGTCAAAAGTTATAAAAAACTATTTAGAGGTTTTTAAAAGTAACAATATTAAAAGTTATAAAAATAATAATTTTGCAGAATTAGACGAAATTAGTTTAGCTTTTTTAAGCTGTTATTTTGATTTAAAAAATACTGATAAAAGATTTGAAGAATTTATAGAATATGATGGAAGCAGTTCTAGATACATCTATTTTTATTTAGATTATTTAATTGAACAAAATAAAATTAACAAAATCGATCAAGTTTTACAAAACATTAACCAACTTAACAAACCATTGCTAATTGCTCAATCAGTAAAATGGATTGAAGAAAAGAATTACAGCAAATTAAATAGTTTATTTTCATGCAAAAATGAGAAAGATATTATTGCAGAGTTTTTTTATTTAATCGCTAATCTTTACTCATCGCAAGGTTTATATAAAGAATCAAATTTTTATATTATCTTAGCAAAATATCTAAATCCAAAATTTAAACTTAATTCGACATTACTAATTGAAAACTACATGGATACTAAAAAATATAAATTAGTAAAAAATGAATTAAGCAACATTGAAAAAGATAACGTCATATACAATTGGTTTAGAGTGAAAAAAAATGCATCAATTATCCAAGAGACCCAAAATGAAGATAGTGCTTTAAAATTTATTAAAAAAGAATACGGAAAAATTCAAACCCCATCAAACAAGATTTTATTTGATATGGCAAACATATTAAGAAACTTTCAAGACTATGAGGGTGCAATAGAAATTTATTCAAATTTAATAAAATACCCAAATTATAGTGCAGTGGAATATGCCGATCTCTTATATAAAAGAGGAACTAGTTACGAAAGAAAAAAAGATTTTTTAAAAGCTGATGAAGATTTAATAGAGTCTCTTAAAATAGATCCAGATGAACCATATGTTTTAAATTATCTTGGGTACAGCTGGCTAGAAAGATCTTACAAAATTCCTGATGCAATGGATATGCTAAAGAAAGCTTATAGTTTAAGAGAAAATGACCCTTACATTACCGACTCAATTGGATGGGCCTATTATCTAATCGAAGACTTTGTTAGTGCAAAAAAATATCTAGAAAAAGCAGTAAAACTTATGCCTTACGATCCAATAGTTAATGATCATTACGGTGATGTATTGTGGAGACTTAACAAAAAAGTGCAGGCAAGATATTTTTGGAATGGAGTTTTAAAATTAGAAGATACTGAAGAAGAGTTAAAAAAAGAAATTGAAAAAAAATTAGTTTTTGGATTATAATTTTACTAATTAATCTATTAATGAATACGATATCACAAAAGTCTTATGCAAAAATAAATTTAAATTTAAATGTTATAGGAAAAACAAAAAATTTACATAAATTACAGAGTATAGTATCGTTGATTTCACTTTATGATGAAATTAGTCTAAGACAGATAGACAGTCGTAAACATAAGATACTATTTAAAGGTAAATTTTCAAAAAAAATTACTAGTCGTAATACAATCTACAAAACTTTATCTATTTTAGACAAAAGAAAATTACTGAAAAAAAAGTATCTTGTAATAGTTAAAAAAAATATACCTTTTAAGTCAGGAATGGGTGGTGGATCTATGAATGCTGCAACTTTAATTAAAATTTTCCTAAAAAATAATATAATTAAAATTAATAAAAAAATATTAAAAATTATAAACGATTCAATTGGACATGATGTGAAACTGGGATTTTGTAAAAATATTATGTATTTAGATGGTAATAATTCTGTAAAAATATTAAACAAAAAGACAAAATATTTTTTATTATTATTTATGCCAAAATATGGTTGCTCAACAAAGTATATTTTTTCCAAAGTAAAAAGATACTCAAAACCACTCAAAAATATTAAAAATAAATTCGATAATTTAGATAGTCTGAAAAATGATTTGCAAGATATCGTAATAAAAAAATATCCAGAGTTAAAAAAACCTATTGAATTTCTTGAAAATCAGCCTGGGATAAATTTTGTTAAAATGACAGGATCGGGGTCATGTTTTGTCGCCTATTCTAGATCAAGAAATTCTATTATAAATAGTTATAAAAAGTTTAGAAAAAACTACCCAAAATATTGGTCTGTTTTATCTAAAACTATATAAATATTAAAACTTTATGTTATAAGAAATTGACTTTGGGGCGTAGCCAAGTGGTAAGGCAGCGGTTTTTGGTACCGCCATTCCTAGGTTCGAATCCTAGCGCCCCAGCCATTTTATGATAAAAAAGTTTTTAAAAATTTTTACTAAAAATAATATTAACTCTCCAAATAGATTACAAAATTTAAAAAACGATCCAAAGATTAAAAAAATTTTTAATTCAATTAACGATCACTCAGCAGAAAGTGAAATACTTTTTGTTGGAGGATGTGTTAGACAAAATATATTGGGTGAGAAGATAGAGGATATTGATCTAGCAACTAACCTTAATCCAGATGAGGTTGTGAGTTGTTTAAATAACAACAGCATCAAATATATAGATGTTGGAAAAAAATACGGAACGATAACAGCAATTATAGAAAAGAAAAAATTCGAAATAACCTCTTTGAGAAAAGATGTGAAAACAGATGGAAGATTTGCCGAGGTTCAATATTGCAAGGATTGGAAAGAAGATGCAAAAAGAAGAGATTTCACATTTAATTCAATTTATTCAAATTTAAACGGAGAATTGTTTGATCCATTTAATGGAAAAAAAGATCTGTTAAATGGATGGGTTAAATTTATTGGAAATCCTGCAACCAGAATCAAAGAAGATTATTTGAGAATCTTAAGATATATTCGGTTTTTCTTAATCTATTCAAAAAATAATCATTCAGAGGAAATTAAAAAAATAATCAAACAAAATATTAGTGGTATAAATATAATATCAGGCGATAGGTTGCTTAGTGAGTTAAAAAAAATAATTCTATCTAAAGGTTTTTTTAAAATATCCAAAGATCAGTTTTCAAGAGAAATAATACAATTAATTTTTCCTCAAATTAACAATTTTAATATAATTAAAAATATCGAAAAGAGGAGTAATGAAAATCTCTTTAAAGAAAATGATTTTACCTTTTTAATAAGCCTTTTAATAATCGATGAAACTGATAATACGGATTATTTTGTGCATAAATTTAATATATCTAAAGATGAAAAAGATAGAATATTATTTTTAAAAAATACTTATCAAGATTTAAATAAGAATTTTTTTGAAAAGAAAAATTTAAAGATACTCCTTTATAAACATGGCAAAGATAAAGTAATTGACCTTATCAAATTTCATATTCTCAAATCTAAAAATATTCATAATATTAATGAGTTAATTACATTCTATGAAATGGAGAAAGCGCCAGTTTTTCCCTTTAACGCTAAATTTTTAAAGGAAAAATATAATTATAAAGATGGCAAGCTATTAGGCGATAAACTCAAACAATTAGAGTCTGCATGGCTGAGTAATAATTTTAAATTAGCTGATGAAAAAGTTGATAGTATTTTAAGAAATTAAACGTAGTCTACTTTTATAATTTCAAAATTTTTCTTCCCAGATGGAGTATTAATTTCTACGAAGTCGCCATTATTTTTTCCAATCAGACCTTTGCCAATAGGAGACTGATAAAATATAAATTTTTTTTTAATATCTGCTTCATCTTTACCAACAAGTTTATATTTAATTTTTTCATTACTGTCTAAATCTTGAAGAGAAACAGTTGCACCAAAGATTACCTTACCATCATTTTCTAGTTTAGTTACATCTATTACATTTGCTCTTGCTATAGTATCTTCTACTTCTTGAATTCTTCCTTCATTTAAAGATTGTTGTTCTTTTGCGGCATGGTACTCAGCGTTTTCTTTTAAATCTCCGTGTGACCTAGCTTCTGAAATAGCATTTACTATTTCAGGTCTTTTTTTTTCTTTTAAAAAGACAAGTTCCTCTGATAATTTTTTTAGTCCTTCTACAGTAATTGGTTCTTTGTTACTCATATTTTATTTCCATTTTGCTAAAGGAGGTAGCGACATTAATATAGCCTCAACATTGCCACCAGTTTGTAAACCAAATTTTGTGCCTCTATCATATAATAAATTGAATTCGACATATCTACCTCTTTTTAAATATTGGATATTTTTTTGTTTCAAGTTCCATTTTTTACTTTTTCTAAGACTAATAATTTGATCAAAGATTTGAATAAAATTTGTTCCAAGATCCCTTACAAATCTAAAATTTTTTTCCCAATCTTTTTTTTTATAATCAAAAAAAATTCCACCAATTCCTCTTGGTTCTTTTCGGTGTGATAAATAAAAATATTCATCACACCATTTTTTATATTTTCCAAAATATTTTTTGTCATGCCTATCACACATTTTTTTTAATCTTTTAAATAATAGTTTTTTTATGGTTGAATCTTTAAAGCATGGAGTAACATCCATTCCTCCTCCAAACCAGCCGTGATTTGTATAAATATATCTGGTATTAAAATGCATAGCTGGTACATGAGGATTTTTCATGTGCATTACTACGGAAACACCAGATGCCCAAAAATCTCTATTATTTTTTGTACCAGGAATATTCTTTTTAAATTCTTTCGTTAGTTTTCCATAAACTTCTGAAAAGTTGACACCAACTTTGTCAAATACTTTTCCATTTTCAAGAATATAGTAACAGCCACCTCCTTCATCCTTTTTTATACTTCTTTTCCAGGTATTTTTTACAAATTTTATTTTTTTTCCCTCAATTTGCTGTACTGTATTACAAATCATCTCTTGCAGGTTTATAAACCAATTCCTAGTTAATTTCTTTTTTATATCTTTGTCCATTAAAAATTAATTTGATTTAGAATTTTTGAAATTACAATCGATACTGATGATGACAAATTTAGTGATCTTTTTTTATTCATCATGGGAATAGTTAATCTATGACTTACTTTTTTATGTACACTAGTTGGTACACCCAAGCTTTCTCTACCAAACAATACAGTATCATTTTGTTTAAATATGAATTCTTTATATGATTTTTTAGACTTAGTTGTCATTAAAATTATTCTTGTATTTCTTTTACTTGCAAAAAAGTCCTCCGAACTTCTATAAAAATGAACACTTTTAGCATCGTAGTAATCCATCACAACTCTTTTAAATTTCTGATCATTTATGACAAACCCGCATGGTTCAATAATTTCTAGCATTATACCTAAACATGAACAGGTTCTAATAATCGAAGCGGTATTTTGAGGTATATCTGGCTGATAAAGTGCAATTTTAGGTGCAAATTTTGGTCCTTTATGTGTCATTCTTACTATGGATATATTTGGTTTTTATATTATATGAATTCCTATATTAGGTATATTTAATAATTAAAATGTCTGATCAAAAAAAAGTTAATCGAAGAGACTTTATTTACACAGCCTCAACAGTAGTTGGTGTAGTTGGTGTTGGCGCAGCAGCGTGGCCGCTAATTGACCAGATGAACCCAGATGCTTCAGTAAAAGCTCTTGCGACGACAGAGGTTGATATAAGTTTAGTTAAACCTGGTCAGTCAATAACAGTACTATGGAGAGGTAAACCTGTATTTATTAAAAGAAGAACAGAGAATGAAATCAGTGAGGCAAAATCAGTAAGTTTAAATGAACTAAAACATCCTGAGAAAGATGAAGACAGAGCAGCAAACCCAGAATGGCTTGTTATGCTTGGGGTATGTACCCATCTTGGATGTGTGCCTCTTGCAGACAAAGGAGATTATAATGGTTGGTTTTGTCCTTGTCATGGTTCTCATTATGATACATCAGGTAGAATTAGAAAAGGTCCCGCACCAACCAATTTAGAGATACCCAGATACGAATTTGTTAACAGCAATACAATTAAAATTGGATAAAGAAAATGAGTGAACATAATTATCAACCTAAATCAAAATTTGGAAAATGGTTTAATGACAGACTACCTTTACTCACATTAGCAAACCATTTAACTGATTATCCAACACCAAAAAACTTAAATTACTGGTGGACATTTGGGGGTATCTTAACGTTTTGCCTTATAACTCAGATTATAACAGGTTTAGTTTTAGCTATGCACTACATTGCTCACGCAGATATGGCATTCAACAGTGTTGAACATATTATGAGAGATGTAAACTATGGTTGGCTTATAAGATACATTCACGCAAACGGAGCATCGATGTTTTTCCTAGCGGTCTATATTCATATATTTAGATCATTATTTTATGGTTCTTATAAATCACCTAGAGAAATTATTTGGATTCTTGGAATAATAATTTACTTGTTAATGATGGCAGCTGCTTTCATGGGCTATGTTCTTCCTTGGGGACAAATGAGTTTTTGGGGAGCTACAGTAATAACCAACTTGTTTAGCGCAATTCCTTTGGTGGGCGAAAGTATCACTACATGGTTATGGGGAGGATATTCTGTTGACAACCCAACACTAACAAGATTTTTTACATTACATTATCTTATTCCATTTCTAATACTTGGATTAGTAGTTTTACACATATGGGCATTACATATACCTGGAAACAACAATCCTATTGGAATAGATATTAAAAAACCATCTAAAGAAACTGTTTCATTTCACCCCTACATAGTTGTCAAAGATTTGTTTGCATTGTTGCTATTTACGATTTTATTTGCTGCATTTGTATTTTATTCACCAAATATATTAGGTCATGCGGATAACTACATTGAAGCAAACCCATTAGTAACACCTGCTCACATTGTTCCAGAGTGGTATCTATTACCTTTTTATGCAATTTTAAGATCAGTTCCAGATAAGCTAATGGGGGTTATTGCAATGCTATCAGCAATTTTTATACTTGCAGCTTTACCTTGGTTAGATACTTCAAAAGTAAGATCTGCTGTATTCAGACCTTTGTACAAACAATTTTATTGGATCTTAGTAGCTGACGTTTTAATTTTAGGCTATGTAGGAGCAATGCCTGCGGAGGGTCTTTATTTACTTGTTGCAAGGATAGGAACTGCATATTATTTTGCACATTTTTTAATAATTTTACCTGTATTAGGTAAAATTGAAAAAACATCACCTTTACCCTTGAGTATTACTGAACCAATTATGGGTGGGTCGCTAAATGCAGTGCCTACAAGAATTAGAGAGAATAGTCAAAAGTTATAATGTTAAGATTTGTTAAGCATTTTTCTTTAATATTCTTTTTAATATTTACCAACATAGTGAATTCAGCAGAGAAATCAGAAAAATTACTAACAACTGATTGGACTTTCAAAGGCCCGTTTGGAAAATTTGATAGAGCATCCCTACAGAGAGGTTATCAAGTTTATCAAGAAGTTTGTGCCTCGTGTCACTCATTAAAATATATGTCTTATAGAAATCTTTCAGAAGAGGGTGGTCCAGAATTTTCAGTTAGAGAGGCAAAAGCAATAGCAGCAAGTTTTGAAATACCTGATGGACCAAACCCCGATGGAGAAATGTTTACAAGACCTGGACGATTATCAGATAAATTTGCAATGCCTTATGCAAATGAGCAGGAGGCTAAATTAGCAAATGGTGGTGCTTATCCACCAGATATGTCAGTGCTAGTTAAGGCAAGAAAGGGTGGAGTAGATTATCTTTACTCAGTTTTACTGGGTTATGAAGAACCACCTCAAGACATAAAATTAGATGATGGAGTTTACTATAACAAATATATGTATGGAAATAAAATAAAAATGCCAGCACCACTATCTGAGGGTCTAGTTGAATATGCTGATGGAACTAGTGCAACAGAACAACAAATGGCAAAAGATGTTGTAAGCTTTTTAATGTGGACAGCAGAACCTCATCTTGAACAAAGACATAAAATAGGTTTTAGAGCGATTATCTATCTTATTATCCTGAGTATACTTGTTTATTTTAGTATGAAAAAAATCTGGTCACGTATTGAAACGGAAGTTTAGAATATCACCATCTTTGACTATATAATCTTTTCCCTCTAATCTCATCTTGCCATTATTTTTACAATTTAGCCAACCACTGTTGGTAACAAAATCTTTATAAGAAATTGTCTCTGCTCTTATAAATCCTTTTTCAAAATCAGAATGAATTTTTCCAGCAGCTATTGGTGCAGTACTGTTTTTTTTTATTGTCCATGCCCTCGACTCTTCAGGTCCTGAGGTGAAGAAGGTTTCAAGTTCAAGCAGGTTATATCCCTTTTCAATTAAGTAATTTAAACCAGTTTTTTCAATATTCATTAATTCCATAAAATTTTTTTTTTCATCTTTATCTAATTGATTTATTTGATTTTCTATTTCCGCAGAAATTAAAATTGTATTCTTAATTTTTTTAGTTTTTTGGATATTTTCAGAGTACTTATTACCTGATGATATACTTTTTTCATCTACATTACACACATAAAGCTTTGGCTTTAGAGATAGCAAACCAGACTTATTAATTAAATTTAAATCAAATAAATTTCTGAGCTCATTTAAATCTTTGTCACTATTTATATAATCCTCAGTTGTTTTAAGTATATCTAGCTCGTCATTTGTAATTTTTTTCAAATTTTTCTTTTCTATTTTTTTTGCTATAGACTCTAAGTCTGCGAGCTTCATTTCTGTCTCAATAATATCTAAGTCTCTTATAGGATTTACGTCCTCATTTATATTTTGAATATCATCAGAATCAAAACATCTTAATAAGTGTACAATTGCGTCAACTTCTCTAATATGTGATAAAAATTTATTTCCTAAACCCTCGCCCTTTGAAGCGCCCTTTACTAAACCTGCAATATCAAGAAAAGTTATTGACGTATAAATTTTTTTTTTTGATTTAGATATTTCAAATAATTTATCCAATCTTTCGTCTAAAACTGGCACAACACCAACATTAGGTTCTATTGTGCAAAATGGAAAGTTACCTGCTTGTGCCTTAGATGAGTTAGTTAAAGCATTAAATAAAGTTGATTTACCTACATTCGGTAATCCAACGATACCACACTTGAAACCCATTATTTATTATTAACTGTGCTTGAAAATAGATCTAGTTTTTTATCAATTAAAATTGCTAAATTTTCAGTAATGTTATCTTTTAAAGTTTCTAACTGTCGTTTTTCCTCATCATCAAAATCCTTTAAAACATAGTCTGAAATAGAAATCTTATCATCCGGTTTACCTATTCCTATCCTTACTCGAGAGTAGTCTTTACCTATAAATTTATCCATAGACTCTATTCCATTGTGCCCTGCACTAGAACCTCCAAACTTTGTTTTTATTTTACCGAAATCAATATCTAAATCATCATGAAATACTATTATGTTTTCAGCTTCAATTTTAAAGTATTCAATAAGTTCTCTAATACATATTCCTGAGTTATTCATGAAGGTTAACGGCTTTATAGCATAAACTTTTTTTTCGTTTATATTTCCTGTTGTTAAAAGACCTTTAAATTTAGGTTTTTGTTTAGATAACTTAAATTTTGAGTTTATAGCATCAATTATTTTAAAACCAATATTATGCCGATTGTTTTCAGAATTTGGCGTGGGATTACCGAGTCCAACAAATAAAAACATGTAAATTAAATTTTAACCAATTATTTTTTTTCTGATTGAGGTTTCTTACCCTCATCCTTTTTACTAACTTCTTTTTTTTCTGCGTCAGCTCCACTTTTTTCTTCTGCACCATCTTTTGTTGTTCCAGCAGCCTCTTGTCCATCTGCAGTACTTTCGGTAGCTTCTTCACTTTCAGTCGTTTCAGTCGGCTTCTCTGGCTCTTTAATTACTGTAGGTGCTGCCACAGTAGCAATTACGAAGTCTCTCCCCAAAATAGTTGGAAAAACGTTTTCTGGTAATTTCACTGATGATATCTTAAAACTATGACCTATATCTACTCCATCTAAATCAACAATTAACTCACTTGGTATATTTTCAGATGGACATTTTAATTCTACTTTTCTCCTCACAATATTTAGCACTCCTCCTCTTTTTAAACCAGGAGATTTTTCGTTGTTAATAAATTTGACTGGTATTTCAATTATAACACTTGAACCTTTAACAACTCTTATGAAGTCTATGTGTATAGGTTCATCAGTAATTACATCAAATGATATATCTTTAGGTAACACATTTTCCTCTTTTCCATCAACTTTAAGTTTGATTATTTTAGATAGAAAATTTTCTTTCTCCATTAAACTTTTTAGAATTTTAATTGACACAGAAACTTTTTGGTTTTTTTCTGATCCACCATATACAATACCAGGAACATTTCCTTGTTTTCTTACAATTTTTAGTTCACCTGCTGTTGTGGTGTTTCTAATATATGCATCTATAGTACTCATCAAAGGGGAGCTTTTTAACTCATGTTGACTAATAAAACAAGAAAATTATTTGAACAGAAAAGATACAGAGGTAGAGTTTGAAATACGTCTAATTGCTTCACCCATTAAATTACATACCGACAATATTTCAATATTTTTAGCAGATTTTATTTTTTTGTAATTATCTATTGTATCGGTAATAACTAAATTTTTAATAGGTGATTTTTTAATTTTATTAACCGCATCTCCACTTAAAACCCCATGAGTTATATATACATGTATCTCCTTTGCACCTTTTAGTTTTAGAACTTTAGCAGCGTTTACAATTGTGCCGCCCGAGTCAATTATATCATCAACCATAATACAACATTTATCTTTAACATTTCCTATTACATTCATTACTTCAGATTTTCCTGGAGAGGGTCTTCTTTTATCTATTATAGCTAAACCTGAATTAAGAAATTTACTTAAACCCCTTGTTCTAGCTACACCACCAACGTCAGGTGAGACACAAATTATGTTTTTTGATTTAATTCTTTTTTTTATATGTCTTGCAAATATTGGAGTTGCAAATAAATTGTCTACAGGTATGTCAAAAAAACCTTGAATTTGTCCAGCGTGTAAATCAATTGTGACAACTCTATCTGCACCAGCTTTAGTTATTAAATTCGAGACTAATTTTGCTGATATAGATGTTCTCGGTACAACTTTTCGGTCTTGTCTAGCATATCCAAAATAAGGAATTACAGCAGTAATATTTTTGGCTGATGATCTTTTTAAAGCATCAATGCATAGTAACATTTCCATTAAGTTATCATTAGCTGGAGATGAAATTGATTGTATGATGAAAATATTGTTACCTCTAATATTTTCATTTATCTCTATGTATATCTCTCCATCTTTAAATTTTCTTATACTCGAATTCACGAGGTTTTCTTTTAAATATTTCGCAATTTTTTCACTTAATTTTTTATTACTATTTCCTGTTAGAAGCTTCATTATTTTGAAAATTTATTTAATCATAATTAATGATATATTTCTACCATAATCATTTTGGTTGTTATGTATAGCTCTTCTTGCACTAAAAAAATTATTTTTTGGATTATAGGTATCCTTATATATTAAATCAATTTTTTTCAAACCAAGACTTTTCAGCTGATAGTAAACATATTTATTTAGGCTAAAATAGGTTTTTTTTTTTATTTTTTTGAAAAAAGTTTTATTCACAGTATTTTGTTTTAAAAATTTAAGCTTAAAATCAGATTTAATTTCATAATTTTTTTGAGTTATACAAGGACCAATAGCAGCAACCAAATCTTTGGTCTCACTTCCTCTTTTAATGAAAAAATTAACAACTTTTTTAATAATTTTTTTATAGGCACCTTTCCACCCAGCATGTATTGCTGAAATCATTTTGAGTTTTGGGTCATAAATAATTATAGGCGCACAGTCAGCAGTCAGAATTCCCAAAACAATATTTCTTTTATTTGTTATTAAAGCGTCTCCAATTAATTTTGTCTTATATTTTATTTTATTTAAAAAGAAAAACTTATTACTATGGACTTGATGTAATAATATTAAATTTTTGTGTGTCGAACCAATTTTTTTGCAAGCTAACTTAAGATTTTGTGTTATGTTTATTTTTTTATCAAATGAGCCTCTTCCACAGTTTAAGCTTTTATATATTCCTTTAGATTTCCCACCTTCCGCGCCCAAAAAGCAATGTCTAATACTTCTATACTTTAATAATTTTTTTGATAAAATCATTCAAACCCAAAAAATTTTTTATTATGGCTTTTGTACGCAAAAATAACTTTAAACAATTCCCCCATTGAATTTTTATTTAATAGTCTCGAAAGCGTTGTAATCATATAATTTTTTTGTCTTTCATTCATTTTTTTTTCTAAAATCTTAGCTCTTTCAAAAATTCCCATTCGTTCTAAAAAAAATTTCTGTGTAACTATTTTTTTAACATTTAATCTTTGTTTAGAAAAAAATTCATTTAACAAGCTAAAATTTACCAATGAAGTGATATCTGCCTTACCAATACACTTTAATAAGCTATCTATGTGAATTTTTCTATTTTTCATCACAATTTGTATAGTGCTTTCATTTAATGCTCCCATATAACCGTAATCAATTAAAAGAACTCCACCAGACAAAGATTTTATTTTTTTTACAATTTTACTTAGTTCTTCAAGACCTAGTTTTGGGTATTCAATAAATTTAAGTTTTTTTAAAATTTTATAAGATTTTAAGTTAATTAGATCACTCGAATTAGGTTTGCACTGAGTTTCCTCAAGAAATTTTCCGTTAAAAATGTAGCATTTTTCCAGTAATTCTTTATCCTTAATAAAAAATTGTTTAATAGGTATTGCATCAAAAAATTCGTTACCAAAAAAAATAACCGGACCTCCTTTTATTTTCTTATAATTATTTATCCATTTTACATTAGTTCCCTTTAATCTTTTTTTTTGAGTCCTTCTTAAAAATTTACTTTTTTCATATAAAAAAAATTTTACAGAATTATTGAATGTTGGAAAATTTTTAAAAGTTCTTACTAACACTTCAGATAAACTTCCATCACCTGGGCCAAGCTCAACTAAGTTAAAAACTTTAGGTTTTCCTAAAGTTTCCCAAGAGGAAATTATCCATATAGCTATAATTTCAGAAAATAAGTTTGATATAGTAGGAGATGTTACGAAATCACCTTTTTTTCCAAAAGATATTTTATGTGAATAATATCCTATTTCCGGTTTGTATAATGCTCTATTTATAAAATTATCGACTTTAATTATTCGGTTTTTTATAATATTAAATTTTTTTTGTGAGTTTTTCATTTTCTACGTAAGAGCAAAATACCTATAAAAATCATTACTATACTTAATAACATTCCCGTACTCAATGACCCAAAAACATAACCAATTTGCTCATCAGGTTCTCTAAAAATTTCAGAAAATATTCTAAATATTCCATAAAAAATTAAAAAGGCAAAAGAACAGCTCCCCTCTTTGTAATTTTTACTAAAGTAAATTTTATTCATTATGATAAAAAGAAGGATACCTTCGAGAGCGGCCTCATATAATTGAGATGGATGTCTTGGAATATTATCAACTAAAGGAAAAATTACACCCCAGATTAAATCAGTTGGTTTTCCAACAAGTTCACTATTTATAAAATTTGCAATTCTACCAAAAAAAATTCCAATAGGCGATGCAACAGCTATGAAATCAAAAAAAATATACTTTTCTAAATTATTTTTTTTACAAAATATAACAGTAGCTATTATTATTCCTATCAAACCCCCGTGAAAGGACATCCCTCCATGCCATAACATGAATATTTCTAATGGATTTTTTATGTAAAATTTTAAATTATAGATTAAGACATAACCTAATCTCCCTCCTATAATTATACCTATAATTAGATAAGTTATTAAATCATCGAGGTAAATTTTATGAATATTGTTTTTAATTAATACTTTCTTTATATAAATCCATCCAAATATTATCCCAAAAATATATGCTAGGGAGTACCAGTAAATTTTGAAAAAAAATATTTCAAAAGCTACTGGATTCAAATTATTAATATGCATATTATGTAAATTAGAATATATTATTATTGTAAGCAAAAGTATGTCAAAATCTAAAATTTTATTAGAAAAGTTAACAGGTTTAGTTGCTCAGGGATTAGTATCTTACAAAGACTTAAATAACGAGATAATTAATATAATTAAGTCACAGAGAGATGAAATTATTTTAAAAATGAAAATATCAACAAAAGAAGAAACCGATGTTCTTAAAAAAAGAATTGAAAAATTAGAATACGAGATAAATAAATTAAAAAAAAGTAAACGGACTAAAAAGGCAAAGAAATCTTAACACTCAAGCCGCCTAATTTTGATTTATTTAAATCAATTTTTCCTCCATGAGATCTAACCACATCTGATGCAATCGAAAGTCCAAGACCAACGCTTGATTTTGAGTCACCTCTTCCTTTGTTTATTTTGTAAAAAGGCTTAAAAACATTTGTATGTTCTGATTTTGGAATACCTGGTCCGTCATCTTCTATAATTATAACCATTATTTTGTTTAACTTTTTAAAAGAAAATTTGACCTTTTTTCCATACTTTAGACCATTGTCTAATATATTGCTGAGACACCTTAGCAGTAAATTTTTTCGTCCATTAAAGCTTACATTTTCCTCAATATCTGAGCTTATTAATGCACTATCGTATTTTTTTAATAAAGATTTTATTGTTTTTGAAATATTAAAAGATTCATCTTTCTCTGACGATGTCGAACTAGCAAACTGCAAATATTCATTTAACATTTTTTCCATTTCTTCTATATCTTCAGATAATTTATTTGAAATTTTGTTATCTTTTATAAAAGCTAACTGTAACTTTATTCTTGTAAGTGGTGTTCTTAAATCATGACTTATTCCAGACAACATTTCAGATCTTTGATTTAAATGTCTTATAATTCTTTTTCTCATTCTATCAAATTCAAAACCAGCTTGACGTATTTCTAAGGCACCAGAGGGCCTAAATTCACCAACATCTTCACCTCTTCCAAATTTTTCAGACGCCCTAGCCAAATTTACAATTGGTCTAGTTTGATTTTTAAGAAAGATTAATGCGATTGTAATTAATAAAAATGCTGGAAAGGTAATCCATAAAGCGAATAGTCTAGCTGATGAACTAGTTACTCTATCTTTTGGAATATAAAATTCAAAATATCCACTAAAATGTTTTATTTTTAAATCAATTAATCCTTTAAATTTAGTTGTATCGAACCAATAGCTTAAATTTCTTGATTTTAATTCTCTTCTTAAAGTGCGATCCATTGGACTAAACCATCTTTCCATATCTTGCTCAGGCAGATCTCCAATAGAAATTAATTTTACTGAAAAATTGTGATGTTTCTGAAATAAGTTTATTAAGTTCTCTTTATTGTAATCTTCATTATCGTAAGCATCTAAAAAAAATTTTATTTCTCCAATTAATGCATTGGTCATACCTTTATTGGTTTTTATCCATAGGCTATCAAAAAAGACTATTGAAATCGTTATTTGCAAAATAATGATTGGAGCTGCAACAATTAATAATGCTCTATAAAATAATCTTTTTGGTAATAACTCTTTGAAAAATTTACTCAACCCATAAAACATAGCCTGTACCTCTTATAGTTTGTAAATATTTTGGATTTTTTGGATCAATTTCAATTTTTTTTCTTAATCTTGTTATAATTACGTCTATAGATCTTTCTTTGCCTAAGTTTATAAATTTACTAATTTCAATTCGATTAAAAATTTTACCTGGTTGATTGATCATCTTTTCTAAAATTTTTTTTTCTGTGCTATTTATTTTATACTCTTTTTCATTTTTTATTATTAATAACTTGGTAAAGTCAATTTTTATATTTCCAAATTTAATTATCCTGATAAGATTTTTTTTTATTGTTTTGGATAAGATATTTTTAATTCTAAGTAGCAATTCTTTAGGCTCAAATGGTTTTGCTAAATAGTCATCCGCACCGATCTCAAGTCCTTCAATTCGCTCTTTAGCTTCACTTTTAGCTGTTAAAAGAATTACGGGTGTATCTATCATTTTTTTAATTTCATTTAAAAATTGCAAACCACTTTTGCCAGGCATCATTATATCTAATATTATTATATCAAAACTTATAATTTCTATCTTTCTTTGAGCTTCCTCTGCGTTAGATGCAGTGTTTATTAAATAATTATTTTCATTTAAATACTTTTTGACTAGGTCTCTTATACCGTCATCATCATCAACTACTAAAATATGAGCTTTAAAATTTTTCATTAATTATTCTTTTTAATACTTGATCAAAATTTAATACCTCTTTTGCAGATGAATTCAAAAATGCTTTATAAATTCTTTTTTTTTGAGCAAAAAAAATTTCATTATAAATTTTGCTTCCTTTTGTATTTAAATATATATGCCTTACTCGTGTGTCCTTGCTATCTTTCTTAAATTCCAAAAAATCTAATTTCTTTAAGTCATTTAAAACTCTATTTAAGCTTTGCTTAGTTACATTTAATTTTCTCAATAATTGTGAAATTGTTATACCCTCGTAAAATGATATTAAATGGAGAGATTTATGATGAGCTGTGCCTAATTGATACTTTTTAAGTATTTTTTTTGGATCACTGAATGACTCTCTATAAGTAATAAAAATTTTTTCAATAAAACCTTTTAATTGTTCATCTTTTAAATAAAGAAGATCTTTCATAACAAGTAAGTTATATTGACATATTAAATATAGGAAGTTATTTCTTTATAAATTTTTCTTTTTATGATGATACCTTACGATAAAAGAGATGGTAAAATATGGTATAATTCTGAACTTGTAAATTGGTCAGATGTTAAAGTTCATGTTTTGAGTCATGGTCTACATTATGCAAGTTGTGTTTTTGAAGGTGAGAGAGTTTATGATGGAGAGATATTTAAATTAGAAGAACATACATCAAGATTTTTTCATTCAGCTAAAAGAATGGGCTTTGAAATTCCTTACAGTGAAGATCAAATAAACAAAGCTTGCAAAAATATTATCTCAGTCCAAAAAATTGAAAATGGATATGTAAGACCAGTTGCATGGCGTGGTAGTGAAATGATGGCTATTTCAGCTCAACACACTAAAATTCACGTAGCTATTGCAACTTGGGAGTGGGGATCTTATTTTGATCCTAAACTAAAAATTGAAGGAATTAAATTAAATATATCCAAATGGAAAAGACCTGCTCCAGATACAATACCTTGGGATACAAAGGCATCTGGACTTTATATGATTTGTACTTTGTCAAAACATGAGGCAGAAAGAGATGGATATACAGATTCGCTTATGTTAGATCACGAAGGTTACGTAGCAGAGGCTACTGGTGCTAATATCTTTTTTAAAGATAAGGAGGGAGTTTTGCATACCCCAGTACCAGATTCGTTTCTTGACGGTATAACAAGAAGGACTGTTATTGATATTGCAAAATCAAAAAATATTAAAGTATTTGAAAGAAAAATTAGTCCAGAGGAACTGAAAAATTTTACAGGCTGTTTTCTTACAGGTACTGCTGCAGAAGTCACTCCTGTGTCTAAAATATCTAATTATGATTTTAAAGTTTGCGATACAATAATTGAATTATCAGACTCTTATCAGTTAATTGTAAGAAAAAAAAAGGCAGCATAATTATTTATTATCCTCGGAAATTGCGTGATCTATTCCTTTTCTTAAATAGTCATAAGCTGTAAACAAAGTTAGAAAAGCTGAAAGCCACAGAATTATTATACCAATAGTTTGAGCGTTATAGTCTTGAAAGTTTAAAATTTTGTTACCTGTGTCTCCAGTCAATAATATAGAAATTGAAAACATCTGTAAGAAAGTTTTTAATTTTGCAAGATGCGATACTGGTAAATTTACTTGCCCTTTAGCTAAAAATTCTCTAAGGCCTGATATTAATATTTCTCTTATTAATATAATAATTGCCGCTATGACCTCAAAATTTTTTATTGTTCCGTCCATTACTAATAAAATAAGAGCCGTCGCAACAATAATTTTATCTGCAATTGGATCTAAAAGTTCTCCTAATTTAGATTCCTCTCTGAATAATCTAGCTAAAAGTCCATCCAGAAAATCACTGAAAGATGCTACGATAAATAAAAAACATGGTATTACATCTCCATAAAATCCTGGCAAAAAAAAGGTCAATACAAATATTGGGACAATAATAATTCTTCCAATTGTGAGAATATTTGGAATTTTTTTTAACATAATTATTCGTGAAAGAAGTTATATATCTTTTTTGCTACTTTTTCCTCAACACCTTCTACAGATTTTATTTCATCTAAACTTGCAGATTCTACTGATCTTGCAGACCCAAAATGGTTCAATAATGCCCTTTTTCTTATCGATCCTATTCCTTCAATTTGGTCAAGTAGAGATTTACTAATACCTTTTTTTCTTTTTGCTCTATGAGCGCTTATAGCAAATCTATGCGACTCATCTCTAATTCTTTGCAAGAAAAACAATGTTGGATCATTTTTTGAGAATTTATAATCTTTTCCATTATGAAAAAAGGTCTCGTCTCCACTATTTCTAAATTTCCCTTTTGCAATTGCAACAATAGGTATGTCGTGTAGACCAAGTTCATTTAAACTTTCTCTAGCAACAGAATACTGACCTTTACCACCGTCAACTAGAATTAAGTCTGGAAATGTTAAATAATTGTCTTTTTCCTGAACAGCCCTTTTGAATCTTCTATTCAAAACTTCTCGCATCATTCCATAGTCATCTTGTTCATTTTTCTTGTGTTTAATATTAAATTTTCTATATCTTTTTTTTACAAAACCCTCATCGCTATATGAAATTAAAGCACCAACACTATTAGTGCCTTGTATGTGACTATTATCATAAACCTCAATCAAATTAATGTTAGTTTCTATATTAAATTTCTTAGCAACCGCATCAAACAATCCTCTGTTATTTTGGCTTTCGTAAAGTTTTCTATTTAGACTATCCTTTGCATTTTTAATCGCTTGATTAATAACCTTCAATTTTGAACCTTTTCTTCCAACCGAAATATTAATTTGTTTTCCTTCCTTATTTGAAAGTGTTTTTTCAATTAATGTTTTTTCCTTGATTTCTTCAGATAAAATTATTGCGGATGGTACGCTCTTGTTTTCGTAAAATTGTGAAATAAATGAATTTATTATTTCACTAAGTTTCTCTTCTGGATCATGTTTTGGAAAAAAAGCTTGATTCCCCCAATTTTGCTTTGACCTGTAAAAAAAAACTTGAACACAGGCTCTACCAGATTCTTTATATCCTGCGATCACATCTGCCTCGACTAAATTTGCCTCATTTATTCTTTGGGATGATTGAATTATGTTTAATGATTTAATTCTATCCCTTAAGATCATCGCCTTCTCAAAGTCGAGTTCCTCACTTGCTTTTTCCATTTGATTAGAAAGATTTTTTTGAATTCTTCTTGATTTTCCTGAAACAAATTCAATAGCTTCATCCACAGTTTGTTGATAATCCTGTTTTGTTACATATCCAACACATGGACCAGAGCACCTTTTAATTTGATATAAAATACAAGGTCTTTCTCTTTTTTTAAATACAGTGTCATCACAAACCCTTAAATGGAAAATTTTTTGGATCATTTTAATTGTCCAATTTGCTGAACCTGCTGAAGCAAACGGGCCAAAATAGAAACCATCTTTTACTTTCTTACCTCTATGTCTTTTTATTTGAGGCCACTTGTCTTTATTTCCGATGAATATAAACGGAAATGATTTATCGTCTCTTAAAAGAATATTGAATTTTGGCTTAAACTTTTTAATTAAATTTGCCTCTAGTAGCAGAGCCTCACTTTCATTGGAGGTAGTAGTAATTTCCAATTTTCTTGTTTGAGACAACATTCTCTCAGTTCTGATAATGTGACTTTTTTCAGACACATAGCTTTTCAATCTATTAGGTAAATTTTTTGCTTTACCCACATAAAGAATTTCACTTTTTGAGTTGAGCATCCTGTAGACGCCTGGAAGTTTTGGAATTAAAGGCAGTTCCTTTTTTATTACTTGTTTGCCTAATTCAGAACTAATCATTTTTCCTTTTTTTTGTAATTTGAATACCAACAGACGTACAGTCTTTTAAAATTTCTAGTTTCTCTATTTGCAGCATAATTTTCTCAATTCTTTTATCTTTAAATAAAACATCAAAGACATCCTCTGCAAGTGCTTCAAGAAAATTATAATGTTTATTTGTGGTAAGTTTTTTAATGAGTTTTACTATTTTTCCATAATTAACTATTGATTTGATGTCGTAATCACTTGTTGGTTTTTTATCTTCATAGTAAACATCAAGGTTAAACTTAACTTTTTGAACTTCTTTTTTTTCAAATTCGTAGTAACCAAGTTTTAAATCTAAAATTAATTCTTTAATTAAAATTTTCTTCTCATAATTAAATAAACTTTTATTTTTATCTATTTTAATTATTCTAAAGTTATCTTTTTTCATTCCTTAACCATTATATCGGGCGTTTGCCAGTTTAGATTTTGACCACTATCAATTGCTAAAACTTGACCTGTAACAGATAAATTTTTAATAAAAAAGTCAACCGCATTACAAATTTCTTTAACCTCTACCTGTCTTTTTAATGGAGTTGCTGAATATTGTTTTTTAAAATGTTTTTTTGATTGCCTTTGATTTTTAATAGTTGGTCCAGGTGCTATCCCATTGACCCGTATATTTGGTGCAAAACTCATAGCAGTTGTTTTTGTAAGAGTAAAAAGTCCGGTTTTACTAATGGTATATGAAAAAAAGTAAGGAGTGAGTTTAAAAACTCTTTGATCAATTATATTAATTATATTATTATTTTTTCCCCTAGTATTTTTAGCAAACACTTTTGATAATAATGCAGGACTTCTTAGATTTGTTTTTAAGTGCTTATCCCAACTATCTGTTGTAAAATTTTCTATTTTGTCGTTTTCAAACAATGAAGCATTGTTAATCAAACAGTCGAAAAATTTTAATTTTAATTTTGCATATTTGACAATTTTATTAATATCATTTTCTTTACTTAAATCTCCTCTTACTAGATAAATCCTTGTTCCATTTTTTTCAAGTTCTTTTTTTAACTTTTCAGCTTTAGTTTTAGATTTATTAAAATGAATAAGTATCTCTTTATTAGCACCAGACAGTTTTTTAGCAATTGCTGCACCAATTCTAGTTGCTCCACCAGTAATAATTATTTTTCTTGCTTCCATTTTTTATCTCTTTTTTTTGTTACCTTTGTTCCTGGCATTCCCATTGTAGATCTACCTTTTGGGTAAAGTTTATTTTTTACATCATATTGTTTAATTTTGGGATTTAAAGTTATCTCAAGTTCCGTGCTTTCCAACTTTCTAATTTCATCTCGTATTTTAGCTGCTTCTTCAAATTCAAGATTAGACGCTGACTCTCTCATTTTTTTATTTAAAGCTTTAAGGTGTTTTTTTAAATTTCCACCAATATTTGAACCTTCGCTAATTTTTACATAATCTTTTTCGTAAACGCTCTCCAAAATATCACTAATTTCCTTTTTAACTGATTTAGCGTCTATTTTATGTTTTTTATTGTAATCTATTTGAATAGATCTCCTTCTGTCAGTCTCCTTTATAGCATTTTTAATACTTTTTGTTTCTTTATCAGCATAAAGAATTACTTTACCATCAACGTTTCTAGCTGCTCGACCAATTGTCTGAATCAAAGATGTTTCTGATCTTAAGAAACCCTCTTTGTCAGCATCTAAAATTCCGACTAGAGCACACTCTGGTATGTCAAGACCCTCTCTTAGTAGATTGATACCTACAAGAACATCAAAAACACCCATTCTTAAGTCACGCATAATCTCAATTCTTTCTAGTGTGTCTATATCAGAATGAAGATACCTTACTTTAATTCCATTCTCATGGAGATACTCAGTTAAGTCTTCAGCCATTTTTTTTGTAAGAGTCGTAACTAAAACTCTATAATTTTTAGCAATAACTTTTTTACACTCATGCATTAAATCGTCTACTTGATTTTTAGCAGGTTTTATTTCTACTGGTGGATCGATTAATCCAGTTGGTCTAATAACTTGATCTATAAATTTTCCTTTAGTCTGTTCTAATTCCCAAGGACCAGGGGTTGCGGATACAAATATTGTTTGGGTTCTCATTAAATCCCATTCTTCAAATTTTAATGGTCTATTATCCATACACGAAGGAAGCCTGAAACCATATTCTGCAAGTGTGCTTTTTCTTGATCTGTCTCCTTTAAACATACCATTGAGCTGTGGAACTGTTACATGGCACTCATCCACAAATACTAGTGTATTATCGGGAAAATACTCAAATAAAGTTGGAGGTGGTTCACCTGGTTTTCTTCCAGATAGAAATCTTGAGTAGTTTTCAATTCCTGCACATGATCCAGTCGCCTCTATCATTTCTAAGTCAAACTTAGTTCTTTCCTCTAATCTTTGTGCTTCTAACAATTTATTTTCCGATTTGTGTTTCTTTAATGTTATTTCTAATTCTTTTCTAATATTTATAACAGCCTGTTCGATTGTAGGTTTAGGCGTAATATAATGACTGTTGGCGTAAACTTTAACCAAGTTTAATTCTCTTACTTGATCTCCAGTTAATGGGTCGAATTCCTCTATCTTTTCCAACTTATCTCCAAATAAACTTAATCTCCAAGCTCTATCTTCAAGATGTGAAGGAAATATCTCAAGATACTCACCCCGTGCTCTAAATGTTCCTCTATAAAAATTTTGATCATTTCTCTTATATTGAAGAGCTACCAACGATTTGATTATTTTATCTCTGCTGTAATCATAATTCCTTTGAAGTGTTAAAGTCATCTTACTGTATGCCTCAACTGACCCTAAACCGTAAATACAAGATACACTCGCTACAATTAATACATCATCTCTTTCCAATAAGGACCTAGTTGCCGAGTGTCTCATTCTATCTATTTGTTCGTTAATTGATGCTTCCTTTTCTATATATGTATCAGATCTTGGAACATAAGCCTCAGGTGTATAGTAATCATAATAGGAAACAAAATACTCAACTGCATTTTCAGGAAAAAAAGTTTTCATTTCACCATAAAGCTGGGCTGCTAGAGTTTTGTTTGGAGCTAAAATTAATGCAGGTCTATTTGTTTCCTCAATAACTTTAGCCATTGTAAAAGTTTTACCGGATCCAGTAACTCCTAATAATACCTGATTAAACTCTCCCTTTTTTGCACTCTTAACAAGCTTTTTAATAGCTTCAGGTTGATCTCCAGCAGGTTTAAAATCAGACTTTATTTTAAATTTTTTGCCACCTTCTAGTTTTCCTGCAAACTTTGAATTTTTGCTCTGTATATCCGAAATTAAATCTTGATAAGTATTTTGCATATATTAAACAAAGTATTAAAATAAAAAAATATTTCAATGAGCATAATATCAGATAGTTTAAAGAGAATTAAACCTTCCCCAACAATTGCAGTCACTCAAAAAGCTAGGGAATTAAAAGCTGCAGGTAAAGATGTTATAGGTCTAGGCGCAGGTGAACCTGATTTTGATACCCCAGATAATATTAAAGCAGCAGCTATAAAAGCTATAAATATTGGAGACACCAAATACACGGCTGTCGATGGAACGGTAGAATTAAAAAAGGCAATTGTCGAGAAATTTAAAAGAGAAAATAATCTAACTTATAAAACAGAGGAGATTACAGTTGGAGCAGGTGGAAAACATGTAATTTACAACTTAATGATGGCAACTTTAAATAAAGGAGACGAAGTATTAATACCTGCTCCCTACTGGGTCTCCTATCCTGATATAGTTTTATTAGCAGGAGCTAACCCTTTAGTGATAGAATGTTCAGAAGAGCAAAATTTTAAATTAACTGCAAAAGATTTAGAGAGCAAAATTACAAATAATACTAAATGGTTAATATTAAACTCACCATCAAACCCAACAGGGGCTTGTTATTCAGAGCAGGAAATTAAAAATTTATCTCAAGTTTTAAAAAGGAATCCTCACGTAAATATTTTAAGTGATGATATTTATGAACATGTTATTTATAATAATTTTAAGTTTTTCACAATCGCTCAAGTTCCTGAGTTAAAAAGTAGAGTAGTAACAATGAATGGTGTAAGTAAATCATACGCGATGACTGGATGGCGAATTGGATATGCAGCTGGGCCTGAAGAAATAATCAAAGCGATTGCGAAAATTCAATCACAATCAACTACAAATCCTTCTTCTATAAGTCAAGCAGCTGCAGTGGAGGCGCTTAATGGAGTTCAGGATTTTATATCAATTAGATCTAAGGCCTTTGAAGAGAGACGTGATTTTGTTGTTAATTTTTTAAACTCTATAGATGGAATAAATTGCTTAAAACCAGATGGTGCATTCTACGTCTTTCCAAGTTGTAAAGGTTTGATTGGTAAAAAGGATAAAAATGGAAAAAAAATAGAAAATGACACTGATTTTGTTCAATCCCTTCTTGAAAATAATGGAATTGCAGTTGTTCAGGGGTCTGCATTTGGTCTAAAGGGTTTTTTTAGAATTTCTTATGCAACTTCAATGGATAATCTTGAAAAAGCAATGAAGAGAATAAAAGATTTTTGTGAAAGCCTTTCTTAGTGTCCTGATAGGTGTTTTTCAGCCTCAAGTGCAGCCATGCATCCCATACCTGCTGCAGTAACAGCTTGTCTGAATATTTTATCTTTAACATCACCAGCAGCAAATACACCTGGAATATTTGTTTCTGTCGAATCCGGTTTAGTTATTAAATATCCTTCTTCATCCATTTTTAATTGATCTTTAAATAATTGAGTTGCTGGATCGTGACCTATCGCGATAAACAAACCATCCAATTTTAAATCGTCAACTTTATTTGTTTTAACATTTTTAATTTTTAACCCCTTAACATTTTTAGGCTCATTATCACCAATAACCTCTTCAACAACACTATCCCAAATAATTTCAATTTTCTTATTTTCCATTAGTTTTTTTTGCAACATCTTCTCTGCTCTTAACTCGTTTCTTCTGTGAATGAGTTTAACTTTTGATGCAAACTTTGTTAAAAACATTGCTTCTTCAACAGCGGCATTACCTCCACCAACTACTGCAACGATTTTATCTTTAAAAAAAAATCCATCACATGTTGCACATGCTGATACACCAAATCCTCTAAATTTTTGCTCTGAGTCTAAATTTAACCATCTTGCTTGAGCACCTGTTGAAATAATAATTGAATCAGCAGTGTACTTTTGACCACCATCACCGATTGCTTCAAAAGGTCTAGATTTTAAGTTTACAGATGAAATATGATCTTCAATCATTTCTGTTCCTACTGCCTTTGCTTGATCTCTCATTTGCTCCATTAGCCAAGGACCTTGGATAACTTCTGCGAAACCTGGATAATTTTCAACATCAGTGGTGGTCGTTAATTGTCCTCCTGGCTCCATGCCTGTAACCATTATCGGTTTCAGGAGAGCTCTTGCTGCATAAACAGCAGCAGTGTATCCAGCTGGTCCTGATCCAATTATTAACAATTTTGTGTGTTTAGTTGGATTTTGTGTCATATGAAAGCTATATAGTAATTAATGAGTAAATTAAAAGGGTTATTATTGACAGAGGGATTGCATGGGATGATTAGTCAGGTTGAAGGTTTAGCAAAAGCTCTTGATCTAGATTATTTTCACGAAAAAGTTGAATTAAATAGTTTATGGAAATTAATTCCACCAAAATTTACTCCTGTCAAAAAGTTTGTTTTTAAAAATAATATTGAAAGAGACTTTGATTTAATTATTTCATGTGGAAGAAAAAGTGTAATCCCATCAATATTTCTAAAAAAAAACAATAACAAAAAAATAAAAAATATTCATGTTCAAGATCCAAAAGTCAATTTTAAAAATTTTGATTATATTATTTCTCCTGAACATGATGACTTAAAAGCTGATAATATTATAAGCTCAAAAGGGGCAATTCATTATTTAACTTCTCAAGAAATTCATGAGAAAAAAAATTATTTGTCAGAAAGAATATCAAAAGAAAAGAAAATTATTACTTTGATTTTGGGTGGTCCAACTAAATATTATGCATACTCAAATCAAAATTTACTCAATATTTTCTCAAAAATTAACAAACAATTATTTAAAAATAATTTTCAAGTAATAGTAATTCCTTCTAACAGAACACCGACTAAAACAATAGATCTTGCAAAAAAATTCTTTAATAAAGAACATCTAATTATTGAGAAAGTTGATAAAGATGCATATTTATCCTCACTAGGTATTGCGGACTACATAATTGTCACTTGTGACTCTAGTTCGATGATCTCGGAAGCAGCTTTGACAGGCAAGCCATTATATGTGGCGATGATACCACCCTTAAAAAAAGATACTAGATTTAAAAAATTTAGAAAACTATTTGAAAGAATGAATATCATAAGAGAATTTGACGACAAATTAGAGGTTTGGAATTACGAAAAACTTGATGAAACTTCAAGAATAGCATATGAACTAAAAAAAAAATTGTAAAATGTCATTCTTAAACTCATTAAATAATAATTCCTCAAAATATAATGAACCCTTTGATCATTGGGAATTGAACAAACCTCTGACAGACGATCAGATAAGCGAAATTATAAAAGCAGAAATAGATAATCCAATTGATCATAACATTAATTATGACGGAACAAGAGCAATTGACGGTGGTCAGGGTGAATTTAGAGAGGGTATCTCGGGTGGAGGTAAAGCTTTGAAATTTAGATGTTTTATTACTAAGGAGAATGAAAAAAATTTTCCTGCACTAAAAATTTTGGTCGAAGAACTTCAGAACAAAGAAACACATTCTAAGATATCTAAATTAATTAATAAGGATCTTTCCAACTCTTACGTAAGAGTTGAGGTAATATGCGACAGGAAAGGCTTCTGGTTGAAGCCACATTGTGATATTAAAGAAAAACTAATGTCATGCTTATTGTTTGTTAATAAAGAAAACGAAAGCGAGGGACTTGGCACCGACTTTTATAACAAAGATCTTAAACTTACAAAAACTGTACCATATAGAGACAATTATGGATATTTCTTTTCTAGTGGTCCAAATACATGGCATGGCATGGAAAAAAAAGAAATTGTGAAAGAAAGAAGATGTCTTCAGGTTAACTACGTTACCTTTAAGACAGATTGGAAAGTTAATTAGAAATCTAATTATCCTGTAAAGATTTAACTTTTAATTTAGTTGTTTTCAAAGATTTTATTGCTTCGAGAAATGAATAGGCAGTTGACATGTTCGTACAATAAGGAATTTTATTGGCTAAAGCACCTCTTCTTAGAGCCCTAGCATCATCAATTCTATGCTCTGTGTTTCCACCCCCAGTATTTATTACTAGAGATATTTTTTTTGAATTTAATACATCAACTATATGTGGTCTTCCACTGCTTACCTTGTTGATTTTTTTGCATTTCATTCCATTCTGTTTAAGCGTTTCATAAGTTCCTTTTGTAGCCGAAAGTGTAAACCCAAGCCCAATCAACCTTTTAGCTATACCAACAATTTCTTGCTTATGAGAATCCTTAACTGACAAAAAAGCCATTCCATTTATTGGCAAAGAATTTGAAGCAGCTATTTGGCTTTTTGCAACTGCCATTCCAAAGTCTTCATCAAAACCCATAACCTCTCCAGTTGATTTCATTTCAGGTCCTAGTAATAAATCGCTATTAGGGAATTTGTTAAAAGGAAAAACTGCCTCTTTCACAGCAAATTTCTTATTAGTTTTATATTTTAATTTGAATTTACTTAAACTTTCACCTGACATTATTCTTGAAGCAACTTTTGCAAGCGGTATACCATTAGCTTTAGAAACAAATGGTACAGTCCTACTAGCTCTTGGATTAACCTCAATTACGTAAATTTCATCTTTTTTAATTGCAAATTGAATATTTAAAAATCCTTTAACTTTCAAAGCTAATGCAAGTTTTTTTGTTTGAACTTTTAATTCTTTTAAAAGATTTGATTTTATAGATACAGGCGGCAAACAACAAGCAGAGTCACCCGAGTGTATCCCTGCCTCTTCAATATGTTGCATTATTCCAGCAACATAAACATCTTTTCCATCAGATATCGCATCAACGTCTACTTCCATTGCGTCATTGATAAATTTATCTATTAAAATTGGATTTTTTTCGGATGCTTTAAAAGCTTTGTCAATAAATTGTTTTAATTGGCTTTTATCATGAACTATTTCCATAGCTCTTCCTCCCAACACATAAGATGGCCTAACAACAACAGGTAAGCCAATTTTTTCAGAAATTTTAACTGCTTGATCAAACTTGTATGCAATTCCACTTTTTGCTTGCTTAAGTTTTAATTTGATAAGCAAATCTCTAAATCTGTCTCTATCTTCTGCTAAATCAATTGAGGTATATTGAGTTCCTAGAATTGGCAATTTATTTTCGTGTAAAAATTTTGCTAGTTTAATAGGTGTTTGGCCACCAAATTGTGCAATTATGCCCAAGAGGTTGCCTTTTGATTTTTCTTTTAAAATTATGTTTTCAACATATTCTTCAATCAAAGGTTCAAAATATAATCTATCACTTGTGTCGTAATCTGTAGAAACTGTCTCAGGATTACAATTAATCATAATTGTTTCATATCCAGATTCTTTCAAAGCAAAACTAGCCTGACAACAACAATAATCAAATTCTATTCCTTGACCAATTCTATTAGGACCTCCTCCAAGAATTATAATTTTCTTTTTATTTGTTGGTTGAGCTTCGCACTCTACTTTAAAAGAAAAATTTCTTTGATAAGTTGAATACATATAGGGGGTAAAAGACTTAAATTCTGCTGCACAAGTATCAACTTTCTTAAACACTGGTAAAATTTTTAGAGCCTTTCTTTTTAATTTAACTATTTTTTCTTCTACACCAGTAATTTTAGAAATTTTTTTATCGGAAAATCCGATAGATTTTATTCTATTAAATTCCCTAAAATTCTTTGGTAACCCTCTTGAAGCTAATTTATTTTCTTCTTCAACTAATTCTTTAATTTGATTTAAAAACCAAGGATCAACCTTAGATAATTTATAAATCGTATCTGTTGAAATTTTTTTTCTAAAAGCTTCAGCAATAAGAAGCAACTTGTTAGGAATATTTTTTTTTAATTTTTTTAAAATCTCTTTATTATTAAAATAAAATATGTCGTCTAATCCTGATAAGCCAATTTCAAGAGATACAAGAGCTTTTTGTAACGACTCCTTAAAATTTCTACCAATCGCCATTGCTTCACCGACAGATTTCATAGAGGTACCTAAAATTGCATCTGTGTCTGAAAATTTTTCAAAGGTAAATCTAGGAATTTTTGTAACCACGTAATCTATAGTCGGTTCAAAAGATGCGGGTGTTACTTTTGTAATCTCATTTTGAAGTTCATCTAATGTATAACCCACAGCTAACTTTGCAGCCACTTTAGCAATTGGGAAACCCGTTGCTTTAGATGCTAAAGCTGATGATCTCGAAACTCTCGGATTCATCTCAATTATTACCATCCTTCCATTTTTAGGATTAATTGCAAATTGAACATTAGATCCGCCAGTTTCAACACCGATTTTTCTTAAACATGCAATAGATGCATTTCTCATTACTTGGTATTCTTTATCAGTTAGCGTTAAAGCTGGAGCTATTGTTACTGAGTCACCCGTGTGGGTACCCATTGGGTCGATATTTTCAATTGAACAAATTATTATACAATTGTCATTTTTATCTCTTACCACCTCCATCTCAAACTCTTTCCACCCGTCAAGACATTCTTCCACCAAAACTTGATTTTCGGGTGACTCTTTTATTCCCGCTTTTACTATTTCAAAAAAATCTTTTTTTGTTCGTGCAATCCCACCACCTAAGCCACCTAGAGTAAATGAGGGTCTAATTATTGCTGGTAAACCAATTTTTTTTAGACATTTTTTTGAATTTGAGAAGGAATTAATTATTTTAGACTTAGGTAGATCTAGACCAATTTCAATCATATTTTTTCTAAATTTGTTTCTATCTTCAGCGTTAGCTATTGCTTTTGAATTTGCGCCTATAAGTTCAATTTTATATTTTCTTAACAAACCAGTTTTTTCTGCACTAATAGCAAGATTTAATGCTGTTTGGCCACCCATTGTTGGCAAGATTGCATCAGGTCTCTCTTTCTTTATGACTTCCTCGAGCACTTGTAGCGATATAGGCTCAATATATGTTTTATCTGCAATGCCAGGATCTGTCATTATTGTTGCGGGGTTAGAATTAATTAAAATTACTTGATAGCCCTCATCTTTGAGAGCTTTACAAGCCTGTGTACCAGAATAATCAAATTCACAAGCTTGACCGATTATTATAGGACCAGCCCCAATAATTAATATTTTTTTAATATCTTTTCTTTTTGGCATATTTTTTTACTTCTTTTATGAAATGGTTAAATAAATACTTACTATCTTGTGGACCTGGGTTTGCCTCTGGATGATATTGTACAGAAAAAACTGGTTTATTTTTTAATCTAATACCTTCAATAGAATTATCAAATAAAGATAAATGAGTAATTTCAGTATTTTTTTTTAAACTTTCCTTTATTACTTCGAAACCATGATTTTGACTTGTTATTTCAACTCTGTTAGTTATTAAATTTTTTACTGGATGATTAGCACCTCTGTGTCCTAATTTCATTTTTCTTGTTTTTGCGTCTAAAGCAAGCGCTAAAATTTGATGTCCTAAACAAATACCAAATAAAGGCATACCCCCTCGTATTAAATTTTTTACAACACTAATTGCATATTTCCCAGTTGCAGCTGGATCTCCTGGACCATTTGATAAAAAAACACCGTGGGGTTTTAGTTTAAAAATTTCATCTGATTTTTTTTTGCATGAGACAACTCTCACTTCACAATCATAATTAGAAAAATATCTAAGTATGTTTTTCTTTATTCCAAAATCTATTGCAACAATATTAAATTTTCGTTTTTTATTTTTTTCAAATCCTGTATTTTTTTTCCAAGTTTTTAATCCTTTCCAGGTATAAGTTTTTGGAGTTGTGACTTCTTTAGCAAGATCCATACCTTTTAATCCAGGCCAATCTATCGATTTTTTTATTAATTTACTTATGTTGAATTTTCCATTTTTATTATTAACTATCGTACCTTTAGGCGCGCCCTTTTCTCTAATAAAATTTGTTAAGCCTCTAGTGTCTAGACCAGTTATTCCAACTATTTTATTTTTTTTAAGCCAGTCATCTAAATTTTGAAGAGATCGATAGTTTGAAGGACTTGTTATTTCAGAATTAAATATTACTCCTCTAGTCCAAATTTTGTCAGACTCGATATCTTCGTTATTTGTCCCAACATTCCCAATATGAGGAAATGTAAAATTTATTATTTGTCCAGCGTATGATGGATCAGATATAATTTCTTGATAGCCTGTTAAAGAAGTATTAAAACAAACTTCTCCAGTTGCTTCACCTTGATAACCTAATCCAACACCTTTTAATATTGACCTGTTTTCTAGAACTAAAATAGCAGAGTTAAAATTGGTAAAATATGAAGTTTTGCTTTTCTGTTTTGATGTCAATTACAACTCATGAGTTAAAGGTTAATACAATAAAACCCTTTTTTCTGCAACATATCTAATGGAAAATTTAAAAAAAAATTATTTTTTCTTTTGAAGAATTTTATCTTTAAAAGTAAGTTCAGACCTATGACTATTCGAGATAAGATTGATTTAGACTATAAAAATTCCCTTAAATTAAAAGATAAAATAAAGATATCAACTCACAGGTTAATTTTATCTGGCATTAAGGAATTAGATATTTTTAACAGATCGGGACCCAAAAAAAAAAAAACCGATGATGATGACATTAAAAAAATGTTAAAAAAAATGATTAAACAAAGATCCGAATCAATTGAGGTTTACAAAAAAAATAATAGAAATGATTTACTTCAAATCGAAAAAAAAGAGCAAGAAATTTTAGCCAGCTACTTACCAAAACAAATGAGCGAGGAAGAAACAAAGAAAATTTGCAGTGAAATAATACAATCAACAAAAGCATCATCTATAAAAGATATGGGCAAAGTTATGGGAGAGTTAAAAAAAAATTATTCCGATACATTAGATTTTTCTTTAGCTGGCAAAATTTTAAAAGAATTTTTAAATTAATGATTTATTTAATATGAAATACCCAAAGGAATATTTAGAAGAAATAAAATCAAGGCTAAAAGTTTCTACTGTAGTATCTAAATTTTTAGCAATTAACAAAAGAGGCAAGGAATTTGTTGGTCTTTCACCCTTTAAGAATGAAAAAACACCTTCATTCACAATTAATGATGAAAAAGGTTTCTATCATTGTTTTAGCACAGGAGAACATGGAAACATATTCGACTTTTTAATGAAAACCCAAAATCTAAAATTTGGAGAAGCAGTTAGAAGCTTAGCCATTCAGGCTGGACTGCAACCTTATAGATTTACAAAACAAGATGAACAAAGAGAAAAAGATTGGAATATATATACTCAGATTTACTCAAGTTATATAGAGAGAAACAGAAAAAATATGATTTCATCAACTACAACAAATAAAAAAGTTTTAGATTACCTAAAAAAAAGAAATTTAGATAATAAAACTGTTGAAGAATTTAATTTGGGTTATGTACCATTTGAATCGAAGACATTTATAGACTTTAAAAGTAAATTTGAAAAAAAAAGTTTAATAGATTCTGGTTTATTTTATTTAGACGAGAGAAAAAATGAATATGTTGATAGATTTAGAGGAAGAATGATTTTTCCAATTTATTCTTTAACTGATAAGCCAATTGCTGTTGGTGGAAGAATAATTGAGGAAAATAAAAAAATAGCAAAATATATTAATTCTCCTGAAACTAATTTTTTCAAAAAAGGTAACAATCTTTACAATTTAAATAAAGTGAGAAAAATTTCTAATAAATACGATGAGGTGTATTTAGTTGAGGGATATATGGATGTTATAAAATTACATAATAATCAAATATTTAATTGTGTTGCAAATCTTGGCACTGCACTTACAAATAAACAAACTTTATTACTAGGGCAATTCTTTTCAGAAATTATTATTTGTTTTGATGGAGATGAAAGTGGTTATAAAGCAGCGTTAAGGGCAGCTGAAAATTCTTTAAAATACTTAGAGCCTGAAAAACAAATCTCTTTCTTGTTTCTTCCAGATGGCGAAGATCCTGATAGTTTTGTAGAAAATAAAGGCAAAGAATTTTTTTTAAATTATTCTATTAATAACAAGTTACAAATACATAAATTTATTTTTAATCACTACTTAAACAATTCAAAAAAAACACCTACTGATCTTGCTATGGTTGAAAAAAAATTATCAATATTAGCTAATTCTATATCTGATGGACTTGTTAAAAAATATATTTTAGGTTTTTTTTTAGATAAATTATCCGATTTACTTCCATCGAATAATAGCTTTATACAAAAGAATTATAAGTTTAAAAAAGCCAAATCTCTCGAAATTACAAAAAACATATATAAAGAAACACAAAAATTTTCTTCAATAGAGATAAAAGAAATTTCTTTATTGTATATAATTTTAAATAATTTAAATTTTTTTTATAATCAAATAGATTTATTAAACGATTTGTTATTTTTTTCAAAAGAAAATAAAATTCTTTATCAATTAATAGAACAATCGTTAAAAAATGGAAACTACAACAATATAGATATAGATACAAAATTTTTAGAAAATATTAATAAGTTTGCGACTGTTAAACATATTATTAAAAAAAATGACGGTAATCACTCCAAACTATTAGAAATATTTGAAGATATTAAAAAAGACCTTAAAACTCATAGTTTAGAGTTAAGAATCCAACAGTTAGAATCAAAATTTGCTGAGGATTTTAATCAAAATACTTTTGATGAAATTAGAAGGCTAAAAAAAGAGCAAAAAATTAATTAAATTGATGCAAAAAAATATAGATTTTTCTTAAATTGTCTTTATATAAAGGTCTCCGAAATTTTATATTGTGGAAAGAATTATTACAAAATCGTTCGCTAGGTTAATGGGCAGAGGTGTCCACAGAGGGTTTATAACATACGAGGAACTAAGTAAATCTCTTGGAAAAAGAAATTTATCGTGTCAAAACTTATCACAAGCTTTTTTGCATATCCTAGATGAAAAGATATCACTTGTTGAAAAAAAATCAGACTTCAAATCAAGTAAAAAAAGAGACTCTCAGAATAAAGATGAACCTAAAAGCTTAGAAAAAAGCGATGACCCCATAAGAATGTATTTAAGAGAAATGGGTGGTGTGGAGTTATTGTCAAGGGAAGGAGAGATAGCCATTGCCAAAAGAATTGAAGCAGGCAAGGATGTTATGTTGAATGCCTTATCTCAAACTCCAATTACTGCTAAGCAATTTTTTGAGTGGAATAATCAATTACAAAATGATGAAATTATGGTTAGGGAGATAATAGACATTGATACCAATTATATGGAAGATGAAAATTCCACGAACTTAAAAAATAAAAAAATTAAGGATAATGTACAAGATGCAAAAGAAAACACTAATGAAGAAAAAAAAGATCAGATTAATAGCGAAGAGGAAGATGAATTTAATCCAACTTTAGCTGCGATGGAAAGCGAAATAAAACCTAAAGTTTTAAATACCATCCAAAATTTAACTAAAGATTATTCTAAACTAATAAAATATCAAAAAGAAAAATTAAAATGTATTTTAAATTCAATAAATTTTTCTAATTCAAAAGAAAAAGTTTATCAAAAAATAGTTCAACAAATATTAGAAAATATTAAATCTTTGCAACTTTCGCCTTCTGTATTAGAAAGTTTAGTGCAGAAGCATTATGTAGAAAATAAAAAAATAATATCTCTAGAGGGTAATTTACTAAGGCTTGCAATAAATGGCAAGATACCAAGAGATGAATTCATAAAAAATTATGTAGGAAATGAAATCAACCCAAATTTAAAGAATTTTTTAAGTACCAATTCAACTTGGAAAAATTTTTTTCAAAAAAATAAAGATGAGTTTAAAGAAATTAGAGACAGATTAGTAGAAATAAGTGATAAACTAGAGATAAGCGTCACAGATTATAAAAAATTAGTAAGCAGGATACAAAAAGGTGAGAAAGAGTCTAGGATTGCTAAAAAAGAGATGGTTGAAGCAAATTTAAGATTAGTTATTTCAATTGCAAAAAAATATACAAACAGGGGGCTGCAATTTTTAGATTTAATACAGGAGGGTAACATCGGCTTAATGAAAGCTGTCGATAAATTTGAATATAGAAGAGGTTACAAATTTTCTACTTATGCAACATGGTGGATTAGACAAGCAATAACAAGATCAATAGCGGATCAAGCTCGTACAATAAGAATACCTGTACATATGATTGAAACAATTAACAAAATTGTTAGAACTCAAAGACTCATACTCAGTGAATTTGGTCGAGAGGCCACACCAGAAGAGCTCGCTAAAAAATTGAGAATGCCTTTGGAAAAAGTTAGAAAAGTTTTAAAAATTTCTAAAGAACCTGTTTCTCTTGAAAAACCTGTAGGAGATGAAGAGGATAGTAGTTTAGGAGATTTCATAGAGGACACAAAAGCATTAGCACCATTAGAGCAAGCAATTAAATCTAATTTGAGCGAGGCTACAACTAAGATACTTTCAACTTTGACACCTAGAGAGGAAAGAGTTTTAAGAATGAGGTTTGGAGTTGGCATGAATACAGATCACACATTAGAGGAAGTTGGTTTGCAATTTTCAGTTACGAGAGAAAGAATAAGACAAATAGAAGCTAAAGCTTTAAGAAAATTAAAGCATCCTAGTAGATCTAAACAACTGAAAAGCTTTCTAGAAAGCTAAGACATATTATTAACATATTAAGCGAGTTAGTATATACTCTCATAGTTTTTTATTAAATGTGTTTAGTAACTGTAATTATTCCTTATTTTAAAAAAAAAAAATATATTCAAGATACTATTAATACTGTTGTTTCACAGACTTATAAAAATTTAGAAATAATAATAATTTATGATGACACTGACATAAGTGATTTAAATTATCTAAAAAAAATAACTAAGTCGGATAATAGAATTATAATTATACAAAATAATAACAATTTAGGAGCAGGGTTATCAAGAAATGAAGGTATTAAAAAATCCTCAGGAGAGTATATTGCTTTTTTAGATGCCGATGATTTATGGCATAAAGAAAAAATATCAAGACAAATCTATTTTATGAAACAAAATTACTCCGATATATCGCATACAAGCTACAGTATAATTAATAATAAAACAAAAAAAATTGCATCAATTAGACAAGCGAAAAATTTTAATCATGTTAACGAACTACTAAAATCTTGTGATATAGGTCTATCTACTGTTATTTTAAAAAAAAATATACTTTTGGAGAACAATATTAAATTTCCAAATCTTAAAACTAAAGAAGATTTTGTCTTATGGCTAAAGTTGTTAATTCATAAAAATAAAATTTTTGCTTTAAAAGAAAATTTGATGACATGGAGGAAATCCAAAAATTCTTTGTCCTCAAATATTTTACAAAAAATTTTGGATGGATTCAAAGTTTATAATGTTTATATGGAATTTAATTTTATTAAATCTATTTATTACCTTATGTGTTTAAGTTTTAATTATTTAAAAAAATGAAATGATAATTAAAACAAGCTTTTATTTTTTGTTCATGTTTTTGGTATCAAAATATTTACAAGATAAAAAAATACTATCTAACTTTTCGGGTGAAAAACATCAAATATATTTAAATGATAAAAACATTCCGCTAATTGGTGGATTTCTTTTATTATATCCAATTTTATCTTTAGTTATAGAATATCGTTTATTAATAATATTTTCTTTATTAATTTTTACAGTTGGTTTTTTGTCAGATACTAAGATTTTAGACTCACCTAAAATTAGAATTTTAATTCAAATTATTTTAATAATTTTATTTGTTAGTTTAGATGAAGTAAAAATAAACTCCTCGAGATTAGATTTTTTTGATTTATTACTGAAAAATTTATTTTTTGCTTATTTTTTTTCTTCATTTTGTATTTTAATACTGATAAATGGTTCAAATTTTATTGATGGTCTTAATGGACTACTTATTGGATATACTTTAATAGTTTTATTTTTTTTGCATAAAAATGGTCTTCTATTGGAAATTGGTTTTGAAAAAAATAATATATTTTTTATCTTATTTTCACTTTTATTTTTGCTAATTTTAAACTTTAGTAACAAATTAATGCTTGGAGACTCCGGTGCATATTTTATCGCCTTATTTTTAGGATATGTACTTATTAAATCACATAATTATGACAATACGATTTCTCCTTATTATTTTATTGCGTTAATTTGGTATCCATGTTTTGAAAATCTATTTTCAATAGTACGAAAATTTATTGTAATGAAATCTCCTGCAAACCCTGATAAATCACATCTACATCACTTATTATTTTTTACTATTAAAAAAAAATTAAAATTAAATAAAATTTTTTCAAATAATGTTAGCAGTATATTGATAAATACTGTTAATTTTGCGATACTGCTATTATCCTTTAATGATCCATCAAATACTAAGTATCAAATTATAATAATTTTTTCAGCTATTTTTATTTATATTTTAAGTTATTTATGTTTATTAAAATTTAATAAGAAATTTCTATATTGATGCATAGCAGTTTTGTAATTTTAACCTTTTATTATTTCTTAGGTATTGTTTGTACATTTGGTTATGGATTATTTGTAAAAAGATTTTTTATTAATAAAAATATTAAAATAAACTATGGTTTTATTGGTTTAATAGGTATTTTTTTTCTTACAATATATTCATATATTTCCCATATCTTCTTAGAACATAGCCTTGCACACAACACAGTTTTATTTTTTATGGGCATCTTTTTTTTTATTACTTATATAAGATCAAATTTTAACAAAAGTGAAAATAAATTATTTTTTATTATATTTTGTGTTTTATTAATTGCGTTCTATAATTTTAAAACTCATGATGATTTTCCTTATTATCACTTTCCTTATACTAACTTTTTAACAAAATCAGAATTAATTGTTGGAATAGGAAATTATGATCATGGTTGGAGGACGCCATCATCTATTTTCTATTTTAATTCACTATTTTATTTACCATTTATAAAACATCATTTGTTTCACATTGGTGCAATTTTAATAATGGGTTTTTCTCTTTTAAGTCTTAGTATTGATGCTTATATAAAATTTGTAAAAAAAAAAATTGATATTATTTTTTATTTCAAATTACTCGCAATAGTATTTATTTTAGTTTTTTTCTATAGGATATCTGAACATGGGACGGATAGGTCTGCTCAAATCTTAAGTTTTTTACTAGTCTCAGAAATTTTATTATTTTTAATGAAACAAAAAAATTTTATAGATTTTTCTACAAAGTTTTTAATATTGTCTAGTTTAATAGTCTCTCTTAAAAGCTTTTATTTTATTTATCTGATTTTTATTATTCCTATTATTTATTTTATGTACACAGAAAAGAAAATTGGGCAAATTTCAAATATATTAAAAAATAATTTTTTTTATTTCTCAACTGCCTTTGTTATTTTGATCTTATGTGTAAATTTATTTAATACTGGATGTTTAATTTACCCTTTGAAATATTCATGTTTCGAAAATTTCAGTTGGTCAATCCCCCTTCATGAGATCGATAAAATGGCGTTACATTATGAAAATTGGTCAAAAGCTGGATCTGGAGTTGGATTTACCGTAGACAATCCAGAAAATTACGTATCTAATTTTAATTGGGTATCTGGGTGGATTGAAAAATATTTTTTTAATAAAGTATCAGATTTTATATTAAGTTTGATTTTAATATCGCTAATTTTCATATTCTTACTAGGATCTTTAAAAAAAGGGATAAAAAAAAAATTCAATTTTAAATTAGTATATTTGTGTTTGTTTATATTATTCATTGAGTGGTTTTATAATCATCCATCATTAAGATATGGAGGCTATTCTTTGATTGGAATAATATTTTTTTTGTTTACATGTAAATTTTTACCAGATTGCACAGTCAATAAGAAATTTTCACTCAGAATTTCAACTATAATAGTTTTTACAATTTTAATATTTTTCTATCGAAATTTTGACCGGCTTCAAAATGAACATCAAAAGTATAATTATTCTCCTTTTTTAAATGCATATTATTTTATAGATGATCATCATTTTAGAGTACAAAAAGATTTTGAGACAATTATTAATTTTTATAAAAATTGCACACAAAGGAAAATAAATTGTGAGAACAATAGTGGATTAATTGCGCATGAATATTACGGTAAATTTGTATTTGTAAGAAAAAATAAAAATAAAAATAAAAAATAAGTGAATAATTTAGTTGTCTTTACTTTTAATAAAATAGATTATAAATATCTAGCATGCCTAAAAAAGCTTTAATATTTGGTATAACTGGTCAAGATGGGTCCTATTTAGCAGAGTTTCTATTAAAAAAAAAATATATAGTGCATGGGGTCAAAAGAAGATCTTCCTCAATAAACACCTTTAGAATTGATCACATTTATCAAGATCCCCATGAGAAGACACGTAATTTTTTTTTACATTATGGAGACATAACTGACTCAACATCGGTATCTAAAATCATCGAACTTATAAGACCCAATGAGATTTATAATTTAGCAGCTCAATCACATGTAGCCGTTTCTTTTGAAGTTCCAGAATACACAGCTAATGCTGATGCATTAGGAGCCTTAAGAATATTAGAGGCAATTAAATTTCATAAATTACAAAAAAAAACCAAGTTTTATCAAGCTGGCACATCAGAAATGTATGGAAAAGTTCAAGAGATACCCCAAAGTGAAAAAACGAATTTTTATCCACTGAGCCCTTACGGAGTTGCCAAATTATATGCTCATTGGATTACAAAAAATTACAGAGAAGCCTATGATATTTTTGGTTCAAACGGGATACTGTTTAATCATGAAAGTCCAAGAAGAGGAGAGACATTCGTTACAAAAAAAATTGTTAGTGCTTTAGTAAAAATTAAAATGGGTAAACAAAAAAAACTTTTTTTAGGAAACTTAGACTCAAAAAGAGATTGGGGTCATGCCAAAGATTATGTGGAGGCAATGTGGAAAATATTACAACACAACAAACCCGATGACTTTGTCATAGCAACAGGAAAACAATTAAGTATTAGACAATTTGTAAATTTAGTCTCAAAAAAATTAAATATGAATATCTATTGGAGAGGCAAAGGAATTAATGAAGTAGGATACGATAAAATTAGTAAAAAGAAGATAATTTTTGTTGATAAAAACTATATTAGACCTTTAGATGTAAATACATTGTTGGGGAATGCAAAAAAAGCGAGAAAGATACTTTCTTGGAAACCCAAAATTCAAATAAATCAGTTAATTGATGAAATGATATCTGAGGAAATCAAAATAATCAATGCTTAATAAAAAAAGCAAAATTTTTGTTGCGGGCCATAATGGAATGGTTGGCTCTTCGATTTACAGAGCATTAAAAAAAAAGGGGTATAAAAAAATTATAACAATTGAAAAAAAAAAATTAAATCTTTTAAATCAAGAAAAAGTTTTTAAATTTTTAAAAAAAATAAAACCAAAACTTACAATTGTAGCTGCTGCGAGAGTTGGGGGAATCTTAGTTAATTCTAAACAGAAGCATCAGTTCATATACGAAAATTTACAAATTCAAAATAATTTAATTCACGGATCTTATCTAGCCAAAACTAAAAACTTAATATTTCTTGGGTCTAGTTGCATATATCCAAAAAATTGCAAGCAACCAATGAAGGAGGATTTTATTTTGTCTGGAAAATTAGAAGAGACAAATGATGCCTATGCTCTTGCTAAACTAGCAGGGATAAAAATGTGCGAAAACTATTCTAAAAATTATAAACTAAATTATAAAAGTTTCATTCCACCAAATATGTATGGACCAGGAGATAATTATAATCTTTTAACATCACATTTTTTTTCAGCTTTAATTAAAAAAATATACCTAGCAAAAAAATATAATAAAAAATTTATTAAAGTCTGGGGTTCAGGAAAACCCAAAAGAGAATTATTATTAGTAGACGATTTTGCAAACGCAATAATCTTTTTTATGAATTTAAAAATAAAGGAACCCTTTTTAAACATTGGAACCGGAAAAGAGCATTCTATAGAGTGGTATGTAAAATTTTTGTTAAAAAAACTTAATGTTAAACTTAATATTAAATACGACAAAACTAAACCAGATGGAGTGAAATCTAAAATGCTTGATGCAAATAAAGCAAGAAAATACGGTTGGATACAAAAGGAAAATCTAGATCACGGGTTGTATTTAACGTTACAAGACTTTTATAAAAATAATTAAAGAAATAGGAAAAAATTAATATTTACAATATTAAAAATTTTAGTATAAGTTCTCTGCCTGGTGATTATTGCGAAGGTGTTATACCCGATCCCATTCCGAACTCGGAAGTCAAGCCCTTCTGCGCCGATGGTACTTTGTCTTAAGGCATGGGAGAGTAGGACGTTGCCAGGCTATATTATGAAAATTAAAAGTTCCCTTAAATCCCTAAAAAAAAGAGATATGAACTCTAAAATGGTCAAGAGAAGAGGCAGGGTTTATATAATTAATAAAAAAAATCCAAAATTTAAAGCAAGACAAAAATAATAGTATGAATAACGATAGTCATAAAAAAACTTGGGAAAATTTTACTAAATTTGTTCTTTGGGGGACAATATCGGTAATTGCTATATTAGTAGTCTTAGCTATTATTTTATTATAAATTCTTAAATTGATGATAATAGGCTCTGTTTGTGAAAATAAAAATACTGAAAAAAGAATTTCAGTCACACCAGATAATGTAAAAAAGTTCATTTCTAATGGTTTCAAAGTTTATTTAGAAAAAAATTATGGCAACCATCTTGATATAGATGATAATAAATTTTCAGAAAATGGCGCAGAGATCTTCGATAGCAAAGACAAAATAATAAAAGAGTCTGATATTTTATTGCAATTAAATTTACCAAATGAAAAAGATTTAAATAGCATTCCATCAAATAAAAATTTGATAGGAGTTTTTGACCCAACAAACAATAAGGATAGTATATCAAAGTTATCTAATAAAAATGTTAATGTTTTTTCGTTAGAATTACTTCCAAGAATTACTCGTGCTCAGTCTATGGACATTTTATCTTCTCAAGCAAACCTTGCTGGTTATAAAGCAGTTGTAGATGCATTTTCCTATTTTAATAAAGCAATTCCCATGATGATGACAGCTGCTGGAACTATTCCAGCTGCAAAAGTTCTTGTCGTAGGGGCAGGAGTCGCAGGGTTACAGGCCATAGCCACAGCAAAAAGGATGGGAGCAATTGTTTTTGCTACAGATGTAAGGATGGCATCCAAAGAGCAGGTTGAAAGTCTTGGTGGTAAATTTTTAGTTGTCGAAGGTTCAGAGAATCTAGAAACAAAAGGAGGTTATGCAAAAGAAACTTCTGAAGAATTTAAAAAAAAACAAGAAGATCTTTTAAAAGAAACACTTAAAAAAATCGATATAGTTCTATGTACGGCATTAATACCAGGTAAAAAGGCCCCAATTATAATAAAAGGTGACATGATTAAAGTTATGCCAAAAGGTTCAATTATTTATGACTTGGCCGCATCACAAGGAGGCAACACAGAGTTCACAAAAGTGGATGAAATAGTTGATTTAAACGGTGTAAAAATTTTGGGAGATAGCAATGTACTTAACAAACTTCCAATATCTGCGTCGAATTTATATTCTAAAAATTTACTTAACTTTGTAATAAATTTATATGATAAAAAAAATAATAATATTAATATAAATTTAGAAGACGAAATTATTAAAAAAACATTGGTAAAATGATATGGAAATAGACCCTTTTGTATTTAGGTTGAGTATTTTTATTCTTTCAATATTTGTTGGTTACTATGTTGTATGGAGCGTTACACCATCTCTTCATACCCCATTGATGTCGGTGACGAATGCGATTTCATCTGTAATAATAGTTGGAGCAATAATTGCAGCATTAGCAGGAAACAATGAGAATATTTTTAACGAGTCTAGTATATTTGGATTTTTAGCTATTTTATTGGCGGCAATTAATATTTTTGGAGGTTTTTTAGTTACCCAAAGAATGTTAGCTATGTATAAAAAGAAGAAAAAATAATGATTTCAACAAATTTGTTAGCTTTGTTTTATTTAATTTCTGGAGTTCTTTTCATATTAGCATTAAGGGGACTTTCATCTCCTGAAACATCTAGACAAGGAAACTTTTTTGGTATTTTAGGAATGCTAATTGCAGTTTTAGTAACTTTCTTATCCACCGGTAATTTTTCTACAAGCTTTATTTATGTAATTGCATTTCTTTTAATTGGTGGAAGTTTTGGCGCATTTATCGCTTTTAAAATTCCAATGACTGCAATGCCCGAATTAGTAGCTGGTTTTCATAGTTTAGTTGGATTAGCTGCAGTTTTCGTTGCAATTTCAGCTTTTTTAAATCCACAAGCTTTTAATCTTGGTGTTTCTGGTAACATTAAGCTTGCAAGTTTAATTGAAATGTCAATTGGTGCTGCAGTTGGAGCGATAACATTTTCTGGTTCAATTATTGCATTTTTGAAATTAAGGGGTTTAATGTCAGGAGCTCCAATCACGTTTCGGGGTCAGCACATACTAAATTTACTTATTCTAATATCGATAATTGGCTTAACTTATTTTTTATGTGCTACGCAGTCTTCAAGTCTATTTTGGACATTAATAGCTATTTCATTTTTAGTTGGTATTCTTTTAATTATTCCTATTGGTGGAGCTGACATGCCAGTAGTAATTTCAATGTTGAACTCATATTCAGGTTGGGCAGCAGCAGGGATAGGTTTTACATTAGAGAATACAGCTTTGATTATCACTGGTGCTTTAGTTGGATCATCAGGTGCGATATTATCTTACATAATGTGCAAAGGCATGAATAGATCTTTCTTTAGTGTAATTCTTGGAGGATTTGGGGGTTCTGACCAAACAAATAAATCAGATAACAAAGAGCAAAAACCTGTCAAAAGTGGTAATTCAGACGATGCTGCTTTCTTGATGAAGAACGCTTCCTCAGTTATTATTGTTCCAGGATATGGTATGGCAGTTGCTCAAGCTCAGCATGCCCTAAGAGAAATGGTAGATACACTAAAAAAAAATGGTATAAAAGTTTCTTATGCAATTCACCCAGTTGCTGGAAGAATGCCTGGTCACATGAATGTTTTATTAGCTGAAGCTAACGTGCCATATGATGAAGTCTTTGAATTAGAGGAAATTAATAATGATTTTGCAAATTGTGACGTTGCATATGTTATTGGTGCCAATGATGTAACAAACCCAGTTGCAAAAACTGATCCACAAAGTCCTATTTATGGCATGCCAATACTAGATGTTGAAAAAGCAAAATCGGTATTATTTGTAAAAAGAAGTCTGTCACCAGGTTATGCAGGAGTAGATAATGATCTATTTTACAGAGAAAACACTCTAATGTTGTTTGCTGATGCAAAAAAAATGACAGAAGATATTATAAAAAGTTTCTAAAAGTGACTCAAATTTATTGCGATATTGCAGATATAAAAATTATAAAAAAGTATTCTAGAAAAAAAATTATCAAAGGTTTTACAACTAATCCAAGTTTAATGAGAAAGGCGGGTGCTAAAGATTATAGTATTTATTCAAAAGAAATATTAAAAAATTGTAATAACAAACCCATATCATTTGAAGTTTTTGCAGATGATTATAAAAATATTCTAAAACAAGCTTTAAAAATCAACTCTTGGGGAAGTAACGTATATGTAAAAATACCAGTTGAAAATTCAAGAAGAATTTTTATGGGAAAAGTTATAAAAGAATTATGCAAAAAAAATATAAAAATGAATATTACAGCGGTTTATACACATAACCAAACAGTCAAAATATTAAAAAATATAAAAAAAAATTCAAAAGTGATTATTTCAATATTTGCTGGAAGAGCTGGCGATGCAGGAAAAGATCCTATTCCTGAAATCAAAAAAAGCATCTTTAGTGCCAAGAAATATAAAAATGTAAAAATTCTTTGGGCAAGTGTAAGAGAACCATATAACTTTAAACAAGCCTCTCAGTTAGGATGCCATCTAATAACTATACCCCCAGCTATAATTTTAAAAATTGAGAAATTTGGTAAGTCTTTTAAAAATTTAACGAATGATACAGTCAAAGCCTTTTTAATAGACAGTAAAAAGTCGAAATTTAAAATTTGAGATTTGGTTGCGGGGGACGGATTTGAACCGCCGACCTTCAGGTTATGAGCCTGACGAGCTACCAGACTGCTCCACCCCGCGATATTAAATTCTATTTTTTAACTTATTAAGCTTTTTTACTCTTTTAATGTTTTCTTGGAGAATTCTTTTTTTTTTTTCAGATGGCTTTTCATAATTTGATCTAATTTTTACTATTTTGAAAAAACCATCTCTTTGAAGTTTTCTTTTAAGAACCCTCAAAGCTTGTTCTACGTTATTGTCTTTTACCTCTATTTTAATAATAACCTCCAAAAAAATGTAGTAATTATCACCTTAAAAAAACTATGTCTATTATTTTTATACATTCTGTTTTTGCAGTTTTTCTTTTAATTTTTGCTCCTTTTTTATTCGCCTGTCCGCCTTTTCGAGTGCTTCGGTAAGATCTTTTTGAGTAAATAAGTTTATGGCCACAGGGTCTTTAGAGTTTAGATTATTAAAATTCCAATAACTTTTGTTTCTTATAGCAACTACTGAATTTTTAGTTATCCCCACTAATTTTGCAATTTGTGAGTCCTTCAACTTAGAATGATTTTTTAGCAACCATAATACTGAGTCAGGCTTATCTTGTCTTTTAGATAATGGAACGTATTTTTTTGTTTTTTTTTCGATTTCTTTTATGTCGATATTAAAATTAATTATATTTAAAGGTCTATTTTTATCCTTACTTGAAAGTTCAATTTCCTCTCTTGTTAATTGACCAGCAGTAATTGGATTATATGGCTTTATACCTTTTGCCACTTCTCCATCAGCTATACCCTGAACTTCAATCTCATGTAAATTACAAAAATTTGCAATCTGTTTAAAAGTTAAAGTGGTATTTTCTACTAACCATACAGCTGTAGCCATTGGCATTAATGGTGTGATGTTCATAAGTTAAATTAATTAGTTTTTACTTTCTGATTTAAAATTTTGAAACTTTTTATTGAATTTGCTTACTCTACCTTTGTCGAGAATTTTTTGTTTTCCACCTGTCCAAGCCGAGTGGGATTTTGGATCGATTTCTAGTTTTAGAACCTCGCCTTCTTTACCCCAAGTTGATTTAGTTTCGAATTGAGATCCATCAGTCATTTCTACCTTAATTTTATGATAATCAGGATGTACATTTTTTTTCATGCAAAATTTATAACAAAAGCAAAATATAAAACAATTAAAACATGGGAAATTTTTCGTTAAAATCTCTATTAATTAACTCATTTGACGCTTTTACACTTATATTTTCAAATTTACTTAATTGAACTTTGTCTACTAAGCCTCCTGCCTCTTTGATCAAAATAATACCTGCAGCAACATCCCACAAGTTAACTTTTTGGTGTATACTTGCGTCAAATCTTCCTGAAGCAACATAAGCCAGGTCCAAAGCTGCACTTCCAGTAATCCTGTAAATGAGATTTTTAGGTAAATTTTCTTTAAAATTTGCTCCATATATACAATTTTTTAATTCTTTTTTTTTTGATACCCTAACACTTTTATTGTTTAGGTACGTTCCCCCAGATTTTTCAGCATAAAAAATTTCATCTTTAATTGGATCATAGATAACCCCAGCAACTATTTCATTATCTAGGATTAAGCTCACAGATATGCAAAAATGTGGAATACCATTTAAAAAATTAGTTGTACCATCAATAGGATCAATTACCCAAAAATTACGTTTATCTGATCTCTCTATAAACCCACTTTCTTCAGTAAGTATTGAAAATTTTTTTTTCGATTTCTCCAACTCTTTTATTAAAATAGTCTCGACTTTTCTATCAGCATTTGTAACAAAATTATTTGGACCTTTTAAGGAAACTTGAAGTTTTTCAACTTCACCGAAGTCTCTTATTAATATCTTAGAGGCTGCGATACAAGATTTAATCATTATATTGAGATTAGGAGAAATAGAATTCATAACTATATTTTTTTTACGTACTCCAGAGTTCTAGTGTCTATAATTACCTCATCATCGCTTTCTACAAAAGGAGGCACTTGAATATTTATGTCATTTTCAAGTGTTGCAGGTTTATATGACGACGAAACAGTCTGGCCTTTTAGGGCGGCATCAGTATTTTTTATCTTACAAGTAATTTGATTTGGTAAATCAACTAAGATTGCATTGTTATTATAAAAACTAATAGTTACCTCTAAACTTTCTTTCAGTAGTTTTCCCTTCTCCCCTAGTAATTCCTTTTTAATTTCAACTTGCTCAAATGACTTCGGTTCCATAAAAAAAAAATTTTTCTCATCCGTATACAAATAGTTATATTTTGTCTCCTCTATCGATGCTTTTTCAACAGTTTCACTTGACCTAAATCTTTCATTTAATTTAGTATTTTTATTAATACTTTTCATTTCTATTTGAGCAAATGCACCACCTTTTCCAGGTTTTACATGTTGAGTTTTAAGCACCTGCCATAAGTCATTTTTATATTCTAAAAGCATACCGACTCTAATTTCACCTGCGTTAATTTTCATATAAATTTATTTATAGCCTCATTTGGTTTTTTTTTGTTTTTCCAAATGTAACCTGAAATAGCCAAAAAGTTTGCTTTATTCAATAAAAGTTTTTTATAATTATTAGAGTTAATACCGCCAATTGCTACTATTGGTTTATTTGTGATCCTTCTAGCTTCTTTTAGTGTGTTGACCGATGCTCTATATTTTACTTTTTTTGTTTTTGACAAATTAAAAGCACCAAATGCCAAGTAATCAGCTTTATTTCGAATGGCAACTTTCGCTAACTTAATTGAATTATGACAAGTAACTCCTATTATTTTGTTTCCAATTAGTTTTCTTGCATCTAACACGTTCATATCTTTTTGACCTAAGTGACAACCATCTGCTTTTATTTTTTTTGTTAAAAAAACATCGTCATTTACAATAAATTTAACTTTAAATTTTTTACAAATTTTTTTTATTTTTTTTCCAATATTCAATTTTTTTTTGAAACTCTCGTTTTTAAGTCTCAACTGAAAAAAACTAACTTTATTTGTTTTAAATATTTTAATTAAATCGCTGTAAAAAGATTTTTTTATCGTTAAGGGAGAAATTAAATATATAAATTTTTTTTTATTAATTTTCAAATTCCTTAGACCATTTTCCTTGAGCTGCTAATTTATTCATTTTTGCTCGTTGGTTGAAAATCTTTTGAGTTCCCTCAATGTTTTGAATGTCTTTTGACCAAAATTTTAAAGCGCTTTGCTGTAGAGCTCGACCATATGAAAAACTCATAATAAAATTAGTGTCATTATATTTATTTATTAAATTCAAGTTTTCTGTTGCTTCAATCTCAGATTGACCTCCGGACAAAAAAGTTATTCCCGGAACCTCTAAAGGCACTGAATTTTTTAAACATTCTAAAGTTAATTTAGCAACTTTATCATTTGATATTTTATTTTTACATTTATCGCCAGCCAAAATCATGTTAGGCTTAAGTATAATTCCTGTCAAATCAACTTTGTGCAAAATTAATTCTTCAAAGCATTTTTTTATGACCTCTGAAGTTTTTGAAAAACAATCTTCTGCTGAATGATCGCCGTCCATTAATACCTCTGGCTCAACTATTGGGACCATATTGCGCTCTTGAACTAAAGCAGAATATCTTCCTAATGCATGAGCATTTGACTGAATAGAAAGTTTACTAGGATAAATTTTGGATATACCATAAACACCTCTCCATTTTGTAAATTTTGCTCCAAGTTTATAATATTCTTTTAATCTTTCTCGTAATCCATCCAAGCCCTCAGTAATTTTTTCATCTGGGGATCCAGCCAAAACCTTAGCACCTGTATCAACTTTTATACCTGGAGAAGACCCCATATTTAAAATTAACTCTGGGATCAAATTATTTTTGGAAGTTTGTTGTTTTATTGTTTCATCATACAATATCACACCGCCTATACATTCGGTCATACTTGATGAACTAAATAGTGTTTCTCTAAATAATAATCTGTTTTCTGGTGTTGACGGCACATTTACATCATCTAGTCTTTTGGTCATAGTCCCTGTGCTTTCGTCTGCTGCAAGTATACCTTTGCCATTTTTTAAAATTTTAAGAGCAATGTTATTTAGTTCAGACATGTTAACTTAAAGCTTTTATACCAGGAAGATCTTTACCTTCAAGATATTCTAAAAATGCACCACCAGCAGTTGAAACAAAATTGAAATCTTTAATTGCCTTTATTTCATTGATTAATGCTATTGTATCCCCTCCACCCACAACTGAGTAAATTGATTTATTTTTATTTTTTTTAATAATTGCTTTTGCAATTTCGTAACTACCTTTTGCAAAGTTAGGATTTTCGAAATACCCCGCTGGTCCATTCCATAAAACTGTTTCACTATTTTCAACTAATTTTTTAATTGCATTGATTGTTTTTGGTCCAATATCTAAAATTAAATCATCTTCACCTATTTCATTTAGTTCCTTAATCTTAGATTCACCATTTAGATTTTTTCCTACTAAAACATCTATCGGATAAGTAATTGAGCAAGAATGTTGTTTTGAAATTTTAAATATTTCTTCAATTATTTTTTCACAATTTTCTTCTTTAATTGATTTCCCTATTTGATTTCCTTTGTGATTAAGAATATTATTTGCCATACCTCCAACGATAATAATGTTATTAAATTTAGGAATTAAATTTTTAATTATTCCAATTTTTGTGGAAATTTTAGACCCTCCAATAATACAAGTAATTGGTTTTTTAATTTCAGATGTAACTTTTTTTAAAGCATTCAATTCTGCCTGTAATTGAAGCCCGGCAAAAGAAGGCAAAAATTCTGTGATTTTACTTACAGATGTGTGGGCTCTATGAGAACAAGAAAATGCATCATTTACAAACAAATCTGCTAAACCAGCCAATTGTTTGGCCATTGAAGCATCATTTTTTTCCTCTTTTTCATAAAATCTAATATTTTCCAAACATATAATTTCATCAAATTCTTCTGAGAATAAATCATCTTTTTCTAATTTAAAAATATCATCACTAATGAGTTTAATTTTTTTATTGATTTTTTTTTCTAAATATTCACAAATTGGCTTCATAGATAGTTCGCTATTTTTTTTCCCGTTAGGACGTCCTACATGAGAAACCACTATAATTTTTGAATTTTTACTAAGTAAAAAATTAATTATTGGTAAAATTTTGTCAATTCTTGTTTGGTCAGTGATTATACCATTTTTTAAAGGAACATTTAAATCTAATCTAAGTAAAACGTTTTTTTGGTACAAGTTTTCATTATCTTTGATATACTTCATTAAGAAATCTTACGAAGGTACTCTGCAATATCACACATTCTATTGGAAAAACCCCACTCGTTATCATACCATGCTGATATTTTGCCCATGTTTTTACCAACTACATTTGTTAAATTTGCATCAATAATTGACGATGCAGGATCATGATTAAAATCTACCGAAACAAGGTTTTCTTGAGTTATCTTTAAAACCTTATTTTTATTATTATTGCTAAATTTCTTAAAAGCCGAGTTAATTTTCTCTATACTTAAATCCTTTTTTGTCTGAAAGACAAGTTCAACTAATGAAACATTAGGAGTTGGCACTCTCATAGCAACACCTTCCAGCTTTCCTTTTAATGATGGTATAATTTCACCAATTGCTCTTGAAGCCCCGGTCGAAGTTGGTATTATAGATTGAACAGCAGATCTTGCCCTTCTTGGATCTTTATGGGAATTATCAAGCATTCTTTGATCTGTTGTATAAGAATGTATTGTTGTCATAAAACCTTTTTCAATTTCAAAATTATTATTTAAAACATAAACAACTGGAGCTAAGCAATTAGTTGTACAGGAGGCAGCAGAAATAATTTTATCCTTTTTTGAAATATTTGTGTGGTTTACACCATAAACTATAGTTTTGTCTGCACTTTTACATGGTGCCGAAACAACTACTTTTTTGGCGCCATTTTTTATATGAGAAATTAATTTATCCTTTGAATTAAATTTACCTGTGCATTCAAAAACAATATCAACATTATATTTTTTCCATGATATTTTGCTTAAATTATTTTCCTGCGAATAAGTAATTTTGTTTCCATTGATTATTAATTTATTTTTTTCCACAGATACTTTCCCTTTAAATATTCCATGTACACTGTCTCTTTTTATAAGATCACAAGCTGTTATAATATCTGCTTTATTATTAATATGATTAACTTTAATACCTTTATAATTTTCTTCAAAAACTGATCGAAGGACCATTCTACCAATTCTACCTAATCCGTTAATTCCAATTTTAGCTTTCAAAATCTTTCCTTAATTTTATTTACAATGTTTTTCTCATTTAATTTAAAATGATCAAAAATATCTTGATATGGTGCACTTTTTCCGAATTGATTGATCCCAAAATTTAATCCATCATCACCAGTATATTTTTTCCAGTAGTTCGTCTCAGATGCCTCTATTGAAACCTTTAATAAATTATCTGTTAATATTTCAGATTTATAACTTTCACTCTGTGAGTCAAAAATTTCGTTACAAGGCATTGATATAACTTTTGAATAGATATTATCTATGGCTAATTTATGACTTATTCTACATGCAAGATCTATCTCAGAACCTGATGAAATTAAAATCAAATTTAAATTATTTCCAGTTCTCATTATTTCATATGCTCCCCTGGAGCACTGATTAATATTTGAATAATCTTTTCTAATTGGATTGGTTTTTTGTCTTGTTAAAGCTATTGCACTTGGAGTATTTTTATTTTCAAGAGCTAGTTGCCAACATTCAAATGTCTCTATACTATCTGCGGGCCTAAAAACATTTAAATTTGGTATTGATCTTAGCGCCGATAATTGTTCTATTGGCTGATGAGTTGGTCCATCTTCACCAAGACCGATTGAATCGTGAGTGAAAACAAAAATCACTTTTTGACCCATCATAGCAGAAAGCCTAATTGATGGTTTACAATAATCACTAAATATTAAAAAAGTTCCTCCATAAGGAATTAGGTTACTATGTAGAGCTATTCCATTCATAATTCCGCACATGGCATGTTCTCTGACTCCATAATGGATATAATTTCCATCAAATTTTCCTGGCTTTATAATTTTATGATTTTGAGTTTTTGTGTTATTAGAGCCAGCTAGATCAGCAGATCCTCCAATTAAACTCGTTAATTTTGACGCGATCTCAAGAAATTTTTCTGACGATTTCCTAGTCGCCATCGGTTCTAAATTTTTTATGTAACTCTTTTTTAACTCCTCAATTTCATCACTTAAGGACTCTGGTATTAAATTTTCCTTTTTTGGGTTATCGTCAGAACTAAATCTCTCTGCGTCTAAAGATGCTTTATTTCCAATATCCCTCCACGCATTTAATATTCTATCTGGAATTTCAAAAGGTTCATATTTCCATTTTAATTTTTTTCTTACAAGTTTTAACTCATCTTTGCCTAAAGGACTACCATGAGAAGAAGCCTTACCACCCTTATTTGGAGAACCAAAGCCTATCGTCGTTTTGCAAGAAATAGCAAAAGGTTTTTTTGAATTTTGAGCTTTTTTTAGTGCTCTAAAAATTTGTTTTTCGTTGTGTCCATTTATGTCTAAGTAATTCCAGCCGTAACTCTCGAATCTTTTTTTGGTGTTATCTGAAACAGCTAGGTTAGTTGGGCCATCTATAGATACTGAATTATTATCAAACAATAAAATGAGATTTCTTAGTTTTAAATGACCTGCTAAACTTAAAGCTTCATGACTTATACCCTCCATCAAGCAACCATCTCCAGCTAGAACATATGTTTTGTGGTCTATAGATTTCTTCCCAATTTTGCTCTTTAAAATTTCTTCTGCTAAAGCAAAGCCCACTGCATTTGAAATTCCTTGACCAAGTGGTCCCGTAGTTGTTTCAATACCAGAATTCGAATGATACTCAGGATGTCCGGCGCATATGGAATCTAGCTTTCTAAAATTTTTTATGTCCTCTAAAGAGACACTTTTGTATCCTGTTAAATAAAGTAATGAATATAAAAGCATTGATCCATGGCCTGCGGATAAAATAAACCTATCTCTGTTTATCCAACTTGGATCTTTAGGATTGAATTTTAAAAAATTTTTAAATAAAACTGTTACGACATCAGCCATTCCCATAGGCATGCCTGGATGACCAGAATTCGCTGCTTCTACCGCATCAATTGATAAAAATCTAATTGCGTTAGCTAATTGTTTATGTTCTACTTTCAATTGTTGACCTATCTAGACTAAGATGATTCAATTTAATAATATTATATATATATGAAATACTTCAGCGAGAAAGAAAAAAAGCTGGAAATAGCTCTGGACAAATTAAAAAAACTTAATTTGATAGATGAAGATAGTCAAAAAAATCTTGAATTTTTATCTGATCAAAAAAATCAATTAGAAATTGAAAAAAAAGAACTTCAAAGTAAACATGAAAGTCTCATGAATGAGCATCAGAAATTAAAGGATCATTTAAAGAGCATTAAAGATAAAAATTCCGCACATAAACTAGATCAACTAAGATTTAATGAGAAAATTGATGAATTAAATCAAGAAACAGATATCTTGTTAGATGAAATTGATAAATGGCAAATGTAAATATAAAATTTAATGGTAAAGACTTTCTTTTGTCATGTGACGATGGTCAGGAGGAGCATTTAGAAGAGTTAGTTAACCATCTTGGGATTAAATTCGAGAAATTAAAAACTGATCTAGGAAATATCGGTGAGAGCAAGTTACTCTTAATTACTTCAATTAAAATTATGGATGAATATTTTGAAACCAAAAAAAATGTACATATAAACAAACAGGAAATAAAAAATATCACTGAAAAATTCAAAGAATTAAAATCTTTAGCTTACAACTATAAGGATGATAAAGAAAATGAGGTAAAACAACTTTCTAATAATATTTCTAAACTAGAAAATGAGGTACAAAATTTGAAAAACGAATATGACAAAATAATATCTAATACAACGAAACAAATAGAAGAATTTGTTCAAAAAACAAACTTAAAAAACTAGTTTTTTTGTGGAAAAAACTCAATTAAGAAAAAAAATATTAAAGAAGAGAAAATATTTTAATAGTAAAGATATAAGAATAAATTTTAGTAAAATAGTTAAATTGTTAAATCAAGAAATTAGTAGCAAAAAAATAGGAATATATTACCCAATTGGATCTGAGGTTTCTACAATTAGGCTTATTAAGAATTTAAGAAATAAAAAATATATTATTTCATTACCGGTCATAGAAAAAAACTTTAAAATGTCATTCTACGAATGGAATGAAAATAGCGCACTAAAAATCAATAATTTTGGTATCCCTGAACCATTTAAGTTAAAAAAAATTACTCCTTCGGTGCTGATTGTACCAACTGTTGCTTTTGATGCTAATTTAAACAGACTTGGGTATGGTGGCGGATTTTATGATAGATTCATAAATAAAATTGAAAAATCAAAAAAAATTTTAAAAATTGGTCTTGCTCTTTCATGTCAAAAAATAAATAAAGTTCCTACAAATAAATTTGATAAAAAAATGGATTATATATTTACAGAAAATAAAGTTTATAAATGAGAATACTCTTTCTAGGAGATATTGTTGGACCTTCAGGTTGCAATTCTGTTAAGCAACTTTTGCCAGACATAATTAATAAAAAAACCATCGATTTTGTTGTTGCTAATGGTGAAAATGCTGCAGAAAATGGTGTGGGTATAACTGAAAAAATCTGCAACGAATTATATCAGTCTGGAATAAATGTTTTAACCACAGGAAACCATGTTTGGGATCAAAAGGAAACAGTTGAACATATTGAGAGAGAAAAAAAACTTTTAAGGCCTTATAACTTAACAAATCCATCTCCTGGAAAAGGTTTTGAAATTTTTCATAGTAAAAATAACTTTAAAGTTGGTGTATTAAATTTAATGGGAAATGTTTTTATGAGAAAATGCGATGACGTTTTTATAGAAATTAAAAAATTTTTAAAGAATTACAATCTTAAAAAAAATTATGATTTTTTAATAGTTGATATACATGGAGAAATAACTAGTGAGAAAATGGCAATCGGTCATTTGTTCGATGGTAAAGCAACTTTGATAACAGGAACTCATACACATGTTCCAACCAATGACGCAAGAATTTTAAAAAAAGGTTCTGCTTACATAACTGACTCTGGAATGTGTGGTGATTATGACTCTGTAATAGGTATGAATAAGGATAATTCTATAAATAGGTTTTTTAAAAAAAAAGCTGAAAAACATTTTCCAGCTTTAGGAGAAGGAACTTTATCAGGGGTAATTGTTGATTGTTGCACCAAAACAGGTTTAGCTAAGAATATAAATAGTTTTGTAATAGGAGGTGTTCTACAAAACACAATCTAATATGGCAGGTCATTCTCACTGGGCTGGAATTAAACATAAAAAAGGAAAGGTAGATAAAGAGAGGTCAAAAATTTTCTCAAAATTATCTAGAGAAATTACTGTTGCCGCTAAGTTAGGCGATAAAGATCCTGACATGAACCACAGATTAAGATCTGCTATTCAAGCTGCAAGGTCAGCTAATATGCCTAAAGATAATATTGACAGAGCTATTGATAAATCAAAATTTAACGATCAATCTAATTTTGACGAAATAAGATACGAGGGTTTTGGTAATTATAAAATTGCAGTAATTATTGAGGCATTGACTGACAATAGAAACAGAACAGCATCAAAAATAAGAGAAATTTTCCAAAAAAATGGTGGAAGTTTAGGTACTTTAGGTTCAGCCGCGCATAATTTCAAACATCTTGGGATTATAAGAGTTGATGCAGAGAAAACAGATCCCGATACAATGCTTGAAATAGCAATTAATTCTGGAGCAGATGAGTGCTTTTCAAATAAGAGTTATCATGAAATACATTGTAATAAAGAAAATATTTATGATGTAAAAAAAATTATGGAAAAAAAAATCAATGATTTTTTGTCTACAAATATTGAGTGGTATCCACTTAATAAAGTCAATTTAAACAAAGAACAATTTGTGGAAGCTAAAAAGTTTTTAGAGACCTTAGAGGATCATGATGATGTACAAAAGGTTTACTCTAACCTAGAAATGATAGAATAAAAGATGTTAATTATAGGCATAGATCCGGGAATAAAAGGAGCCATATGCATCTTAAAGGATGGAAAAATTTTGGATGTTTTTGATATGCCAATAATGCCTGTTGGCAAAAAAAACAAGTCACAGGTAAATGGATCACAAATATATAATGAAATTCAAAAAGCAATTATTCATGAGGACAAAAAAGACATAAAAGTGGTGATAGAACAAGTTTCAGCAATGCCTGGTCAAGGAGTTACTAGCATGTTTAATTTTGGACAGTCTTTTGGTGTACTAAAAGGTATATTTTCTGCTATGCAAATACCAATGGATTTTATTTCTCCCGTCAAATGGAAAAAACATTATAACCTTATAAATACCCAAAAAGACTCAAGCAGAACTAAAGCAATTGAATTTTTTCCATACATATCCTCAAAATTATCAAGAAAAAAAGACACCAATAAAGCCGATGCAATATTAATTGCTAGTTTTTACTATCAAAACCTGAGTAATTAAGACAAATTGATGACACATTTTAGTGTGAAAGATTTTTCATGGAAGCAGATATAACTTCTCAAGCTGTTGGTTTAGGAAGCTCAATCGATTTCTCTTTAATGAGTTTGTTTTTAAGAGCAGATATTGTTGTTAAATCAGTAATTATAATATTGATAGCGGCATCAATATATTCTTGGGCGATTATTATAGAAAAATTTAAGATGTTTAAGAAAATCAATCAAAATACTATTGAATTTGAGGAAAAATTTTGGAAATCTAAATCTGCTGAAAGTTTTTATAATAATTTACCTGTAAATAAAGATGATCCCATGTCAAATGTTTTTAGAAAAACTATGCAGGTTGTTTTGAAATCTAAATCTAGAAGTAATTTAAGCGAAAAATTAACAGGTTTACTAGAGTCAAATATAGAGTCAGAACTAAATTTTTTAGAAAAAAATTTCTCATTTCTAGCTACAGTAGGTTCTACTGCTCCTTTTATTGGATTATTTGGAACTGTTTGGGGAATAATGAACTCATTTCAATCAATAGCAGTCTCAAGAAATACAAGCCTAGCAATTGTTGCACCAGGAATTGCAGAAGCATTATTTGCAACTGCCTTAGGATTATTAGCTGCTATTCCTGCTGTTGTAGCTTACAATAAATTTAATAACGATTCTAAAAAATATTCTCAAAGATTAGAAAATTTTGCTAAAAGATTTTTATCAATAATTTAAAACATGGCCTTTAGTCTAAAAAAAAATTCTAGAGAACCAATGAGCGAAATAAATGTAACTCCATTTGTTGACGTTATGCTTGTTTTATTAATAGTATTTATGGTCACTGCACCATTATTAACTGTAGGTGTTCAGGTAGATCTTCCAGAAAGCTCTGCTGACTCACTTCCTGAGGAACAGGAACCATTAACTTTAACAATTAATTCAAAGGGCGAAATATTTATTCAGGAGGTGAAAGTGGATTACGACAATGTGATTGCAAAAATACTTGCAGTTTCAAAAAATAGAACAGATACACGAATATATGTTAGAGGTGATAAAACTATAAATTATGGAAGGGTTTTAGATGTCATGGGCATGTTATCAGGATCTGGTTTTACGAAAGTGGCTTTAATTTCAGAACCATATAAAGAAAGATGAAATTTGAAAATCTTTTAAAAAAAGATAATAATTTAATGATTAAGAATATCGCAATATCATCAGCATTGCATATTTTTTTAGTTGTTATTACTGCGCTAACCTTTCCTTTTATAGCTAAAAAACCCGTGGACTTACCTCCCCTAATATCCATTGAACTTATACAAATAACAGACAAAACAAACATACCGTTTGCGCCAAAAGCTAAAAAAATCATAGAGAAAGTAAAAGAGAAAGAGAAACTTGTGTCAGAGCAAGCTCCACCGCAACAATTAAAAAAAGAGAAACCTGATGCTTTACCATTACCTGACCAAAATCAAAAAATTGTAAAAAAAATTGAAAAAGATATTCAGAACCCAAAAAAAATCGATGAAGATATAAAACAAGTTTCACAATTTGAAAAAGATGAATTATTTAATCCAAACAATATTGCTGCATTGATCGATAAATCCAAAGAAGAATCGGCAGCAACAACAATTAAATCAAACAAAATTACCCAATCAAATCAAAAAAATATCTCCTCAAGTACATTGACGTTAAGTGAGGAGGACGCGCTGAAGGCACAAATTTTTGGTTGTTGGAGTATACCATTAGGACTGCCATATAACGAGAATTTATTAGTTAGAATTAAGTTAAGTTTAAAACCTGATGGTACTGTAATTAATTCAGAAATTTTAGACCACGCAAGAATGAATAAACCTGGGCAAGGTTTTTATAAAGTGCTAGCAGAGAGCGCTTTAAGAGCAATAAGACTATGCCAACCTTTGAGAGTGCCTTCAACCGGATATGAAAGATGGAAAGATCTTCAACTAAATTTTGATGCAAGAGAGATGTTAAAAGGATGAATAAAATTAGATTTTTTTATATATTAATATTTTTATTATTTTTAAACCCTAAAACCTCGTTTGGATTAATTGAGGTTGACATTACAAGAGGGAACTTAAATCCATTACCAATAGCTGTGTCGCCTTTATTCGTAGAAATAAAATCAATAAAAGCATTCCAAAATTTACTGAAAAAAAAAAATGTTGGAGAAGATATCGCAACTGTAGTTGAAAAAAACTTAAAATCCTCTGGTCTTTTTAATCCACTTAAAAAAGAGGCTTTTTTACAGAAACCTGACATTGCTCACTTAAAACCAAGATTTGAAGATTGGTCTCTAATAAAAGCTCAAGCTTTAATTACTGGAGAAGTAAAATTTGAAAATGAAAAACTGAGAGTAGAATTTAGGTTATGGGATGTTCTTGCAGGAAAAGAAATGATGGCTTTAGCTTTTACTACTGTGCCTGAAAATTGGAGAAGAGTAGGTCATATTATAACTGATAAAGTCTATCAACGTTTAACTGGTGAAAAAGGATATTTCGATACAAGAATAATTTATGTTTCAGAAGAAGGACCAAAAACCAATAGAGTAAAAAAACTGGCAATCATGGATCAAGACGGATTTAATACGAAATATTTAACATTAGGCAATGAATTAGTATTGACACCAAGATTTAATCCAACAAATCAAATGGTCACATATTTATCATACTTTAAAAACCTACCAAGAGTTTATTTATTAGACATTGAGACAGGTGTTCAAGAAGTAGTTGGTGATTTTCCAGGAATGACTTTTGCACCGAGGTTTTCACCAGATGGAAAAAAAATAATTATGAGTTTTGCGAAAGATGGTAATTCAGACATTTACACTATGGATCTTGAAAATAGAATTGTTGAAAAAATAACAAATCACCCATCAATAGACACTTCGCCATCATTTTCACCAGATGGAAAATATATTTGCTTTAATTCTGATAGAAGTGGTTATCAACAAATTTATGTTATGAAAAGCGATGGATCAAAAGTTAAAAGAATATCTTTTGGCAAAGGTCTTTATGGAACTCCTGTCTGGTCACCCCGTGGAGATTTAATTGCTTTTACCAAGTTACATAAAGGTAAATTCTATATTGGGGTTATGAGAGTTGATGGAAGTGGAGAGAGATTACTTACAGAAAATTACTATCAAGAGGCACCATCATGGTCACCAAATGGTCGTGTATTAATATTTTATAGGGAAACAAAGTCAGATTCAGAAGGCAGAGGATTTTCAGCTAAATTATGGTCAATAGATTTAACTGGATATAACGAGAGATTAGTCGATACAGAAACCGATGCCTCTGACCCATCATGGTCGTCATTATTGAGTGAATAATAATGAAAATTTAACAAATCTAGTTAAATTCTTGATTTTTAAGCTTGAAAGATCTATTTAGGTGTGAAAAAGTGCAAATATATATTTAAGGAGCAGTAATGAAATTAAACAAAATTTTAAATAAGACACTTTTAATCGTATTCGCTGCAGTTCTTTTATCTGCATGTGCGACGAAAAAAGTTACTAATCAAATGCAGGGAGATGTTTATACTGGTAAAGAAACCATAGAATATTTAGCATCAGGTGTTCCAGACAGAGTTTTCTTTGCAACAAATGAGTCAGTTCTAACAACTGCTTCTAGAGAAACATTGCGAAAACAAGCTTCTTGGTTAAGAAAAAACTCTAAAATCAGTGTTGTCTTAGAGGGGCATGCAGATGAAAGAGGAACTAGGGAGTACAACCTTGCTTTAGGTGAAAGAAGAGCTAATGCTGCTAAAGATTATCTTATGACATATGGAATATCTGGTAACAGAATTTCCGTGATCAGTTATGGTAAAGAAAGACCAGTGGACTCTGGCTCAAACCCACTTGCTTGGTCAAAAAATAGAAGATCTGTAACAGTTAAAGCAAATTAATCAATTAAATTCAGACCCTGGTTTTAAAATAAACCAGGGTCTTTTTTTTGCCATCATTATAAATACTAATTAAATTATGTGTTTTGAAAAAATTTTTAGCAAAAAAAATTATTGTTTTTTTGTAGTAATAAGCATCGTATTTTCTCCAGTAATGGCAGAGGAAAATATACCAACTGTTTTAGAAAAGCTTAAACAGGATGTTAAAACTTTAGAAAAAGCTGTTTATTCACAGTCATCACAAAATGTAACTAATATAAATTCAGTACTAAGTACTAATGATGAGGATGTTCTTACAAGACATTTATTAAAATTATCTGAAATAGAACAACAATTTCAACAACTAACTAATAAATTTGAAGAAATTAATTTTAAAATTGATAAATTATCAAGTAGGCTCTCTAAAGTTCAAGCAGATAATCAGTTGAGATTCCAAGAGTTAGAGGTAGGAAACAATAATCAGATCATCAATTCAAAAATTAAAAAAAATTTACCTGGCTCATCTCAACCACAAGATTTGGGTTCAATTACATATAAAGATACTGAGACACAAGAAATAGTTCAAAAGACAAAGTCTATTGAAACAACTAGTAGTGTTGTAACTGAAAATTTTGTAAGCGAAGAAAAAATTTTACCTAAAGTTGATCCGAATGAACAATATTACTTTGCAACTGGTCTTCTTAAACAAGGAGATTATACAACTGCTGAAAGAGCTTTAAGAGAATTTGTTGTAGATAATCCAGAACATAATTTGGCAGGTAATGCTCAATATTGGTATGCAGAAACATTTAGAATTAGACAATTGTATACTGACGCTGCTTCTGCATATCTAGAAGGCTATCAAAAATACCCCAAAAGCGAAAAGGCAGCTATAAATTTACTTAAGCTTGGAGTATCATTAGTCCAAATTGGAGAAAAAAATCAAGGCTGCTTAATGATTAAGGGAGTAAAAAAAGAATATCCAAAAGCTAAACAATCAGTTCTTCAAAAAGCTAAATATGAAGAGAAAAAGTTTGACTGTCAAAAACAA
>CACIDN010000007.1 GCA_902585415.1 uncultured Pelagibacteraceae bacterium
ATCTGATCGAATGTAACCAAAACCTATATACAGAGTATCGCTATGGGCATTGTCACTTTGATTTCTTTCATAGATAGTCATTATAGAAAAACCATTATCGGTTATTAAATCAAATCCAATATTTGCTATTAAATTTTTAGAATCTTGATCAATTGATTTTGTATATTCTGTAGTTTCCGATAGGTAACGATAAGTAGCGTCTGAAGATGGACTGAAATCTACCCCAATCTCTAATCCACCATTTGGTTTAAAAGTAAAAGTATTAAAATTTAAGATATCACTTATTGTAAAACCAGTAGATATCATTCCAGTTTCAATTGTTTGAGTTTTGTAAACTAAAGCAGCAGGACCTTTTTCTCTATATTTGGACAATTCTGTATAGCTTAAATCAATTCTTAAATTAGGAGTAATATTAAAATTTTCTTTTTTATATGTTGATAAATAGTTAAGTGAGCCAAATATTTGTGAACCATCTCTCTCTCCTGTTCTAGTGCTTCCTCCCCCTTTTCTAAGATGATCAGTCTTCAATGTGCTTATTCCAAGAATACCTTCAGTAAATTTTTTATCATTATGAGAAAAAGTTCCATAAAGAGATAAACTAAAAGACTCAGTATCTAAATTAGTTCCAGATGTACCTACATCAACATCATCATTACCAAATCTAAGGGCATAACCATATAATTTATTTTTGCTTATCTTTTTATCCATTCCAAGTGTAATGCCCTTGGTATTAATTTTTTTAGATGATGAAGAAGATGTATCACCTGTTTTGCCAAAACTCACACTACCTTCACTCCAAAATGACCAGCTGTCAGACAACTTGTTTAAAGTATTATTTGATTTTTCCGATATTGGAATAACTTTTGCTAAAGATGCTATTGTTTTATTTGGAAAGTTAAATTTAATGTTTTGATTACTTAATTGATCGCTTGTTCTATGTCTTCTTAACCAATACATACGGTTAAGAACTGGGGTACTTGCTTGAATAGCAATTTGCTTTGCTGTTGCAGTTTGAGACTCGATTGAGCTTAAAATATCTTTACCCTCATCAGTAGTAGTTATTGGATCATCACAAGCACCATCGATTATGCTCCAATTACAAGTTAAATCAAATTCATAAACTTCTGCATCCACATCAATTACAAACATTTTACTTCCATTAGAATTAAATGCTGTTTCTCTTCCACTTCCTAAGCCGCTGTAGTTAGATAAATCAAGAGTTCCTTCAAGTGATAGAGTGGCGATATCAAAAGCTGTTGTTAATTTATACTGCCTAATTGTATTATCTCCCCCGCTTTCTCCACCGGAACTTAAATACATTTTAGTGCCGTCGTAATTAAAGACAATTCCGTCTATATAACCGATAGTAGAACTTAGGTCTTCAGTATTAATATGAGTAACTCCTGTTTCAATAACAAATGGGGTATCAAGTGTGTATTCATTTATTTCACCAGGAGTATCATCATTTTTTCCGTTTCCAGTAACAAACATTTTAGTTCCATCATTATTAAACGCAACTGAGGTCGGTCTTTTTTCTTGAAGGTTTGTATCATAACCTTGACCTGGTTTATAAGTAGTACTTGCAGTATCAATGTCATATGGTGTAGTCAACGTCCATTCAATAATAGTTTTATGATGATCAGCAATAAACATTTTTGTACCATCGTTATTGAATACAACTTGCATAGCTCCATGAATTTCAGTTAATGAACCAGTATATGTACCTACATCTAAGCTGGTACGTAAGGTTGCAGTAGAAATATTGTAAGCTGCTGTTAAATCATACTCATAAACCTTATCTCCTGTTGCTCCTGCTCTCATCGATGATGTATACATTTTGGTTCCATCGTTATTAAAAGTTAATGCCATTGTTTGGTAGTCACCAGTTACATTTTCAACTGCCTTGCTTCGTACAAGAGTTGGCTCTGCTATAGCTTTAAAATAAAATGAGGTGGTAAAGATTAAAGTAAAATAAAATAACTTTATGATCTTATTCATCATAATTTGTGAAGTTCAAAAGAATAATTAAGTTTTTACTCCAGCGCTATAAACATCATAAATATCATTATCGATTAATGCGTTAAAAGATATTGATCTTCTTTCCTCATTGGTCCCATTAAAAGGATAAACTGTATGTAATAAGTAATTTGGAAAGAAGTAAAAATCTCCAACCTTTGGTTCAATGTTATATATAGCTTGGCTTAAAAACATTCTTGTTCCATGAACTAGGTTAAGATTACCATTATTATTATAATTTTTAGTGTCTTGTTTTAACTTTCCAAATGTTTTGGGAACTTTTAAATATCCAACTCCTGAAATGTGACCACCGTGAACATGTAAAGGATTATATTCATTATCAAATTGTCTAACTATCCATGAACTAAGCATATTAAATTTAGTAATTTTTTTTTTGCGCCCAAGAGATTGGTGTATCCAAGCAGCAGCAGAATTTGCTAAAAAGTTTCCCCAACCACTTTCATCCATAAATTTTTGCTCAAGTCTAAACTCTTGTTTTACATTTCCTGCTAAGTGAGCTCCAAAGTCAAGTTCTTTTGACTTACTTTCATCTGCAACTGTTTCATCTACATATTTGTTTAATTTTTCAACAATCTCACTCGGTATAGTGACTTTTGCTATTGATGGTCCAAAAGGTCTGAGAATAGTTACATTATTTTCCATAAATAAATATTTAAATAATGAATATATAAAAAAAATATTTATTCTCTACTTAAATCTTTGGAGCTGATATTTTCTTCTTTTTTAGGGTATTTTTTTTCGTTAATAATATTTGCAAAACTATGATTTACATCACGGTGTCCAGCTTCATCATCACGTATAACTCTTACTACATCTTTTAATGTAGCATGCAAAGGTAGGTTCCAATAATTTATTGCAACTTCTGGAGCTGGCTCATCTTTTATTTTGCCAGTTTCTAATTCGTGTAAATATTCTGTGTAACTTCTAACTGCCTCTTCCTCAAAATAACCAACAATTCTATGAGCAGTTCTTTGAGATACCAAATAAATGATAGCGTATGTAACAATAAAAATAAATTGAGCCATTAAAATAATAACTCTTTCTATCCATGTTGGTTTTGCAACATTAATAAAGGTCATTAGATGCATTCTTTCATTCTCTGCCTCATCTAAAAGAATTTTAATCCAACCTCTGTCATCTTCCATTTTTCTTAAAGATTTTAAGTGAATTAGCATTCCAGCTACCATTCCGGGTACCGCAGCAACTGTTTCTAAAACAACGGCTCTATGACCGTATCTTTTTTTAAAAAAAGTATCAGCTAGAAATCTTAAAAACTTTGTAAAACCTAAAGCAACCTTATCACTAAAGTTATTTGGTTTATAATGTTTATCTAAATCGCTCATAGGTCTTATTTAGTTATTTTTTAAAAAAAACCAATGGGTCTAAATAGTCAGTTATTAAGCTTATATTCTCTGATTATTTATATCTTTTGATTGATTGCTATTGAGAGTTTTCTAGGAAAACTTCCTTCATCAAAGTAATCGATACTTAAATTTTTAAATCCTTTTACTAATTTTTTAATTTTTTCATCTGAAAAGTAATGTACAATATATTTATTCATTTCGTATAAATCTTCACCTCGATGTAAACCTTTTTTATAATCTCCATCTGAGTGGTTTCTAACTGTATAGATATTTAATGAGCCTTTATTTAAAACTCTACAGACTTCATTATTCAAATTTTCTAATTCGGAATATGTAAAAGCCATACAATAAAGCATATGTGAGTAACAGCCTTCAAAATTATTATCTTTAAAATTTAATTTTTGTCTTAAGTCATGTGTTTGAACTTCTATTAAATCACTTAAACCTAAGGTGTTTGACTTATTTTTAATTATTTCAATTGCAGTTGGGCTGTAATCTAGTGCAGTTACTTTAATAGAATTTTTGGCAAAAAAAATTGTGTCTCTTCCTAGTCCTGCACCAAGTTCAATGATGTGTTTTACGTCGTTTTTTTTAAAATTTTCTAAAGCTATTTTTGCAGAGTGACTTGGTTCAGAACCAAACATCTCAGGCTTACTTGAGAAACTTTTTTCCCAATGCTGAGATTGTTCGATTAAAATCTTATTGTCCAACCTACTTCGATGGATCTGGTACTTTTCTTAAATAAGGTTTGACTGCATTCCAACCATCAGGAAACAATTTTTTAGCTTCATCATCTTTCACTGCTGGAACGATGATAACTTCTTCACCTTTATTCCAATCAGCTGGTGTTGCAACTTTATGTTTTGCAGTTAGCTGCATTGAGTCTATTGATCTCAATAATTCCATAAAGTTTCTTCCTGTTGCCATTGGATAAGTTAAGAACAAACCAATTCTTTTATCTGGTCTAATTATAAAAACTGTTCTAACTGTTTGGTTATCAACTGCAGTTCTACCCATTGAAGTAGTTCCTGCATCACCCTCTAACATATTATAAAGTTTTGCAATTTTTAGATCCTCGTCCGCAATTATCGGATAATCAGGTTTCATTCCTGTTACATCTTTAATGTCATCCAGCCATTTAACGTGATCTGCAACTGGGTCTACACTTAAACCAATAACTTTGACGTTTCTTTTGTCAAACTCAGGTTTCATTCTAGCTAAAGATCCAAGTTCAGTTGTACAAACTGGAGTAAAATCTTTTGGATGCGAAAATAAAACACCCCAACTATCCCCTAACCACTCGTGAAATGATATATCACCAATAGTTGTTTTAGCCTTAAAGTCAGGTGCTAAGCTATTTATTTTTAAAGTCATTTAACTCTCCTTTTTATAAACAAATTATATGCAAGATTGATTTGCTATGCAATTTTTTATACAGTGATTATTAATATGATATTTGAGCAATTATTTGATACTAAATCTTCAACCTACACGTACATACTATCAAGCGGTAAAGGAAGAGAAGCTTTAATTATAGATCCAGTTTTAGAACATACAGATCAATACATAAATCTATTAAATAAATTAGAATTAAAATTAGTAAAAGTAATTGATACACATATTCATGCAGATCACATTACGGGTTTAAATGAGTTAAGTAAAAGAACGAGCTGCACTAAAATTATGGGAGATAATTCAAAGTCTGAAGTTGTTGACTTAAGAGTTAAAGAAGATGAGAACGTCAAAATTGATAATATTAATTTAAAAGTGATGTACACACCTGGTCATACAGATTGTTCTTACAGTTATTTAATGAATGATAGAGTTTTTACAGGTGATACCCTTTTAATTAACGGAACTGGCAGAACCGATTTTCAAAATGGTAATTCTAGACAACAGTATGACTCTATATTTAATAAATTATTGAAATTACCAGAAAACACGATGGTATTTCCTGCACATGACTATAATGGTAAAAAACATTCTACAATCGGATCAGAAAGAAAAAATAATCCAAGGTTACAGGTTAATTCTGTTGACCAATACGTAGAAATAATGAATAACCTTAAACTTGCTAACCCTAAAATGATGGATGTAGCTGTTCCAGCTAATCTGAAGGGTTTAACTTTAAATCAAGTTAAAGCATAAAAAACTGTAATTAACATGAATGAATTTTTAGATTCTATAATTAAAAGAGATCCAGCTGCTAAATCAAAGATAAGCGTGGTATTAACTTATCCTGGAGCAAAAGCTGTTTTCTTTCATAGAATTGCAAATTTTTTTGCAATTGCAAAATTTAATTTAATTGCAAGAATAATTTCACAGTTTTCAAGGTTCTTAACAGGAATTGAAATTCATCCTAATGCAAAAATTGGAAAAAATTTATTTATAGATCATGGTATGGGGGTAGTTATCGGAGAAACTTCAGACATAGGTGATAACGTAACTATTTATCATATGGTAACGTTAGGAGGAATTTCTCCAAGTATAAATTCAGATGATCAAAGAAATACAAAACGACATCCAACATTAATGGATAATGTAGTTATCGGATCTGGTGCACAGATATTAGGAGCTGTTGTTGTTGGTAAGAATGCAAAGATTGGTGCTAACGCTGTTGTTACAAAAGATGTTGAAGAGAATGCTGTAATGGTTGGTATACCAGCTAAAAATGTTGGAGAGGTTTCTACAGAAGACGAAAACTTTAAACCATATGGAATAACTCAAGATAGTGACAAAAATTAAATGAACAAACCTCAAAATAATTTTATTGAAGGTATTGGAAATACGCCTCTAGTTAAATTAAGAGCTGCATCTGAGATAACTGGATGTAATATTTATGGTAAGGCAGAATATTTAAATCCTGGTGGATCAGTAAAGGATAGAGCGGCACTTGCACTAATCAGAGATGCAGAAGAAAAAAAATTAATATCAAAAGGCGGAACAATAGTTGAAGGAACTGCTGGGAATACTGGAATTGGTTTATGTTTAATTGGAAATTCTATTGGGTATAAAACAATTATTGTTATGAATGAAGATCAAACCCAAGAAAAAAAAGATATGCTTAGAAATATGGGTGCTGATTTAAGGTTGGTTCCACCAAAACCTTATAAAGATGATGGTAATTTTGTAAAAGTAGCAGCTAAATTAGCAGATGACTTGAAAAGCTCTAATAACCATGGTGTAGTTTGGGCTAACCAATTTGATAATACTGCAAATTCAAAAGGTCATTATGAAACAACTGGACCAGAAATCTGGACGCAAACAGATGGAGAGGTAGATGGATTTGTTTGTTCATCCGGTACTGGAGGGACTATTAGTGGAGTAAGTAGTTTTCTAAAAGAAAAAAATAAAGATATAAAAATATTTTTAGCAGATCCTGACGGTTCTTCACTTTTTGATCATATTGAAAATGGTGAATTAAAATCTTCAGGAAGTTCAATTACTGAAGGAATAGGATCAAGTAGAGTGACTGCTAATTTTGCAAAAGCTAAAATTGATGGTGCTTTTAAAGTAACTGATAAAGAAGCTTTGCCAGTTCTATATGACTTGATTCAAAATGAAGGTTTAAGTTTAGGAACTAGTTGTGCAATAAATGTTACAGGAGCTATTAAACTAGGTAAAAAATTAGGACCAGGTAAAACTATTGTCACAATACTTTGTGATCGATCTGATAAATACAACTCTAAGCTGTTTAATAAAAAGTTTTTACAAGAAAAAGGTCTTCCTGTTCCTAGTTGGATCTAAAAAACGCATTCCTCATTTGTAATAAAACCTTTACCTTAATGAATTATATTAACTAAAATTAAATAAATGAAAGGATAATTATGAAAAACTATTTAGCAACACACATATTTAAATCTGAAGAGATGAAGAAAAAATTTATGGATTTTGTTACTTCAACTCCACACGAAGATCTTAAAAAAGGTGTAACAGGTTCAAAAGCAAGATGCTTAGTTACTATGGTAGGTGCGGGTGACTCTATGAAAGTATTTTGTAGATGGGAAGCAGAAAGTAAAGAGGCCATCATAGATCAACTTGGTGACATGAACAGTATGTTTACTACTGATCCAGAGGAATGTGGAAACATCATGGACTTCAGAAACTAAGTAAAAAAAGATTTAAAATGCCTGGTTATGTAATAGCTCAAATTAATATGACCAACAAAGAAGGTTTTAAAGTTTATGCAGAACAAGTTCCTGAAACTATAAAACAATTCGGTGGTAAGTATATTGTAAGAGCCGGTGAGTATACATCTATGGAAGGTAAATGGGATTATACTCGGAATGTAATTATTGAATTTCCTACTTACGAAAAAGCATTGGATTGGTATAACTCAGATTTATACAAGCCCGTTAAAGAACTTCGCCAAAAAAATTCTGAGGGTAATATAATTATAATTAAGGGTGTTTAGTGATTTCAAAAAAATACTCTCAATTACTTTTTACATTGATTGTAGGATTTTTTACAAGTCTTATTATGACTTTATTAATTACTTATATTAACACTGGGCTAGACGAATTATATGTAAAACGATTTTTGAAAGCTTGGTCTGTAAGCTTACCAATTGCAATTATTACAGTGTTAAGTCTAGCCCCAGTTGTTAAAAGATTTGTAGATAAAATTACTTCTTAGAACTTTCTTTATAATTAGACATCCATTTTCTAAAAACTTTTATTGCATCATTCATTTCTTTTGTTTTATGGGGGTGCTTTTTCGCACGTCCTAGCATAGTTGCAATTACATTAACTTGATATTTTATAGGTCTGTTTTTAATCGTATCAACAGTATACAAGGCTTTTTCTTTATTTTTAAATCCTAATCCATGGGTTGTAGTTTTAGGATTATAATCTGAAAATAGAGATAAATTTATTGGTTTTATAGTTTTACTAATTTTTAGAGTATCAATAAATTTAAATAAAGTATTGGTATTAACTTTATTCAAAACTTTTTTTGTTTTACCATCAAAATCAATAAAATTTATTTTAAAACCTTTTTTATCTATTTTTGTAATTAATTTGACGTGTCTTTTGTGAAATTTTTTTATATGCTTTTGATAAACATATTTAATATCTAAGTAATCTTTTAATTTATAATTTGGGGACGCAATTAATAGAATTCTACTTTTGTTTTTATACTTAGTTAAATCCATTATTAATTTAACTTACTAATCAATGATAGATAATTGTTTGTAGGTTTATTAACTTCTTTAGATATCTCATAAAAATTTAAAGGTATTTTCTTAATCTGGCTCAAGTATTTTTTGCCATCCTTTTTAAGATCTAAATAATTGTCTATTTCATTATTATCTAGAATTACTGGCTGTCTATGATGTATATCCATGACATTTTGACTAGCTTCTTCAGTAATTAAACAAAATTCATTGTTTTCAAAAATTCCTGCAACATATAAAGGTTTTTTGTCTTCTCTTGTAAAATAAAACGGAGTTTTGTTTTCCTTAGATCGTTTCCACTCATAAAATCCATCCATTACAGCAACACATCTTGTTGTTTTTATAAGTTTTTTGAAAGAGACTTTTTCATCAATTGTTTCTACTCTTGCATTTATTAAAGGTCTAAAATCCTTTTGTTTTGCCCACGATGGCACTATTCCCCACTTCACTAATTCTAAAGTCTTACCATTTGAATATGATTTTATAATTGGTAATGCTTGACTTGGGTGTGCGTTAAAGTTTTCGTTATCTTTAACTGTTGTCGATGATTTTACAATTTTTACAGTTTTTTCAACTGGTTTTGTTATAACGTATCTACCACACATAAATTATCTTCTTGAAGATAAACTAGCATGTTTAATCAAAATCTGGCTAGATAAAAGTTTGGCCTCTTTAGATTTTTTAACTTTCCATATTTTATCTTTTGCTATTTTAGTAGCTTTATTATTTTCAATAATTGGTAAAGGATAGTTTTTGCCTAACTCAATACTAATACTTTTCTGATCAATGTAAGTCATTTTCCATGGCTCATGTATAAGTTTACCTTGAACATTTTTTAATTCTGGAACCCACTTTCTAATAAAATTCCCGTCTGGATCCTGATCTATGGACTGTTTTATTGGATTGTAAATCCGAATAGAATTGATACCGGTAGTTCCTGACTGCATTTGAAACTGTGAATAATGTATCCCTGGCTCATAATCTGTAAATAATTTAGCCATATGTTTTGATGTTTTTTTCCAATCTAGCCATAATTGATATGAAGAAAATGAGACAAGCATTGCACGCATTCTAAAATTTATCCAACCATTGACTTTTAAATATCTCATACACGCATCGATAAAAGGATAACCTGTGTTTCCGTTTTTCCAAGCATCATAATAATAAGGATTAAAATCATCTTCCCTTAAACCATCAAAAGCGCTATTTAAATTTTTAAATTCTATTTCTGGTTCATCATACAACTTCTGAATAAAATGACAGTGCCATGAAAGTCTACTTTTGAAAGCTATTAAAGATTTTTTTTTGACAATAGAAATATCTTCATTTAATTTTTTTTTTGTAGCCCTATATATTTCTCTTAATGAGATATTACCGTAAGTTATGTGTGGACTAAGCCTTGAACAAGATTTTTCACCGGTAATTGGCGAAGACATTTCCTTTTGATAATTATCGGATCTTTCATCTAAAAAGGAATTTAACAATTTTATTGCAATTGTCCTTCCTCCTTCTTGAATTAATTTATCATCTATAAAATTTGTAGATATTACACAATTTTTATTTTGATCATGATCTATAATGAAATTACAATTTACCTTTTTTTCTAAAACTGGCTGGTTAATAAATTTATTCCAGTTATATGACCAACGATATCTATCTCTTTTACCTAGTTGTATTCCGAATTGATTAAATAAATACCACTGAATATTGCACTCTTTGAAAAATTTTGAAATTTTTCCGTCAATTTTGTTAAGATAATTATTTTTAAATACATGATGTGAATAAACTTCACTTATATTAAATTTTTTTGAAATATTTTTTAAAATATCTATAGTATTCCCATAATAAATACTTAGTTTTGAATTATATTTGTTTTTTAAACTTTGGTTTAAATCTTTAAGTGAATCCTTGCAAAATTTTGTGTGAAAAGAACTAGACGTTTCGATTTTGTAATAATCTTCATCAAAAATGAAAATTGGTAAGACATTACCATTTTTTGATGCTTCTATGAAAGCTTCATTATCCTCTAATCTCAGGTCGAATCTAAACCAAACGATTTTATTCACCCAAAACTCTAAATATTTAAAAGCCCATTCTAGACCAGTTTAAACGGTCTTGGTTTTTACTCTCAAATTTTTTTATTTCTTGCTTAGAAGGTTTTTTAAATACGAATAAAGCTATTGGTATTAAAGCTAATGATATAAGTGATAAAGAACAAATACTCATAAGTCTTTTATAAGTAATGAAATTAGATATTCAATAATTTTATATGAGATGTATTGTCCTAATTTTAATTAGTTTTGCCAAGTAAATTTACCAAAATTACCCCAATAATAATTAAAACGATCCCTGCTAAACCATATGCGTTGGGCATTTGACCATACTTAATTACACCAAATAATGTAACGGCTGTTATTGTCAATCCTCCATATGTTGCATATGTAAAGCCAACTGGGATTATCATCATAGCTTTTGCTAGAAAAAATATACAAAGAAGTATGGTGACCATGCACATAATAGTTGGACCAATGTTAGTAAAACCATTTGTGGTTTTAAGAAATCCGTTAGAAGTTATGCCAAGAACGACTGCTAAAAGCAAATACACATATCCAATTAAATTACTCATATTATTTATAAATTTTATCTACTTCTACTTGATAAGCTTCAACCAATTTATTATTTTGATTAGCTATACCAACAACGTCAATCATTTCCTTTATCATTTGATCTGATGCGCCTTTCTTTTTAGCAGCAAATGTATGTGATCTTGTGCAATATCCACAGCTGTTAGTAATTGAAACAGCTACATAGATTAACTCTTTTGTGACAGAGTCTAAAGCTCCATCTTTCATAATTGCTTTAAGACTATTCCAAGTTCTTTCAAGCAATGCAGGATTATGTGCAATTGATCTCCAAAAATTTGGTATTTTAGATATTTTTCTTGTCTTTTTTATTTCACTAAAAATTTTTTTGACCTTGCCTTTGGCTCTCTTTTCATTAATTGGTTTAAAAATTTCCATATTCCTCCTATTTAGTTGTTATTCTAATTTAGTTATTTACATAAATAAATATTTAAATTAATAGATAATTGTTTGATGAGCGCTAAAAAGATAGTAATCACTGGTGGAGCAGGATTTGTCGGAACAAATCTTGTTAAATATTTTTTAGAAAAAACAAAATTGAATATAATTTCAATTGACAATTATAGCTCTAGCACTAAAAGAAATCATATCAAAAGTTCAAGAGTAAGATATATAAAGGCACATACAAAAAATATTAGTTCAGTCATAAATCCAAAACAAATTCACTCTATTTTTCATTTTGGAGAATTTGCTAGAATTTATCAAAGTTTTTTACAGATGGATAAATGTATAGAGTCAAATACTATTGGAACTAACGCAGTAATAAATTTTTGTTTAAAAAATAAAATAAAATTAATTTATAGTGCTACATCTGCCTCTCTTGGTAATAAGGGGAAAGATAAAAATTTATCACCTTACGCTTTTACAAAAGCAAAAAATTTAGAAATCTTAGAAAACATGAAAAAATGGTTTAATTTAAAATACGAAATAATTTATTTTTACAATGTTTATGGACCTAATCAAATTGGTAAAGGAAGTATGGCAACAGTTATTGGAATTTTTGAAGATTTTTATAAAAGAAACAAGCCTCTTCCTGTTGTAAGACCCGGAACTCAGTCGAGAAGATTCACTCACATTGATGATACAATAAAAATTTGTTTTATGGCTTGGAAGAAAAATCTTTGTAGACACTATAGTATTTCTCACAAGGAAAGTTTTTCAATCACTAAAGTTGCAAAAATGTTTAAAAGGAAAATCAAATACTTACCAAGAAGAGCCGGAGAAAGATATGCATCTGCGCTTACAAATATGTATCTTTCTAACAAAGTCTATAAACACTTTGGTAAAATCAAGTTGAGAGATTATATAAAAGATTTTATTAAAAGTAATTAATTAAGTGGTTTTAACATCTTAAGCATTTGTTTGTGAATTAGTTTACTTGAAGATATTAAAACATTTCCACTTTTAAAATTTTCTTTGTTTTCCCAATTAGTTACGTTTCCACCTGATGCTTTTATTATTGGAATTAAAGGATAAATATCCCATATTTTATTTCCGCTTTGAAACACTGTATCAATTTTACCTTCACAAAAATGTGAGTAACTTAAAGCATCCATACAAGGAAACTGTATTCTAGGTAGTAATTTTTTAACTTTTTTAAGTTTATCTAAACTATACTGACCGTGGAAATCCCCTGATATTTTTGCATGTTTAAATTTTTTTAGATTTGAGCATCTTAACTTTTTTTTTTTGTTTCCATTAAAAACAAAAGCACTTTTTCTATCCAGATTAATATAAAATTTATTTAAAATAGGAAAATTTGCTAGTCCCATAATTGGTTTATTCTTATAACAAAATGCAATTAAATTACTCCATGATGGATATCCAATTACAAATGATCTAGTTCCATCAATTGGATCTATAACCCAAGAATAATCACTTATTTTATTTTTTAATCCAAATTCTTCACCAATAATTGAGTGTTGGGGAAATTTTTTACTTATTTTAGTTCTAATAAATTTTTCAAATTTTTTATCTGCAATCGTAACTGGATCGTAATTAGAATCGCTTCCTTTATTCTTAGCTTTAAAATTTTTGTTTAATTTTAACTTATAAAATTTGTTTAAATCTCTAGCTAAAGAAATAAGAAAATTATAAATATCTTTGTTTTTCATTTATTTTTACTCTTATAGATGAGCTTATTACTATTTAATTTTACTTGATAAAAGTAAATTTTTTGAGATATCTAGGAATATTGGTATGAAAATTGAATTAGAACAAAATAACAAAGTATTTGTTTTTGAAGGTTCAAATAAATGGGAGTTACACCCTATTTGGCTTAGAGAAAGAGTAAGTGAGAAAGAACACTTAGATAAAAATACCGAGCAACGTCTTTTTGATCCATCGTTTTTAAAAGATATAAAAATTAACAAAGTAAATATTATAGATAAGCTTTTGGATATTGAATTTAGTGATGGTGTAAAATCAAAAATTGAAATTGATAAAATAGAAAAAGAATTTAATTCAGATACCTTTTTAAAAGATCTAATAAAACCAGTTTTATGGGACTCTCACCTTAAAGATATAAAAAATTTTAAATTTAAAGATAATTTTTTTGAAAGTGATGAGATGTTAGAACTTTTAAAATCATTTTACAAAAATGGTTTTGTAGTAATTTCTAACCTTCCAACAAAAGATAATTTTATTGTTAAATTTGCAAATTCAATAGGAAGTATTAGAAGGACTAATTTTGGGGAATATTTTAATGTTAAGTCTAAACCTAATCCAAATGACTTAGCATATACACCTTTACCTTTATCACCTCACACAGATAACCCATATAGAAAACCTATACCTAACATTCAATTATTACATTGTATTGAAAATGAGGTAAGTGGAGGATATTCAACTTTAGTAGATGGGTTTTCAGTTGCAGAAAGTTTAAAGAAAAATCATCCTAATTATTTTAAAATTCTTACAGAAGTAAAAGTAAAATTTAGATTTGTTGATAAAGATGTTGTGTTGGAAAATGTAGGCCAACTTATTGAAATAGACGAAGATAACAAAGTTAAACAAGTAAGATTTAGTTCGAGATTAGATTTCGTGCCTGCTTTAGATAAAGAGAGACTGGATTTATACTATCAAGCAAGAAATAAAATATCAGAAATATATAATTCAGATAAGTTTTTAATTAAATTCAAGTTAATGCCAGGTGATTTATTGATGATGGATAATTACAGGCTCTTACACGGTAGAACAGAATTCAATCCAAATGAAGGAAATAGATTTTTACAAGGTTGTTATATAGATTATGACTCCTCGGAAGGTAAACTTAGACATTTACTTAGAAAATTTATTTAATTAAATTATCAATCCAATGGCTCAAAAAGATATAGGAAATAAAGTTCCATTACATACTCTAAAGAAAACAGAGGATGTGATGAAGTTTTATGACGAATGGGGTAAAGAAAACAAATACGACAAAGATATGTCTGACTGGAATTACACTGGTCCAAAAGAAACATCTGAGGTTTTTAATAAATATGCAAATGATAAAGAAATCAAAATTTACGATGCTGGTTGTGGTACAGGGTTAGTTGGGGTTGAATTAAAAAAATATGGTTTTAAAAACTTTTATGGCGCAGATCTTTCACAAAATCTTTTAGATTTAGTTCCAAATGGTCTTTATCATTTATTAGAGAAAGCTGATCTTAATAAAAAAATAAATCATGAAGATAATAAATTTGATGCAGTGATGTGTGTTGGTACATTTACTTATGCTCATGTTAAACCACCTGCTTTAGATGAGTTTGTAAGAATTACTAAAAACAAAGGTTTAATATGTTTTACAATTAATGAAGGTATCCATGAAGAATATGGTTTTGATAAAAAATTAAAAGAATTGAGTGGAAATAATAAATGTAAAAAATTAGAGTTTTTTAAATCTCAATATCTTGCTAGTAAAGAAGTGAATGCCTGGCTTGGATTATATGAGGTAATGAAATAATTTTATAATTTTCTAAATGCCATGCTCTTACTTAAATAGGCATTTTTGTTATAGTACATTTCAAGTCCATAATTTTTAGCTACTTCTTTTAAATCTTCTCTTATGTATTTTGGATAAAAAGGTTCATGTGTAGAATATGGAAAAAATTCTAAGAGTGGATTTAACTTAGGATTATCATCAATTTGTAAAGAGTCTGTTAAGACAAAGATACCATCTTTTTTTAACACTCTTGAAATTTCTGAAAAAACCTGTTTTCTTATTTCAGTCGGTATTTCATGAAACATATATGTAGATGTAAGGACATCAAAAGACTCGTTCTCAAATGGTAATTCTTCACCTTTGCAGTTAACATATTTAATATCTTTAAACTTTTTTAATTTTTGTTTTGCAACATTAAGGTATTCTTCTGATAGATCTGAGCAAGTAATCTCTGTATCTTTAAGATTTAATTTATAACTTTCAATGATTTCCCCTGTTCCCGTTCCTATATCCAGTAATTTTATATTTCCTTTACTCGAATTTAAATAATTAATTAGAGGTATCATAGAAAATCTTCTCATAGTAGCTGCACAACCAGTGAAGAGAGTTTCTACCTGAAATTCATAAAGTCTCGCTGACTTTTCACTTAAATATCCATCCGTTTGATAGTGGAAATTTCTTAAATAATATTTTGGTAAGTCTTTTTTTTTAGTTTCTACCTCAGCAAATTTACCTGAGGCTCTTCTTTTGTCTATCTTTGGTAAGTCTACAAAAAAATCAAAACTTCCTTTTGCTGCACCTAGTAAAGCCTTTAATGGTGTTTTTGGTATTTTATAGAATTTTGAGTTAATTAATTTCCTTTCCTCATTTAAAAGCTTCATCATTTCAAAAAACATTTTTTTGCCTGAAGGCATCTTTCCATAAAATGATGGAGGGTTAGTTTTGTCTATTTTTATTGGAGTAGAGTATTTAAAAGAAATTATATAATGCGCAGAGTACCAAAGAAATTTTGTTGACTGATTAAAAAAGTAACCTATAGACATCTTTATATTTTACACCAAAAAATTATTTTAACCAAGCTTTTGTAGGAAAGGTAATGCCTCTAATAAATAATAACCGACAGCTTGTAATTGGTTTGTAATTATTAGAATTCCTGTAATTAAAAGAATAATCCCACCTGATTTTGAAATAATATTCATATTATTTTTTAGATTTTTAGATACTGACATAAACTTTTGAATTAGAAAACCAGACAAGATAAAAGGAATTGCTAGACCAAGAGAGTAGAATGTTAAAAGCAAAATACCTTTGGTTAATGTGCTTTCTAGTGCAGCTAGAGCTAATATTGATCCAAGGATTGGTCCAATGCATGGCGTCCACCCAAAACCAAAAGCTGCTCCTACTAAAACTGGGTATAATTTATTTGATCTTCTTTCAGTTTGAAATCTTTTTTCAATATTTAAAAATTTAAAATTAAAAAAACCTAAAAGTTGTAATGAAAATAATATTATTATTGCACCTGATACAATTCTTAACTCGAAAGAATTAGAAAGCACAAAATTACCTATTAAAGTGCTCGTTGCTCCAAATGCAATAAATACTACTGAAAAACCTATAGTAAAGAGTGATGTTGGAATTATGTTTACCCGTTTACTCTCTAATAATTCATTTAAAGTACTGCCAGAAACATAAGAAATGTATCCAGGAATAAGTGGTAAAACACAAGGTGACAGAAAACTAATAAAGCCAGCAAAAAAAGCTAATAATAATTGTGCCATTTATAATTTTTAATTTTAAAAAGGTGAAAAAATTACAATTAATAGCAAGATAATCCATATGACGCCGTAATAAAGTGGCATCATGTTCCTCCAAGAAAATAAAATATTAGCAGCCTTTTTAATTTGTTTTTTTGATTTCATGTTATCCTTTTATTCCTAAATGGGTATATTTAACATTTAAATAATCTTTAATGGCCATTGAACCGCCTTCTCTACCATAACCTGCCTGTTTTATACCGCCAAATGGTGCTTCAGCAATTGCGACCAAAGGTGTATTAACTGCAACTGTTCCTGTTTCCATTAACTCAGATGCCCTATGTGCTCTTTCCATTGAATTCGTGCAAATATAACTAGATAATCCAAGTTCATGATTGTTTGCTCTTTCGATTACTTCATCGAATTCTTTAAATGATAACATTGGGACTAAAGGTCCAAACGGTTCTACTTTCATAATTTTAAAATCATCTTTTACATTATCAAAAATAGTTGGTTCATAGAAATATCCTTTATTAAATCCTTGTGGTCTCTTTCCACCTAATAAAACTTTTGCTCCCTCTTTTTTTGTAGTTTCAACTAAGTCTTCAATTTCATTTAGTCTTTTCTTTGTAGTTAGTGGGCCTAACTGAACTGTTGGATCCATGCCATCGCCTATCTTTAATTTCTTAGTTTTTTCAACAAATAAATTTACAAATTCATCCTTTTTGCTTTCCTGAATATAAAATCTATTAGGTGATATACAAACTTGTCCATTATTTCTAAATTTTGCAGCAATTGCCATATCAGCTGCTTTTTTAATATCAGCATCATCAAAAACTATAAATGGTGAATGTCCACTTAGTTCCATAGTTACTCTTTGAACTTTATCTGCAGCTTGTTTTAAAATTAATTTACCAACTCTAGATGATCCTGTTATAGATATTTTTTTAACTATATCTGATGCTATTAATTGTTGTGCAATGCTTGGAGGGTCTCCTGATAATAAATTAACAACTCCAGGAGGTACTCCACACTCTCTACAAATTTCAACTTGTTCCATTACAACACCTGGTGTTATGACATCAGGTTTAACGATTACTGAACAACCTGCTGCAAGGGCTGTAGAAATTTTTCTAGCTGATAAAACTAAAGGAAAATTCCAAGGAACTAAAGCTGCAACTACTCCTACTGGCTGATAATAAACGTGAACTCTTGTATCTTCAAATCTACTTTCAACGGTTTGACCATAAATTCTTTTTGTTTCTTCTGCATTCCATTCATAAATATCTGCAGCACCGTTCACTTCACCTTTTGCTTCAGCAAACGGTTTGCCAACTTCAAGCGTCATCCATTTTGCAAGTATATCTTGCTTTTCCCTCAACTTGTCTGCAATACGTCTTAAAACATATGCTCTTTGCCAAGGTGGAGTTTTTTTCCAAACTTCTAATCCTTTTTCAGCAGACCTTAAAGCTTTCTCAACATCTTCTGGTGAAGCCTTTGAAGCATGTCCAATAATTTCTTCATTTGCAGGATTTAAAACTTCGTATGTTTCGCCATTAGATGATTGATGCCATTTACCATCAGTGAATTGTCCGTATTTTTCGTACATATTCCAATCTAGCATGACCTTTTGAAGTGTCTAGTGTGCAAATAAATCATATAAACAAAAAATCAATATTCGTACTATAATGATTTTATAAAAAAGGAGGATTATGGCTAAATTTTATGTTATGGGAAATTACTCAGCACAAGCTTTTCAGGGATTTGTTAAAGATCCAGGACAAGATAGAGGAAAAGCAGTTGAGGCAATTTCACAAGCAATGGGTGGAAAGGTTCACTCATTTGATATTGTAAGAGGCCCTGTCGATTTCGTAGCAGTAGTAGAAGCTGATAGTTTCACAAATGTTGCGGCAATTAAACTTGCTGTAGAAGCTAGTGGATCTATAAGCAACATGACTATTTGCGAGGCTATTGACATTAAATCAGCTGCAGAAATGGCAGGAAAAGTAGCTTCAGTTTATAAACCTGCAGGCTAAACTTTTATTTAATCCTCTGTTGTGCGGACAGAGGATTAAAAACCCTGACTTAATTTAAAGTGTGATTACTTGGTCAGGTGGATTAGGACCAAGAGCTGTATATAATTGAGGAAAACAACCAGCAACAACACCATCAACTAGACCTTTTGCTTTAACTTCCCCACTACCACATTGCTCAAAAGTACCTTCTGCTAATTCTCTTCTAACAGCACATTGATCGCAAACCATAAGAAGCATTTTCTTCTCTTTTGCGATTTTAGCTAAACGCTCTCCTACTGGATTACCTTTTTGAAGACACATAATATTATCATCGAAGAAAAACATTCCAACAACACTAACTAAATGAGAATTATCCTCTAGCTGAGGTAATATCATAGTGCCTAATTGAAAAGTACTTGCCATATTACTTTTAAAAACGTACGCGATTTTCATAAATAAACTCCTTAATTGTTAAATGTTATATTATAACATGTTATAACATAACATATTTCAAAAAGGTAATAAGTCAAGTTTCATATTATCTTTAACTAAAATATTTATTATTAGATTAATTTTTTTTGTCGTTGTCTACGACTAAACAAATTTCTGATTTTGTCAGGAATCTTCGACCTGTTCCATTGTCTAAAGAAAACATTCCACCAATACCTTGAACAGCATCAATAGTTAAATCAGTGTGTTTCCATTTTTCATATTGATCATCATTCATATAAAAAGGAACACCACCAATTTCTCCAAGTTTAACATCGCTATTACCTACTAAATATTCTTTTCTAGGATAGCACATTGGAGCACTGCCATCACAACATCCACCTGATTGATGAAATAAAAGCTCATCGCCGTGTTGAGCTTTAATATCTTCAAGAAGTTTTAATGCAGATTCTGTTGCTTTAACTTTCATATAAATTATGGCCCGTGATTCCTCACGGGCCATTATATATTAATTATTGTTTAAAAGAAGCCTAATTTCTTTTCACTGTAAGACACGTGTAAGTTCTTCACTTGTCTGTAGTGGTTAAGCATCATTTTATGTGTTTCTCTTCCGATACCAGATTGTTTGTATCCACCGAAAGCAGCATGAGCTGGATATGCGTGATAGCAGTTTGTCCAAACTCTACCAGCTTGGATTTCTCTACCCATTCTAAACGCACGATTACCATTTCTAGTCCATACTCCTGCACCTAAACCATAAAGAGTGTCATTAGCAATTTCTAATGCTTCTTTCTCATCTTTAAATTTAGTTACAGAAACAACAGGTCCAAAAATTTCTTCTTGGAATATTCTCATGTCATTTTTACCTTCGAAAATAGTTGGCTCAATGTAGTTTCCTTTTTCTAAACCACTATTGATTTTAGCAACATTTCCACCACATAGAACTTTGGCACCTTCTTTCTTACCTAGGTCTAGATAAGATTTGATTTTTTCCATTTGTTCTAATGAAGCTTGCGCACCAATCATTGTTTCCATTTTTAAAGGATTGTCTTGTTTAACTGCTTTAGTTCTTGCAACAGCTCTTTCCATGAACTTGTCATAGATAGACTCTTGAACTAATGCTCTACTTGGACAAGTACAAACTTCTCCTTGGTTTAATGTAAACATCGCAAAACCTTCTAGACATTTGTCGAAGAAGTCATCGTCTTTATCCATAACGTCTTCAAAATAAATGTTAGGAGATTTACCACCTAATTCTAGAGTAATTGGAATTAAGTTTTGTGATGCGTATTGCATTATCAATCTACCAGTTGTTGTTTCACCAGTGAAAGCAACTTTTCTTATTCTTTTAGAAGATGCTAAAGGTTTACCAGCTTCTAAACCAAAACCGCTTACAATATTAACTACACCTGGAGGCAATATATCACCAATAAGTTCCATCAATACCATGATCGAAGCTGGAGTTTGCTCTGCAGGTTTTAATACCACACAGTTACCAGCAGCCAATGCTGGAGCAAGTTTCCAAGTTGCCATTAGTAAAGGGAAGTTCCAAGGTATAATTTGTCCAACTACACCTAGTGGCTCAGGTATATGGTAAGAGTATTCACCGCTGCTAATTTCAGCAATTGAACCTTCTTCAGCTCTAATTACACCTGCAAAATATCTCCAGTGGTCGATCACTAAAGGTAAGTCTGCAGCCATACATTCTCTGATTGGCTTACCATTATCTAAACACTCTGCTACAGCTAATGTGTTTAAGTTTTTCTCTATCGCATCAGCTACTTTAAGTAACATGTTAGATCTTTCCGTTATTGAAGTTTTACCCCAAGATGGGAAAGCTGCGTGAGCTGCATCTAATGCTGCATCCACGTCTTTTTCATTTGATCTTGCAATTGAACAGATCTTCTCATTTGAAATAGGAGAAGTATTATCAAAATACTTACCTGATTTAGGCTCTACAAATTTACCATTGATGTAGTTTCCATACTTTGCTTTAAATGGAAATTTAACCTTTAAATGAGATGTATCTAGAACAGAAGACAATTTCATTTCTGCACTCATTTTTCCTCCATTAGTTATAACTTTTATGACTTTCTTAAATTTTTATATAAAGTCATTTTGTACAATGCTTAATTAAAACTCTTTTTGGACGGTATGTAAATATTCAATTATATTTTCAATCTTAGGTTGATGTATTTTTTCTTGTTGCGAGATAAACACCAAAAGATGCGACTAAAAAACCAAATATGTCCAAATTTGACAATTCCTCATTCAAAAAAATCCAAGCAATAATTGCTGTTGTGGCTGGGATTAGAAAAAATATTGTTACAGTTTTGCTCGCTGAATTATTTTTTATTAAATACATTAAAATTGTAAAAGCCCCAAAAGATACTAAAAAAATTTGATGGCTCATTGCAATCAGAAAAGTTTTATTAAAATTAATAAATGCCTCTGCAAAAAAAATAACAATTAAAATATGAAATATACATCCCCCAGCCGCTTGATACATGTTGCTCACTGGTAGCGGTGCATTTCCACCAAACCTCTTTTGTAAAAGAGTTGCAGATGTAATAGATGCTAAGGCTATAAATGATGCTAAGATACCAATTGATGGTAAAGCATCTCCTAAATCAAGTCCTAAGACAATTGCTGCTCCACTAAAACCTAATATCACACCTACCCACTGTCTCCATCCAACTTTTTCATTTAATATTGGTCCAGCTAATGCATTTGTAAGTACTGGTTGCATTGTTACTATAAGTGCAGTTATCCCTGTGGGTACTCCAAGCGAAACAGAGTAAAAAACACCACCTAAATAAATTCCGTGAAACAACACTCCACTTAAAATTGAATTAGATAATTCTCTTTTTTCTAACTTTAGTGAAATTTTTTTGTATTTAGCATACATCAAAAATCCAATTGCAACTAAAAAAAATCTAAAAGCTAAGGCAGAGAATGGATCACTATTATCAACTATTGGTTTAGTCGTAACAAAAGCTGATGACCATAAAAAAATAAATACGAATGATAAACTATTTTTCATTTTAGTAAGTTATATTAATTTCACGTGAAACCATAAAAAAACCTAAAGTTGAATCGTATTTCAAATTAATTAAACTTTAATAGGAACTCTTTTAGTAGATTGTTTTACAAGATATATTCCAAGGATAATTGCAACTAAGGCTATAATTACTTTATCTGTAATAATTTCTCCTAAAAAAATGTACCCCAAAACAACTCCAAAAATAGGAATTAAATAAGCTACTTGAGACTGAAATACTAACCCATTTTCTTTTAAAACTTTAAATCTTAAAACCCAAGCCAAGCCAGTTGTGATTAAGCCTAAGTAAATTATTGAAATAAGCGAGCTCACTGATGGATTATAATTCCATGGTTTTTCTAAAAAAAAACATATTGGTAATAGAATTATTGTAGCCCATATTAAAATAGAAACTGTAACATTCTCGTTTTTTTTCTTGCTTATTTTTAGTGTTAAAATACCTCCAATAACGTAGCCTAGGGAACCCATTAATATACAAAATGCTGAAACGATGTTGTTTTCATTGATCAAAAAATCATCGGAAAATAGATAAACTATACCTGCAAAACCAACAGAAACACCAATAATTTTTAAGAGATTTATTTTCTCATTTTTAATGAACAAGTGAGCTAGTAGTGTTGAGGTCAAAGGTGAAGTTGACATTAATATTGCTGCTAAATTACTTTGAATTTGTTTCACTCCATAAGCAATTAAAAAAAACGGTAATACAAGATTTACAAAACCAATTGATGCAAACCAAATCCAGTCTTTTGAAAATGCTTCGATTTTTATATTTTTAATACTACATAAAATAAGTAAGGGAATTGAGCCTAGAAAAACTCTAATAAAAGCAATGGTTATTGGTCCAAAAGATTCTGTTGCAATTTTTATATTAAAAAAAGCTGAAGCCCAAATTAAGGCTAAAAAAACAAGTAAAGAATAGTCAATTAAATTAGGTTGTCTCATTCTGAAATATCCAAAGTTTTACCATTAGTGATTTTTAAAAGATCTAAATTACTTATTTTAAAAATACTATTTGGGTGGCCTGCGGCAGCAAAAACATCTTTAAATCTATCAAATGTTTTATCAACTAAAACATCAATTTTTTTTAAATGACCTACTGGTGAAACACCTCCGATGCTAAAACCTGTGTTTTCTTTAACTTGTTCTGCATCAGCCATACAAACATCTTTTTTTGAAATAATTTTTTTTAATTTATTTAATGAGCATTTCTTGTCGCCAGGTATCAAACATAAAATAAATCCATCATCGGCTTTTAAAAGTAAACTTTTAACTATTGCCCCAATTTCACAATTAAGTGCATTTGCAGCATCTTTTGCTGTTCTTGCTGTGCTTTCCAAAATCATAATTTTAATATTGTCATTAAATTCATTAAGAACCTTTTGAACTCTAATCACTGCTTCACTGGCTAAAATTGAATTCATTTACAACCCTTGATTGTTTGCAAAAAAGTAATTTCTCATGTTTAATCCTATGTTTAAATGACATAGGAGATATTAATTTATATCAGGATTAAGTTATAATTATTTTTGATACTAATCCAGAAAATTTGGAGATTACAATATGAGCGCAAATAACGTACTTAAAACAATTAAAGATAAGGAAATAGAATACGTGGATCTGAGATTTACAGATCCAAGAGGAAAACTTCAACACGTTACTATGGATGCTAAAGTAGTAGACGGGGACATGTTAGATGAAGGAATATTTTTTGATGGTTCGTCAATAGCTGGCTGGAAGGCTATTAATGAATCTGACATGATTTTGAAACCAGATTTATCAAGAGCAATAGTCGACCCTTTTACGTCTCATAACACTTTAAATATTTTTTGTGATATTTTAGATGCAATAAAGAAAGATCCTTATGAAAGAGACCCGAGAGGAACAGCAAAAAAAGCTGAGGAATACCTAAAAAAATCAGGTATAGGCGATAAGGCGTTTTTTGGTCCAGAAGCAGAATTTTTTGTATTTGATGACGTTAAATTTAAAAACGACATGAATGAAACAGGTTTTAAAATAGATAGTATTGAGGGACCTTACAATACAGGTAAAAACTACGACAACGGTAACATGGGTCATAGACCTGGTATCAAAGGTGGATATTTTCCAGTACCACCAGTTGACAGTGCTCAAGATATGAGAAGTGAATATTTAAAAGCTATGAAAGACATGGGTATTAAAGTTGAAAAACACCACCATGAAGTAGCACCAAGCCAACATGAATTAGGTATGTACTTTGGAACACTTGTAGATCAAGCAGATAATTTGCAACTTTATAAGTATGCCGTTCACATGGTATCTCACTCATTTGGTAAAACAGCTACGTTTATGCCTAAACCAGTTAAAGGTGATAATGGTTCTGGAATGCACGTACACCAATCTATATGGAAAGGTGATAAGGCATTATTTTCAGGGGATAAATATGCAGGACTATCGGATCTCGCTTTAAATTATATTGGTGGAATATTAAAACACGCTAAAGCAATCAACGCATTTTCTAACGCAACAACTAATAGTTATAAAAGATTAATTCCTGGATTTGAAGCGCCAGTGTTATTAGCTTATTCTGCTAGAAATAGATCAGCTTCATGCAGAATACCAATAACATTAAGTAAAAAAGCTGCAAGATGTGAAATCAGATTTGGTGATGCTGCTGGAAATCCTTACTTAACTTTTGCTGCTATGTTAATGGCAGGTCTAGATGGAATTAAAAATAAAATTGATCCTGGTAAATCTTTTGATAAAGATCTTTATGCATTATCAGAGGAAGAAGTAAGTAAAATCCCAACTGTGTGTGGTTCGTTAAGAGAAGCTATGGAGAGTTTAGATAAAGATAGAAAATTCTTAACAGAAGGTGGTGTTTTCACTGATGACCAAATTGATGCATACATTTCATTGAAAATGGAAGAAGTTCATAATTTTGAACATACTCCACATCCAATTGAATTTGAAATGTATTATAGCTGTTAATTTTGATTATATTTTAAAAGACTCGCCGCATCCACAACGTTCAGTTTCGTTTGGATTGTTAAATACGAATGAGGATGAAAATTCTTCTACTTTGTAATCCATTTCTGTTCCTAGAAGATACATTACTGCACTTGGATCTATGAAGACCTTAACACCTTTGTCTTCTATTAGTTCATCATTTGGTTGCTGAGTTTTAGCATATTCCATTATGTAAGACATTCCGGCACAACCACCACTTTTTACACCAATCCTTACACCTAATGAATCTGTATTTTTCGAGAGTATTTCCTTAATTCTGTCAGCTGCTTTATCACTTAATTTAATTACTTGTGTCATAGATTTAGTTCTAATTTTCCTGCCTCTGTAATCATTGATTTGTCCCAAGGTGGATCCCAAACCAACTCTAAGTTTACTTTTTTTACATCCTTAACTTCTTTAACTGTATTTTCAACTTCCATCGGTAAGCTCTCTGCTACTGGACAGTTAGGAGTAGTAAGTGTCATTTTTACATCTACATTATTATTATCATCCACTTTAACATCGTATATTAAACCAAGATCATATATATTTACTGGTATTTCAGGATCATAGATTTTTTTAATCTCCCCTATAATTTTTTCTTTAAGTTCCATAATTATATAAATTTCTCACTATCATTTTCATCTTTTTTATAGTCCATAGCTGATGCTAAAGCATGCCAAGCTATTGTAGCACATTTTACTCTCATTGGGTATTGTTTAACCCCTGAAAGTGACATTAGTTTAGTTTTTTCGTCCTCCTTGATTAATTGAGATTTTAATTCAGGACTTTGTTTAATCATATCTAAAAAATCATTTAAGATTTCTTTTACCTCGGGATTTTTTTTATCTTTCATTAATTCAGTCATTATTGATGCTGACGCCATTGAAATTGCACAGCCATGCCCTTCAAAAGATATATCTTCAATTTCTTTATTTTCATTTAACTTTAAATAAACATGAACTTTATCACCACATAAAGGATTGTAGCCCTCAGCATCTTTATTAAAGTTTTCAAACTTACCTAAATTCCTTGGGTTCTTTCCGTGATCTAAAATTATTTCTTGATAAAGTTCTTTTAAGTCCATAGTTAGCTAAATATTTTTTTGCACTTATTTAAAGACTCATTAAGTTGATCTAAATCCTCTTTAGTATTGTATACTCCTAATGAGGCTCTTGCGGTTGCTGATAAACCAAGTTTCTCATGCAAAATCTGACAACAATGGTGGCCAGCTCTAATTGCAACACCATCTTCATCAAGAATAGTTGCAATGTCATGAGGATGAACACCGTCTAAAGTAAATGATAATACTGAACCTTTATCTTTAGGGTTTCCAATAAGTTTTACAGAGTTATTTTTTCTTAACACTTCCTCACCATAAACAGTTAGTTCTCTTTCATGTTTTTCTATGTTTTCAATTCCAATTTTATTTATAAACTTAATAGACTCTCCAAATGCAATAACTTGAGCAGTTGCCATTGTTCCAGCTTCATATTTGTTTGGTAATTCCCCAAATGTAATTCCTTCTTTTTTAACTTCTCTAATCATGCCACCACCACCTTGATATGGAGGTAATTCTTCTAACCATTTTTTCTTCGCATAAAGAATACCTAATCCTGTAGGTCCATACATTTTGTGACATGAGATTGCATAAAAATCACAATCAAGATGTTGCATATCAAGCTTTAAATGAGGTGCTCCTTGACAGCCATCAATTAACACTGGAATATTTTTTGAGTGTGCTAATTTTGTAATTTCTTTTACAGGCAATATTGCGCCAGTTACATTAGATAAATGAGTTATAGCAATAATTTTTGTTTTATCAGTAATATTTTTTTCAATTGTTTCTAAAGTTACATCTCCATTTTCATCCATTTCTGCAAATTTAATTTTAACACCTTTTGATTTTCTTAAATAATGCCAAGGAACATAGTTTGAGTGATGTTCTAATTCTGTAAGAAGAACTTCATCACCCTCTTTTAAATATTTTTGACCAAATGTATTAGCAACCAAATTGATTGCCTCTGTCGCGCCTTTAGTAAAAACTATTTCATTCTTATCTTTTGCATTAATATATTTTTGAACTAAAATTCTTGTATTTTCATATAAATTAGTAGCTGCAACAGCTAAATAATGAATACTTCGTCCTACATTTGAGAATTCTTTAGTATAGAAATCATATATTCTATCTACAACTACTTGAGGTTTTTGTGAAGAATTTGCACTGTCTAAGTATACAAGATCATTATTTTGTATTTTATTATTAAAGATAGGAAATTCTTTTTTAATATCTTTTAAGCTCATTCTTTAACTCCCAACAAATTCTTAATTAAATTTTTAATCTCTTCGTCCGTTATTTTTTCGATGACGTCTAATAGAAAACCGTTAATTAGAAGTTTTTTTGCCTCTTTATAATTTAATCCTCTAGACATTAGATAAAATATTGAGTTCTCATCTAAACTTCCTGATGAGGATCCGTGAGAACATTTAACATCATCAGCATAAATCTCTAATTCAGGTTTTGCATTAAACTCTGAATTTTCACTTAAAAGTATTGCGTTACTTAACTGATAACCGTCTGTTTTTTGAGCCTCAGAACTTACAAAAATTTTTCCCTGGTAAACTGCTTTAGATTTCTTCTCTAATACACTTTTTACTAGTTGATAACTTTTAGTATTTTCTACTAAATGATTGATATTTGATTTTATTTCATGATGATTTTCATCATCTAAATCAAAAATTCCATTTACAAACGCTGAAGAATGCTGTCCTAGAAGATCGCAGTTAATTTCATTTTTGAAAAATTTTGATCCACTTGATAATATAAAAGTTTCAGAAATACTGTTAACCTGTTGCTTAACATTGTTATAAGAATATTTAACATTATTATTAATTGATTTATCTATTTTATAGTTTTTTAATATTGATGACTTATCTATTTCAAAATTGTAATAAATATTAAGAAAGTTTTTCTCCGAATTGTCTTTAAAAATATCAATAAGTCTTAAACATGCATTTTCATTTAACTTGAAATCAATTCTCAAATTAGTATTTTTAAATTGTGTATTTTTATTTGTCGAATGATAAATAACTAAAGGCTTTTTTAAACTATAATTTTTTTTAATAATAATTTTGCAGAATTTATTGGAAAAAGCGTTATTCAGGTTAATTAGTGAATTTATATTTTCTCTAATATTTTCTTCACCCTGTTCGACTAAAACTTCAATTTTATCTTGATCTTCAAACTTAAAATCAATTTTTTCAATTTTTCCATCGACTATAATAATTTTATTATGCTCTAACTCACTTATTAATTCAATTTTATCAATCTGATTTTCTTTTTTATAGTCGTTGTAAAAAGTTAATTCACCAATATTGCTTTGAATTATTTGATTTAGATCAGAAAATTTCCAGTTTTCTAACTTTCTATTAGGAAATCCTTGCTTAAGAAATTCTTTAAAGTTAGTCTCCTTAAACTTTTTTTCCTGGTCAGAATATGAGAAATCTTTTAAATTTTTTTCAAAGTCTATTTTTAATTGCTCTTCCATTTAATTAATGTTTTCGTATCCTTTCTTCTCTAGCTCGAGTGCTAGTTCTGGTCCACCAGATTTAATTATTTTTCCATTCATTAAGACATGAACAAAATCAGGTTTGATGTATTCAAGTAATCTTTGATAGTGAGTAATAATTAAGAAAGAGTTGTTTTTTTTTCTTAATGCATTAACACCATCTGCAACAGTTTTAAGAGCATCGATATCCAGGCCTGAGTCTGTTTCATCTAAAATTGAAAGTTTCGGATTTAAAATAGACATTTGAAGAATTTCATTTTTCTTTTTTTCTCCACCAGAAAAACCAACATTAAGTTGTCTACCTAATTTTTCTTCATCAAATTTAAGTTCTTTTGCTTTTTCTTTAACAAGTTTTAAAAATTGTATTGCATCTAGTTCTTTTTCTCCTCTTGCCTTTTTTATTGCATTTAATGAAGTTTTTAAAAAAACATTTGTATTAACTCCTGGTATCTCTAATGGATATTGAAATGCTAGGAAAATTCCTTTGTGTGCACGTTCTTCAGTTTCTAGTGAAAATAAATCAATATTTTCAAACAAAACTTCTCCTTTTACATCGTATCCTTTTTTTCCAGATAAAATGTTAGACAACGTACTTTTGCCAGAACCATTAGGGCCCATTATTGCGTGAACTTCACCAGGATTAATTTCTAATTTAAAGTCTTGCAAAATAGATTTGTTTTCAATTTTTGCGCTTAGATTACTAATTTTTAACATTAGCCAACACTTCCCTCTAGGCTAATCCCGACTAGTTTTTGAGCTTCGACTGCAAATTCCATTGGCAACTGTTGTAATACTTCTTTACAAAAACCATTTACAATTAATCCAACCGCCTCCTCAGGATTTAATCCTCTCTGCTGACAATAGTGTAATTGTTCCTCACTAATTTTTGATGTTGTTGCTTCATGAGCAATATTAGAGTCTGAATTTTTATTTTTAATATATGGTACTGTGTGTGCTCCACATTTATTGCCCATTAATAATGAGTCGCACTGTGTGAAATTATTTGAATTTGTAGCTTTTGGAGAAATATCCACTAAACCTCTATAAGTCATATCTGAAAAACCAGCACTAATTCCTTTTGAAATAATTTTACTCTTTGTATTTTTTCCAAGGTGAATCATTTTTGTGCCTGTGTCTGCTTTTTGATGATTATTAGTTATAGCTATTGAATAAAACTCACCTATTGAATTATCACCTTTTAAAATACAGCTTGGATATTTCCAAGTGATTGCAGATCCAGTTTCAACTTGTGTCCATGAAATTTTAGAATTTTTACCTTTGCACAGGCCTCTTTTTGTAACAAAATTATATATCCCGCCTTTGCCGTCTTTGTCTCCTGGATACCAATTTTGTACGGTAGAATATTTTATTTCTGCATCATCTAATGCTATTAGTTCTACATTAGCAGCGTGTAATTGATTCTCATCTCTCATGGGAGCAGTACATCCCTCCAAATAACTTACATAACTTCCTTTGTCAGCAATAATTAAAGTTCTCTCAAATTGACCTGTGTCTGATGCATTAATTCTAAAATATGTTGATAATTCCATAGGACATCTTACACCTGGTGGTATATAAACAAACGATCCGTCAGTAAAAACCGCTGAATTAAGTGTTGCAAAAAAATGATCTGTTAATGGTATCACTGTACCTAAATATTTTTTTACCAATTCTGGATGTTTTTGCACAGCTTCAGAAATTGAACAAAATATTATTCCTTGCTTTGTTAAAGTTTCTTTAAAAGTTGTGGCTACAGACACTGAGTCAAAAACTGCGTCAACAGCTATCCCATTTAATCTTTTTTGCTCATTTAGTGGAATACCTAACTTTTGATAAGTTTCAAGCAACTTTGGATCTAATTCATCAAGACTTTTCGGTTTATCTTTAAAGCTTTTTGGAGCTGAATAATAATATAGATCTTGATAGTCTATTTTTGGATATTTTGGTTTTTGCCAATCTGGTTCCTTTAAAACTTTTAGCCTCTCAAAAGCTTTGAGTCTCCAATCTAAAAGCCACTTAGGTTCTTTTTTGATATTAGAAATAAATTTTATAACTTCCTCATTTAAACCTTTAGGGGCTTTAAAGCTTTCTATGTCAGTTGAAAAACCATATTTATAATCTTTTAAATCCTCTATCTGTTTATCTCTCATTTATAGTCTTGCCTCTCTATGCTTTAATAGGTCAATTAGTTTTTTACTTTCAAAAAAACTATTAATATGAATATCTAACTCATCCCAAAAATTATGTGTGATACATTTAGTGCTTTTACCGTTACAAGATTTCTTAGAGTCTTTTTTACATCCTATTGTTTTAACTTTTTGATCCAATGCTAATAGTATATCCGAAATTTTTAATTCTTTTGGGCTTTTGACAAGTATGTAACCACCGTTTATTCCTCTAACACTTTTTACAATATTATTTTTTTTTAGTTTTAGAAAAATTTGCTCTAAGTAAAGTAAGGATATCCCTTGTCTTAATGAAATATCTCTTAAACTGACTGCGTTATCACATGAAAAAACAGCCATGTCTGCTAGTGCCATTACAGCATATCTTGATTTAGTATTTAGCTTCATAATTGTTATTTTATGGGACTTATATATACCCGACTAAAATAGTCAAGTTTTTGAAATTAAAAAGACTCGCATTTTGTCGCTTCATTATGATAAATAAAGTTTTTTTGTGAGAATAATTATTATTAACAAAACTTTTTTTGAGAATAATTATCATTAACAAATATGGAAAATAAAATTGTAGAAATATTTATTCCTGGACCTGCTGGTAGATTAGAGGCAAAGTATTATAAAAATCAAAAAATTACTTCTCCAATTGCTTTAGTACTTCAACCTCATCCTCAATATGGTGGTACAATGAATAACAAAGTAGTAGTTGAAACGTTTCATGCATTTATGGATAATGGATTTTCAGTATGTAGGGTAAATTTTAGAGGTGTTGGAAAAAGTGATGGAGAATTTGATAACGGTCAAGGTGAACTTGCTGATGCTGCTGCTGCACTTGATTGGATAGAGAGAGAAAATTTTGATAATTCTCAATGCTGGGTTGCTGGTTTTTCTTTTGGTTCATTGATATCAATGCAATTACTTATGAGAAGACCAGAAATAAACAGATTTATTTCAATATCTCCTCAACCAAATGTATATGATTTTTCTTTTCTTTCACCTTGTCCAACATCGGGATTGATGATTTATGGAAAAAAAGATGAACTTGTTCCTGTTAATAATATAAATGAACTTAATAAGCGCTTGTCTTCACAGAAAGGTATAAAGGTTGATTTCCATTCAATAGCTGATGCTAATCATTTTTTTGCTAAATCTGAAAATAGTTTAAGAAAAGTTTTAGATAAATATATTCAAAAGGAATCAGCTTTATTTTAAAAGTTTTTTACTAATATACCACCTGTCGAAGGTAATTTGCATCCTGTTGTATTTGGAAATGATATAGGGAGTTTTAAAAAAGAGCGAATAGCTAAAAACGCAAAAGCTTGGGACTCGACAAAATCACCGTCAACTCCGTAATCCTCTATAACTTCAAATTTAATTTTATTACGACTATGATTTTTAATTCTATTAATTAGTGTTTGATTTTTTCTACCACCACCGCATAAAATCACTTTAGAAATTCTTTGTTTAGATTTTTCGATTTCATTTAATAATTTTGATACGATAATATTTGCTGTAAAATCAGTAATTGTCGAAGCACCATCTTCTAGATCAAGTCCTCTTAAAAAATTTATTTCAAAGTCATTAACATCGAATGAATTGATGTTTTTATCTGTAATATTTTCAAAATCTTCTAAAGCTTGATTAAGTGTTAATTCATTTGTTTTGCCACTGCTTGCTGTTTCTCCATTTTTATCGTAATTACCTTTTTTGTTTCTTCTCATCCATTCATCAATTAAACAGTTTCCAGGACCAATGTCTTTGCTTATTAAATTTTCTTCTTTGAAATCTTTAATTAAAGTAAAATTTGATATTCCGCCAATATTTAAAATACAAACTGGAAGATGAATTTTTTTTTCTTTAACGATTATCTGATGAAAGATTGGTGATAAAGGAGCGCCTTCCCCACCTTTTAATAAATCATTTTGTCTAAAATTATAAATAACTTTTTTTTTTGATAGTTGAGATAACAAACTTCCATTACCAAGTTGTTTTGAATATTTATTTTTTGGACTATGTAATATTGTTTGCCCGTGAAAACCAATTAAATCTATTTCAAAATCTTTGGTTTTTGAAAAGTTTGAAACAACATTTGAGTGAAATAAGGTAATTTTTCTCTCTAAATCATTAATTTCTAAACGAAATTTTTTTACATCATCAATTTTATTAATATTTTTTTTTAATCTGTAAATATTTTGCGAGATTTCGTCTGAATATTCAAAGTATTTATTAATCAAAACTTTGTAATAACCTTCACCATCGGATTTGATTACCGAAGCATCGACACCGTCTCCAGAAGTGCCGCTCATTAAGCCTAAACAATTTATATATTTTTTCACAATTTATTTTTCAATCAAATTAAAATAAGTATATTGATTTATTAGTAATAATTTAAAAAATGAAAAATTCATTTATATCTGAGTTTAAAGAAAGAGAGTATTTTAATCAATGCACTAATTCTGGTGAACTTGATAATTTGATGAAAAAACAAAAAATCAATGCATACATTGGTTTTGATTGTACAGCTCAAAGTTTGCACGTAGGCAGCTTGTTACAAATAATGTGTTTAAGAATGCTTCAAAGATACGGACATAGACCAATCGTGTTGCTTGGCGGTGGTACCACTATGATTGGAGATCCATCTGGTAAAGAGGAAACAAGAAAAATTTTATCTACTAAAGAAATTAATAAAAACATTAAAAATATAAAAAAAGTTTTTGATATTTTTTTAGATAAAAAAAATAATAAAACAAGACCAATATTTGTAAATAATTTGAAATGGCTTGGAAAATTAAATTACATTAAATTTTTAAGAGAAATTGGTAAACATTTTACGATAAATAAAATGTTAAGTTTTGATAGTATCAAATTAAGATTAGAGAGAGAACAATCTTTAAGTTACATGGAATTTAATTATATGATTTTACAAGCTTATGATTTTTTAGAATTAAACAACAAAAATAATTGTGTTCTTCAGATAGGTGGTTCAGATCAATGGGGAAATATTATTAATGGTGTTGACTTAATAAAAAGAAACTCTGGTAAAAAAACTTTTGGTTTAACTACACCTTTGATCACCTTAGCGTCAGGATCAAAAATGGGAAAAACCGAAAGGGGTGCCATTTGGTTAGATAAAAGTTTATTATCTCCGTATGATTATTGGCAATTTTGGAGAAATACAGATGATCGTGATGTTATAAGATTTTTAAAGATGTTTACTGATAAAGATATCTCAGAAATTGATATAATGAAAAACAAAAATATTAATGAATTAAAAATCTTATTGGCTAATGAAACTACCTCAATGTTACATGGCAAAGCTGCTGCAAAAAATGCTGCTAAGACTGCAGAAAAGACATTTAGTGCAGGATCTTTTGGTGATGAACTGCCAGTTATAAAGCTAAAAAAAAAGGAAATTGATATCGGAATTAACATTATTGATGTCGTGATTAGGTCAAATCTGTTAAAATCAAAAAGTGAGGTTAGAAGGGCTATAAAAAATCTTGGAATAAAAGTTAATAATAACACTATTGATAAAGAAAATTCTAATATTACTTTTGATGATTTTAAAGATAATATATTAAAATTATCACACGGCAAAAAAAATCACGTTTTATTTAAAATTACTAGTTAGCTTTTTTTATCTTTTCCAAAGTTCTAGTAATAAATCTTGGTGTTAACGTTTTAATTGGATTGACGCTAGTTTTTAAATCCTTGGGATATCCCTTGATTTTAAAACTTACTCCAAAAACTCCTTCTCCTGCCTTTTTTCCAACTAATATATCACCTAACAAAGGTATTGAACCTATTACTTTATTTATAGTAGTAGCTGGAACTAAGGTTCCTCTTAAACTTATTAATCCATCTTTTTGAACGTAACCATCCATTAAAACTGAAATTGAGGGACCAAGTGAGTAAATCTCATCAATTGTCATTAATCCTTTATCTTTATTAAACTTCATTTCAAATTCATTAAATCTTATTCCTTCACCAGATAATAAATCTGCAATACCTTGTAACGAGGCTAAAGTTAATAATTTAGTAAGCGCGGGTACTTCATTTAATTTAAAGTCATATAATTTTAGATTTGATTTAGTTTTTTTATCTTTTGAAACTGAGTAGAAGTCTAATACACCCCCATCAAAACCTTTTATAAATTTATACTTTTTTACAAAAGGCTTGGCTTGATTTGTGAAAATTGTTGTAATTTTTTCTTTGTTCTGGTTTGTTCTAATTGAGACCTTAAATTCATCATCATTAGAAAAATTAGATAATAAATTTAAATCGAAAATTTCGTTATTTTTTATAGTTAAGTTCGTTTTTAAAGATGTAAGATAGTCTTCATTATTTAAATAGGCTGTATCAATATTAACTAATATATTGCTATTTAAATTATCAAATAAATCAAAAAAATTACTATCATTTTTTGAAAATAAAATTTCATCTAGTAGTTTGGCACCGTCAAAAATTTTGCTATTTATAAAATATTTATTTTTATCTTTTTTAATATTTAATTTAGTTAGTTTATCATTATTGTTAAAAACACTAACTTTTATATTATCTATACTTTTAATTTTTTTATTTTTATTAATTTTTATATTTTGAATATCTATAAAATTTTTATTATGAACAAATTTTATTTTGTCTAAATTTATATTTTTAGAAGGTGAATATTTTCCCTTTAATTCTAAAACGCTTTTATCATCTTTATTTTTTGTATAGTTTAAAATCTTAAAATTTATTGCAGAATTAATAAGTTCAAAATTTAAATTATAAAAAAAATCTTTTTTTATTTTTTTTAATGAATAGTTGGCATTATCTATGTCACCATTTATATTTATTTTAGATTTTCCATTAACTTCAAAATCTCCATTACTATAATCAATTGTAATAGAATTATTTTCAAATTTTATATCTTTTTTATATCCTGGAAAAAAACGTTTAAATATGTCACTCGAATACTTAAATTTTTCTAAAACTAATTTTGATTGAAAATTTATATCTGAAAATTTGATCTTTTTACTTAATTTGAAAGAAAATTTGTTATTTGTGGAAATAGTTAATTCTTCATTTAAAATACTCTTGATGTTATTATTTGAAAACAAAGTAAATTTATTTAAATCTATTTCACTTTTTTGGTTCGAAATATCTCCTTCAAAATTATAGCTATTTTGATTGTCAATAATTTTTATCTGATTAGATTTTATTTTAATTGATTGATAGAGTGAAGAGAGATTATATAATAAATACTCATTTTCTCTAATCAAAAAACTTAAATTTATATTTTCAACTATATTATTGTCTATTAATTCTATTTTTAAATCTTCAATATTTCCATCAATCAAATAATTACTCTTAATACTACCATCTTTGTTAAAAGTTATTTTGGTCTCTATGTCTATAAAACCATCTTTTACAATCTTATTTAAAATAAATAATTGTGGATTATCTTTATAAGCTCTTATAAATACAATTAAATTTTGAATTTTATTTTTTTGAGTTAAAATTTTTACTTCTTCTAAATTCATTTTTTTTGAAAAAAAATTTCTCAGTGGTAGATTTGTACTGATACTTTCAATTTTAATTTCTTTATTTTTAAAAAAAACTTTCGGGTTATTAGTTTTTAATTCAAAATTGAAATTATTAATATTTAGAAAAATTTTTATTTCCTTAAGATTTATTTCTAGATTTTTATCCTTTTCAGAAATTTTTTCACTAATAAGGTTATTAAATTTATTAGTGCTGATACCGTAAATGCTTAAATACATAAAAAAAATTATAAAAAGTAATATTAATAATAATGTTATTTGTATAATTCTTTTAACCATTTAAATTGAATAAAGAGCTTTCCAAAAAGCTATCTATTTCTCCATTTAAAACTTTATCTGGATCACTTGTCTCAAAGTTTGTTCTATTATCTTTTACTAATCTATAAGGATGTAAAACGTAAGATCTAATTTGGTGCCCCCATCCAATATCTTTTTTTTGATTTTTTACATCTGTGCTTTCTTTCTCTCTTTTCTCAAGTTCGTAATTATACAATCTTGCTTTTAACATTTGCATGCATGTTTCTTTATTTTTGTGTTGCGATCTATCATTTTGGCATTGCACAACTATTTTTGTTGGAATATGTGTAATTCTTACCGCACTATCTGTTGTATTAACGTGTTGTCCTCCTGCTCCACTAGATCGATAAGTGTCTACTCTCAAATCTTTTTCTTGTATATCTATATCAATGCTATCGTCAACCACCGGATAAACCCATACACTCGCAAAACTTGTATGTCTTCTCGCTCCAGAGTCAAATGGAGAAATTCTTACTAAACGATGTATTCCAGATTCATTTTTTAACCAACCAAAAGCATAATCACCGTTTATTTTAAGTGTTGTTGATTTTATTCCAGCTTCATCTCCTTTATGCTCAGTAATAATGGTATTTTTAAATTTACGGTTATTAGACCATTTCATATACATTCTTCTGAGCATATCAGCCCAATCTTGACTTTCTGTGCCACCTGCACCTGCATGTATCTCAACAAAACAATCGCTGCTATCACTTTCTTTTGACAAGAAACACTTAATTTCGTTTTTTTGAACTTGCGAATTTAATAATTCTATATTCTTAATAATTTCTTGAGTTAGTTTAGAATTATTCTCTTCTGTAGCTAATTTAAAAAACTCATTTAATTCTTTGCTATCTTTAACAGAATTTTCATATGAATTAACAAGATCCTCTAATTTTTTTTTCTCTTTTAGAATATTTAGAGCATTATTTTGATCTTTCCAGAAATTTTCTTTAAGAATTAAACTCTGAAATTGATCCAGTTTTGATTTAATATTATTTTTTTCAAAGATACTCCTGTATTCTTTGATTTATTTTTTTTATCGAATTTAAATTGTTTAAGAAAATTTCACTCATTAATAAAATTTTAATATATTATTCTTATTAAATCTATTATTTTTTTTTAAATTAACATCAAAATTTTCTTTAATTTTTTCTGTTTTAAAAGACTCAATTAAAGTTTTTTTTGACGAAAAACTAACTTTTTGACCTGTTTTAGAATCAATAACCATCATAGTTATATTCTCTGGAACTTTAAATGGTCTTGTATTTTCTTTTTTTATGGCTTTGGTAATAAAAGATTTAAATATCGGCATAGCGGTTTTAGCACCAGTTTCGAATTTTCCTAAAGTTTTTGGTTCATCGTAACCTAGGTACACTCCGACTACTAAATTAGAAGTAAATCCAATAAACCATGTATCGGTATTTTTATTGGTAGTTCCAGTTTTGCCTGCAATATCTAAATTTAAGTCTTTTAATTTTTTTGCTGTGCCTCTTTTCGTGGCACCTTCTAAAATTGAAGCTATTTGATAAGCAGTTTGTGGAGAGAAAATTTGTTTAAAATTATCTTTTATTTTTGGAACTTCATTACTTAAAAATGATATATTTTTGCAATTTTCACAATATCTATCTTCAGTTTTAAATATAGTGTTACCCTCGCTATCTTGTATTCGATCAATTAGTTTTGGATTTACAAGTTTTCCTCCATTTACAAAAGAACAATAAGCTGATGTCAATTTCAAAAGTGTTGTTTCTGCAGATCCTAAAGAGATTGATAAAAGTTCATTTGGATTCTCGTAAATACCTAATTTTTTGGACAAATTGACAATTTTATTTAAACCTAAGTCCTGTGAAATTCTTACAGTCATTAAGTTTCTAGATTTTTCAAGACCTTCTCTTAATGTTGATTTTCCATAAAATTTTTTACCATAATTTTCTGGTTTCCACATTTTCAGATCTGTTCCTTGTTTTAAAACTAAGGGTGCATCTAAAATTAAAGTTGAAGGAGAATATCCATTTTCTAAAGCAAGAGCGTATATAAATGGTTTGAAAGCCGAACCAGGTTGTCTTAATGCTTGCGTAGCTCTATTAAACTCACTTTTTTTAAAACTAAAGCCACCACTTAAAGCCAAAACTCTTCCTGTGAATGGATCCATGACAACAATAGCTCCATTTACTTTTGGCAGCTGTTTTAAATCAAATAATTTATTTTCATTTTGTTTCACGTATATTAAGTCACCAATTTTTAATTTATTTATGAATTCGGAAGATTTAAACCATCTGTAATTTTTTAAATTAATTTTTCCAAATTTATTTTTTTCTGTTTCAATTTCTATATTTGGAAAATCAACTTTTATTACTTTTGCAATTTCCCAATTAATTTTTTTTTCTAGATTATTAATAGTTGAGGTTTTCCAGTCTTGATTTGAAAGACTTATGTTTTTTATTGGTCCGCGCCACTCTTTTCTTTTATCATAATCTTCTATTCCATCTCTAAGTACGTCGGAGGCTATTTCCTGTAAGTTTAAATTTAAAGGTGTTTTAATATTTAAACCTTCTTTATAAACTTTATCATATCCTAGCTTCTTTATTATATCTTTTCTAACTTCCTCAACATAATATCTAGAGTCTTCTAAAAATATTTTCTTTCTTTTTTTTAGTGAAATTTTTTTGTTTTTTAATTCCTCAAATTCTTTTTCACTAATATATTTATTTTCAAAAAGATTTTTTATAACTAAATCTCTTCGAAATTTAGCAATTTTTTTGTTTTTGTAGGGGTTATATCGACTTGGAGCTTTTGGTAATGCCGCTAATAATGCGGCCTCTTGATAATTTAATTCGTCAATGGATTTGTCAAAATACTCTAAACTAGCAGCTGCAATTCCATAAGATCCTTGGCCTAAATATATTTGGTTTAGATACAACTCTAATATTCTGTCTTTCGATAAACTTCTTTCAATTCTAAATGCTAAAATTGCCTCTTTTAATTTTCTTTGTAAACTTATTTCATTTGTTAAAAGGAAATTTTTAGCAACTTGTTGAGTAATTGTGGACGCACCTTCGAGCCTTTTAGAATTTAAAATATTTGAGATATTTTTAACAACGGCCCTGAGAACTCCTTTTGCATCTATACCAGGATGATCAAAAAAATTTTTATCTTCTGCAGATAAAAAAGAATTAATGACTATTTCTGGTATAGAATTATATGGAATAAATATTCGCTTTTCAGATGAAAACTCTTGAATTAATTCTCCACTACCAGAGTAAATTTTGCTTGAAACTGGAGCTTTATAGTTTTTTAAATATTTGTAATCTGGTAAATTATTAGAAAAGGCCCATAATAATGATACAACCATTAAGAAAACCAATAAAACGGCAGAACTTAATAAGACTAAAATTTTTTTTAATAAAACGTTCATTTTAGTTTAATTTAATTGATGAATTTGTTAAAGTTAAGGCATCAGAATTTAAAAAAATAATGAAAAAAATAAATCAAATGTTATGGAAAAGAATTTATACATCGATGCATCGCATCCAGATGAAACGAGAGTTGTACTTAAAGAGAATGGTAATATTGAAGATTATGAGTACGAGACTGTCAAAAACAACCTAATTAAGAACAACATTTACTTAGGAAAAGTCAGTAGAGTTGAGCCTTCGCTACAAGCGGCATTTATAGATTTTGGTAGAGAAAGGCACGGGTTTTTATCGTTTAATGATATTCAGTCAGATTATTACCAAATACCATCGAGTGATTTAGATATTATTAAAAAAGAAGAGGAAAAACTAAGATTAGAACTTGCTAAAAAAAGTGAAGAAGATGATATCACAGTTAAAGAAAACGAATTATCACCTAGTGAAAATAATCAAAATAATAAGGAAAAAATAGAAACTGAAAACCAAAATATTGACGAAAAAAATATTAAACATAAAATTCCTTCAAAAAGATATAAGATACAAGAGGTCATCAAACCTAATCAAGTTATATTAGTCCAAGTTCTTAAGGATGAAAGAGGTTTGAAGGGTGCTGCTCTAACTACATTTATATCAATTGCAGGAAAGTATATTGTTTTAATGCCTAACACACCAAAAGGCGGTGGGATATCCAGAAAAATTTTTAATTTTGGGGAAAGAAGAAAAATTAGATCAATTCTTAACGAAATTAAAATTCCAAAGGAAATGGGTTTAATAGTGAGAACAGCGGGTTCAAATAAAACAAAAAATGATATTGACTATGACTTATCTAGTTTAATAGATAGTTGGAATAAAATTAAAGAAAATGCCATGAATTCAATTGCACCTTCATTAGTGCACCAAGAGAGTGATATTATAAAACGTACATTGAGAGATATTTATGATGATGAAACGAAAAATATCATAATCCAAGGTAATGAAGGTTATCAAAAAGCAAAAAATTTTATGAAAATATTGATGCCAAAAAGTGTAAAAAAAATAAAAAAATACAGAGAGAGACAGCCTTTATTTATCAAAGAAAGAATAGAGGAAAAATTAAATGAAATTTATGACACACAAGTAAAACTTAATTCTGGTGGCTACTTAGTAATAAATCCAACTGAAGCTTTGGTATCTATAGATATAAATTCAGGCAAATCAATAAAACAGAAAAACGTCGAAAGCACTGCTTTAGATACAAATTTAGAAGCTGCAGAAGAAATAGCAAGACAAATTAAAATTAGAGATTTATCTGGATTAATAATTATAGACTTTATAGATATGATGAGTTTTGGAAATAGAAAACAAGTTGAGAGGAAACTAAAGGAAAGATGTAGGAAAGATAGAGCTAGAGTCCAGATCGGTAGAATTAGCAGCTTTGGTTTGTTAGAAATGTCAAGACAGAGACTAAGAGAAAGTAGTGTTCAATGGAGTATTTCACTAACAAATCAGTCATTTGCTCAAAAAATAATAAAATTAATTGAGGTAAAATCAATTAATTCAAAAGCAAAAATAGTTAATGTTAATATTCCAGAAAAAATTAAAAATTTTGTTCTAGATAGTTTTCAGAAAGATTTACAATATTTAGAAAAAAAATATAAAATTAAAATAAATCTTTTAGGTAATAAATTATTATTAGTTCCTGAATATGAGATATTTTTTGAAAATAAAAGCAAAAAGGTTTTAGATAAGACTGAACATAAGGTAGAAATTAAAAAGATTTTATTTGATAACAAGAGTAAAACAAACAATGTAATTAAATTTGTTAAAAAAAATTTTAAGAAAAAAAAATATTTAAAAAAAAGAAAAATTAAATAATTCCTTTTTTTGTAGTTGATGGTAAACCAATTAAATTTTTTTTTATTCTACCTGATAGATATGATTTTCTACCGGCCATAACTGCGTATTTCATTGCCATTGCCATTTCAATTGGTTTTTTTGCTTGTGCAATAGCAGTATTAATTAAAACTCCATCACAACCTAGTTCCATCGCAATAGTAGCATCTGATGCCTCTCCTATTCCAGCATCAATTATCAGTGGTAATTTAGTTTGGTGACGAATTATTTTTATATTTGTATAATTTTGTATTCCCAGTCCTGAACCAATTGGTGCAGCTAAGGGCATTATTGCAACAGCGCCTACATTTTCCAATCTCTTTGCCATTAAAGGATCATCATTACAATAAACCATAACTTGAAAACCCTCTTTAGTTAATACTTCAGTTGATTTCAAAGTTTCTACCATATCAGGTAGTAAGCTTTTTTTATCACCAAGAACTTCAAGCTTAACTAATCTCCATCCTCCAATTTCACGTGCCAACCTTAAAGTTCTTAAGGCCTCATCTGAGGAAAAACATCCTGCAGTATTTGGAAGATAAGTTATTTTTTTAGGATCAATATAATCCATTAGTAAAGGTTTCTTTTTATCAGATATATTTACTCTTCTAACTGCAACAGTCACTATATCAGCATCTGAAGCCTTAATAGCTTTTGAGCATTCTAAAAAATTTCTATATTTTCCAGTTCCAACAATTAATCGAGAATTAAATTTTTTGGATGAAATTTTAAAAAAATCTTTTTTCATTAGCCTCCACCTATAAAGTGTACTATTTCAATTCTGTCATCATTTTTAAGAAATATTCTATTGATTTTTTTTTTATTAATAATCTCTTTGTTAATTTCAATGGCAATTTTATTTGTTTGTAATTTGTTTTTTTTAATAACTTTATAAACTGAGGTTCCTGTTGGCAAAAAAATAGGTTTTCCATTTAATTTAATTTTGATTTTTTTAATTTTTTTCATTATGTATAGTTAATGTTTTTAAAAATTCTTTTTATAAATGGCCCAAATATTAATCTATTAGGTGAAAGAGAACAATCACAATATGGCTCAATTACGTATAGCGAGCTTGAGGATCTTTGCACAAAAAAATCAATCGAACTGGGTATAAAACTTGAGTTTGTACAAACTAATATCGAAGGTGAAATAGTCACATTGATCCAAAAAGCTAAAAAAAATCATGATGGATTAATTATAAATGCAGCTGGCTTTACCCACACATCTGTCGCAATTAGAGATGCTCTTCAAATATTAAACAAACCTAAAATAGAATTACACATATCAAATATCTATAAAAGGGAAGAATTTAGAAAAAAATCATTGATTAGTGAAGTTGTTAATGGTGGTATATTTGGATTAGGGAGTAATGGTTATATTTTGGCCATAATGGCAATACATAAAATTATAAAAAATGAAAATAAATAAAAAACTAATTAAAGAATTAGTAGATTGTTTAGAGGAAAATAAACTTTCAGAATTGGAATATTCAGAAAAAGATATTAAGATTAAAGTTGCCAAACATTCACTAAAAGAAAATAGTAAAATTGAGGTAGTGCAAAATACCAAAGATGATGAAAAAATAAACGGCACTGAGATAAAGTCTCCTATAATTGGTACTGCTTATTTAGCTCCTGAGCCAGGAGCAAAAAAATTTGTTGATATTGGAAAGAAAATTAAAAAAGGTGATACGGTAATGATTGTTGAGGCTATGAAAACTATGAATCATGTGCCTTCAACTAAAGACGGTATAGTAAAAAAAATTATTGTCGATGATGGTCAGCCAGTGGAATATGGTCAAACTCTTGTTATACTAGAGTAGATGTTTAAAAAAATTCTTATTGCAAATAGAGGTGAAATTGCTGTTAGAATTATTCGAGCTTGTAAAGAATGGGGTATTCAGACAGTCGCTATACATTCAGATGTAGATAAAGAAAGTATGCACGTAAAACTAGCTGACGAGAGCCTTTGTGTTGGATCAAGACAACCAGTTGATAGCTACTTGAATATCCCTTCTATATTATCTGCAATCGAGGTTACGAATTCGGATGCTGTTCATCCTGGCTATGGTTTTTTATCTGAGAATTATAATTTTGCAAAAATATTAAAAGACAACGATATTAAGTTTATTGGTCCATCTCCTGAAATAATAAAAATGATGGGCGATAAAATCAAGGCTAAGCATACAGCAAAAAAATATGGAATACCAGTAATTGAGGGATCAGAGGCAGGTGTATTTAATTTAGATATGGGAAAAAATATAGCAAAACAAATAGGATATCCCATTTTAATAAAAGCTGCAGGTGGAGGTGGCGGTAGAGGTATGAAAGTTGTTAAATCAGAAGAAGAATTCGATAATTTATTCTTAACAGCAAAATCAGAGGCTAAGAAATTTTTTGCAAATGATGAAGTATATATAGAAAAATTTTTTGAAAATCCAAGACATATAGAGGTTCAAGTATTATCTGGTAAAAATAGAACAGTTCATTTACATGAAAGAGATTGTTCTGTTCAAAGACGGCATCAAAAACTAATCGAGGAAACTCCTAGTCCAGTTTTAACTGAAAACTCAAGAAATGACTTATTTGATAAAACAGTAAAAATGGTCTCACAAATTGGATACGAGGGTGCAGGAACAGTCGAATATATTTACGAAAATGGAAAATTTTATTTTTTAGAAATGAATACAAGAGTTCAGGTAGAACATCCCGTATCAGAAATGGTAACAGGGATTGATATTGTTAAAGAGCAAATATGGATTGCTTACTCAGGAGATACAGCATTGAAACAGTCAGATATTAATCCTAGAGGACATGCCATAGAATGTAGAATAAATGCGGAAGATCCTAGTAAAAATTTTCAGCCTTCTCCCGGCTTGATTGGAATGTGTCATCAGCCTTCTGGTTTCAGAACTAGAGTAGATGGTTCTATTTACCAGGGGTATAGAGTAACTCCATATTATGACAGTTTGATTTGTAAACTTATATGTCATGGTAGAAATAGAACCGAAGCAATACAAAGAACTTTAAGATCTCTTGATGAGTTTGTTATTGAAGGAATAACAACAACTATTGATCTTCATAAATCACTTTTAAAACACGAAAAATTTATAAATTCAGACTTTAATGTAACCTGGCTTGATAAAGATCAAGTAGTTTAATAGCATTTTAATATCCATAAATCATATACTGGATGATCAAAAGCTTGTATTGAAGGGCTTGAGGAAAAAGTCCAACCATTGAATATGAATACTTCATTATTATTTTTATTATTTAGATCTCTGACCTGCAAGTACGAGGTTATTTCTGGATTATCATCAAATTTTGAATTTTGACATTTAAGCACTTTAAGAGCAAGATTTTTAAAAATGTAATCTTCTCCAACTTTAACATTTAGTAATTTATTTTTAGAACTTAATTTATCTAAAATTTTTATATCTACATTTTTTCCTATATCAATTTGATCACCTATACTTGATGTAAATATAAAAAAGTGAGATAATAAAATAACTAGAAAGTAAAAAAAATTATTCTTTCCAAGATTTATATTTCTTGTATTCATTTTTATTATCTTTATTAGGATGAAAAGCTTTTGGAGTCCCAGTTTGATTGGGAATATTTTTTTTTTGCCAATTAAACTTTTCTTTTAATTCCTGATCATGTTCAATCTTATTTTTTAAATAATGTATCCAAGAATACCATTCGTTTGGTATTTTTGTCGCGTCCACCTCACCATTATAAATTACCCACCTTTTTCCAGACTTATTTTCATAATATTTATTACCAAAATAATCTTTACCTTTAAATTTTCCGAAAAGTAAAGTGTAAATTCTGGTACCAAGTGTTTGATGATTCCACCATGTGAAAGTTTGTTTTAAAAATGTCAACATATTTTTTTAATAAAATTTTCAATTTTAAATTGAAAAAATTAGATTAGACTAAAAATGAAATTTGTATATACATAATTTGTAGATTCTAAAATTTTTAAAAACTATGTCTAAATATTTAATAGAAACATATTATACCTGTTCTTTTAAAGTAAAACATTTTTTAGACAAAATTGACCAAAAAGAACTAAATAATTTAGAGAAAAGAGATGATGGTGAATTTGAAATAATAGATATTAAAATTGATAATAGAAAAACTAAAAGCCTTGATAAAAATACAGAAAATAACAGCAATGTAAATATTTCAGATGTCAAAATAGAAAAAAATAATAAAAAATTAGAAAATAACAATTCAAATTTTGTAAAAAAAATTGACGAGGCTTTAAATGAAAGATTTAGTATGCCTGATAGACGTAAGGGATATATTCAAAAAGCAACTATAGGAGACCACAAAGTTTATTTACATACAGGAGAGTACGAAGATGGGAAAATCGGGGAAATTTTTATAGACACAAGTAAAGAAGGTGAATTAGTTAAAGCATTGATGAATAATTTTGCTATAGCCATATCATTAGGTTTACAATACGGGGTTCCTCTTGATGAGTTTGTAAATGCTTACGTTGACACAAAATTTGAGCCTTCCGGCAAGGTGTATGGAAATGATAGAATTATGTCTGCGACATCAATACTTGACTATATATTTAGGGAATTAGCTATATCTTATTTAAGTAGAGAGGATTTAGCTCACACCCCTTCTATCGGTAAATCTGAAAATTTAAATGAAAATGATAATGGTTCTCTTGAAGAGAATAATCAGCTTATTAAAATTGTTAAAGATATGACAAGTAAGGGTTTTGTTAGAAGTGACTATAAAAGAAAGCTGGTAGATCTCTCAGATATAAGAATTAATCTTAAAGGCAAAAAATAATTATTTTTTTTTTAAAATGTTTATATTTAATTCTTTTAATTGACTGTCCTCTACATGTGACGGAGCGTTCATCATTAAATCTTGTGCATTTTGATTTAAAGGAAACATAGTAACTTCTCTTATATTTTTTTCATTTGCTAATAACATTACAATTCTGTCAATTCCAGGTGCAATGCCGCCGTGAGGAGGAGCTCCATAATTTAATGCATTAATCATTCCTCTAAATTTATCCTCGATACTTTTTTTGTCATATCCAACTACGGCAAATAGTTTATACATCAAATCAGGTATATGATTTCTTATTGCTCCAGATGATAATTCAATTCCATTACAAACTATATCATATTGAAATGCTTTAATATCTAATGGCTTATTAAGGTTTAACTTACTTAAATCACCTTGTGGCATTGAAAAAGGGTTATGACTGAATTTAAATTTTCCATTATTTTCATCAATTTCGTACATTGGATAGTCAACAATCCAACAAAAAGCAAATAAGTTTTCATCGATTAAATCTAAATATTTTGCTAATTTATCTCTTGTTGAAGATAATAATTTCTCTACTTCTTTCTTTTTGCCACAAGCAAAGAAAATACTGTCTCCAATTTCAGCGTTACTAATTTTCATTATCTCTTGGCACGCATCAGATGAAAAAAATTTTCCAACAGGACCTTTGCCAGAAAATTTACCATTTTCTTTTTCAAAGGTAAAATATGCCAGTCCATTATATCCCTCATCTTTAGACCACTTATCTAAGTTATCGAAAAAACTTCTAGGTTTATTACTTGTTTTTTTTGTAATTATTGCTCTAACTATCGATCCTTGATTTACTAGTTTTTTAAAAATTTCAAACTGGACATCATCTCTAGTAAAAATTCTTGTTAGATCGCATATTACAAGTGGATTTCTTAAATCAGGTTTGTCTGTTCCATATTTAAGCATAGAGTCAAAAAAAGTTATTCTAGGAAATGTTACATTTTGAATTCTTTTTTTTGAAAATTTTTTAAATACTTTGTTTAATAATCTTTCTACAACATCAAATATATCTTCTTGATTTACAAATGACATTTCAATGTCTAGTTGATAAAACTCTCCAGGGCTTCTATCAGCTCTAGCATCTTCATCTCTAAAACATGGGGCAATTTGAAAATACTTATCAAATCCAGACACCATAATTAGTTGCTTAAATTGCTGAGGTGCCTGTGGAAGTGCATAAAACTTACCGGGATTAAGTCTACTGGGAACTAAAAAATCTCTAGCCCCTTCGGGACTTGATGATGTTAATATTGGAGTTTGGTATTCTAAAAATCCAAAATTTTCCATTTCTTTTCTTATATAAGATATTACTTTTGACCTTAAATTTATATTTTTGTGAATTTTATTTCTTCTTAGATCTAAAAATCTATATTTTAGTCTGATCTCTTCAGAATATTCCTGATCTGTAAATACTGGAAGAGGTAATTCTTTAGTTTCACCTAAAATTTGAAAATTTTTAATTTTAATCTCAATCTCACCGGAATTTAGTTCCTTGTTTATAGTGTCTAAATCTCTTTTAACAACTTGGCCCTCAAATTGTACAACTGTCTCGAGAGGGATTTTCTCAATTTTTTTAAATAAATTATTTTTATTATCAACCACACATTGAGTGACTCCGTAATTATCTCTTAAATCAACAAACAAAAGATTGCCATGATCTCTCTTTTTATTTATCCAGCCAGATAGCAAAACATTTTCACCGCTATTTTTTAAAGTTAGCTCACCACAAGTATGAGTTCTATAAGCTTTCAATCTTACCCTCTAAAATTTCTTTTATTATTTTCATATTAATAGGTTTTTTTTTTTTTAAACTAATTTCATTAATTGTACACACAAATTCTCTAATTTTAAGATAAGACCTTGTTATTCTTTTTGAAATATAATCTACCAATTTTGACTCTATAGTAATTTGATAATCAGCTAAATTTTTGGCAATAAGAGCTTTTATTAAAATATCATCAGGTTTTTGAATTTCTGCATATAAACAATTTTTTAGTCTAGATTTTAAATCGTCAAGTTTAAAATTAAGGTCATTTAAGGAAATATTTGATGTCAATATCAAAAATTTGTTATATTTCTCGATAATATCAATAAATGAATAAAATAAAGTTTCGTCTAAATCATTACTAATATTATCTATTATAATATTTTCATTAAATCTTAATTCTTCTAAATCATAACTTTTTAAATCCTTTAAATTAATTTTTAATCCATTGTGTTTTTCTAAAAATATTTCAACTAGATGTGTTTTTCCAGAATATCTTTCCCCATAAATATTTATTATCTTTTTTTCCCATCTGGGCCAACTTAGAAGCAATTTGTAAGCGTAAAAATTGCTCTCACTAACAAAAAAATCATTTTTATTAAAACTTTTATTTAATTCAAAATTAAATAATTGTTGTCTTAGATCATTTACTTTATTTTCCATGTTTCATTTTCCGTATCTATATCTATATCATTTTCCTCCATTATTTTTAAAAACTGCTTAGGACTTCCATTAAAAATTATTTTGTAATTTATATTTTTGTTTGTAATATTTGTTATGTAATAATCATATATTAAATCAACTTTATCCATGTCGTTTTCAAAATTTACTATTTTTAAAGTATCCTTAGGATCTATCTGTAAATTAATGGGCAACTTTAATGATGTATTTATCAAATTATTACTTTTCCATAAATCTTCTAAATTTGTTTTTGTTTTAAGTATCAAATTATTTAGTTTCTTTTGATCGCTTAGATCTATGTCAGTATATTTGTGGTTTATAATTTTTAAATTTTTATCAAAATAAAACTTTGAAAGTATTCGTAATTCTTGTTTATTTTTAAAAAAAATTGAAATTATATAATCATTTAGACCATACTTCTTAATAATTTCATCAAATTTAAAATTTTCAATATTTTCTTTGTTCTTGTTAATAATTTCAAGACTCTCTAAATCTTCATCTATTAAAATATAATTTATTAAAAAAAATTTTTCATTTATATTATTCCAATTTTCGTAAAAAGGATTTTTTTTGTATAAAAAAATCTGATGCGTATCGTTGTCTATAAAAATCAAAATTGTAAGAAAGTCTTTATTCCTTTTTAATGACGGAAAAATATTTTTTTTTTCAAAGAAATTTAATGTTTTTGTTTTATTAAAATTAACATTAAACTTTGCTATATATTTTCTGTTTAAAAAACTTTCATTTTTAATTTCGAATGAGTCTACCAAATACTTAATTTCGTTAAGTTTTGTATATGTTATTTTTTGTATATCTTTAGTTATTATTACTGTTGCAGAAAATTCATTAAATGCTTTCAAGATAGCTTTATTAATTACTTTTTCCTTATTAAAACTAGTATTAAATGGTTCAGAAATTTCTATGTCTTCTATTTTAAAAATTTTGGATTGTGCGTTGGTTATTATAATAAAAGAAAAAAATAAAGTGGATAAATAAACAATTGTAAAAGATACAATTTTAAAAAATTTTTTTTTAGTATACATATTTTAAATATATGAAAAAATATAAATTTACATATGAAAATAGTGGAGTAAATATAAATGCAGCTGAAAATTTTGTAAAATATATAGCGAATTTAAATAAAAAAAAAAAATCTATCATAAATAACAATAATATTGGTAGCTTCGCGTCTGTGACAGAAATTCCTAAAAAATTGAAAAAACCTTTGCTAGTTACAAGTACTGACGGAGTTGGTACCAAAATTGAAATAGCAAATAAACTTAAAAAATTTGATACTATCGGAATAGACTTAGTTGCAATGTGTGTTAATGATATCTTAGTCCTGGGAGCAAAACCAATTTTATTTTTAGATTATATATCAATAGATAAAATTAATTTAGCCAAACTTAAAAAAATTATTAATGGCATTAAAAAGGGATGTGAAATTAGTGGATGCAGTTTGGTCGGAGGAGAAACAGCAGAGATGCCAGGAACATATTCAAAAAATAAATTTGATATCGCGGGTTTTTCTTTAGGAATTGTCGAGTCAAAAAAAAAATTAATAAAAAATAAAATTAAAGAACATGATATCATTATGGCAGTACCTTCAAATGGTCTTCATTCGAATGGTTATTCTATGGTAAGAAATATATTAAATAAAAATTGTATTGATATTAATAAAAATAAATTCTTAAAAAAAGAATTATTAAAACCAACAAAAATTTATGTAAAAGAAATTTTAAGATTATTAGAGAAAAAATTAATACATGGATGTGCTCATATAACAGGAGGAGGTTTGCCTGGAAATTTAATTAGAATTATTCCAAATAATATTTGTGCGAAAATTTTTTTAAATAAAATTAAAGTAAAACCAATCTTTAAATGGTTAAAAAGAAAAGGTGTAAGTGACTATCAGATGCTTAGAACTTTTAATTGTGGTATTGGTTTTTGTTTTGTAACAAAAAAAAAAAACATTGAGGAAGTAAAAAAATACTTTAGCAAAGAATTTGCACCTTATGAAATTGGTCAATTTATTAAAAATAAAAAAAAGAAAATATTATTTAATGAAAAAATCAAATGGTAAACTAAACTATAATATCGCTATTTTTATATCAGGTAGGGGGTCCAATCTTAAATCTATTATTAAATCATCATTAAAAAAAAAAACTCTGTACAAAGTAAAAATAGTAATTTCAAATAGAAAAAAAGCAGAAGGTTTGTTATTTGCAAAAAAAATGGGAATTAAAAATTATTTTTTTGATTTTACTAAATCTAAGAAAATTGGGGGAAGGGTTTTAAATTTATTAAAAAAAAATAGTATTAAATTAGTATGTTTGGCCGGTTTTATGAGGATATTACCTTCATATTTCATAAAATCATTTAATGGAAAAATCATAAATATTCATCCATCTTTACTTCCCAAATACAAAGGTCTTAACACTCACGAAAAAGTGATATTAAATAATGAAATATATACTGGCTGCACTGTCCACTATGTAAATAAGTTTTTAGATTCAGGTAAAATTATTGCTCAAAGAAAAGTTCGTATCACAAAAAAAGACACAGTAAAATCTATCGAAAAAAAAGTTTTAAAAATAGAACACAAAGTTTATCCCAAAGCAATAGATAAAGTTTTATCTAATCTTTAAAAAAAAAACTAATCTCTTTCTCTGCATTTTCTTTGCTGTCTGAGCCATGCACAGAGTTCTTGTCAATCGAAATTCCGAATATTTTCCTGATTGTTCCTGACGCAGCTTCTATCGGGTTGGTTGCTCCCATAATTTTTCTATTATCTAAAATTGCATTGTCTTTTTCAAGAACCATAACTAAAATTACTCCAGATGACAGATAATTACACAAATCGTTGTAAAAAGGCTTAGCTTCATGAACTTTGTAAAATAGTTCAGCGTCCTTCTTGTCTAGTTTTACTTTTTTTTCTTTAACGATTTGAAAATTATTCTCAATAAATACACTTTTAATTTTTTCCTCAAGATTTCTTTCCATGGCGTCTGGCTTAATTATTGATAAGGTTTGTTCCATTTATTCGTAATTATCCTCTACAAATTTATCCAATAGTCTAACGCCATACCCAGTCGCACCGCTCGAATTTAATGAACCTGCATACTTTGAAAAAGCCATACCTGCGATGTCTAAATGTGCCCAAGGTGTTTTATTGATTATAAATCTTTGTAAAAATTGAGCAGCCGTTGTCGATCCAGCTCCACCGACATAGTTAATATTTTGCATATCAGCATTTTTAGAATTAATTAATTTGTCATAGTTTTCATGTAAAGGTAATCTCCATACTTTTTCATCAACTTTTTTTCCTGCATCAAAAAGCTTTTTAGACAAATTATCATTGTTAGAGAATAAACCTGCATATTCTGAACCTAAGGCTACAACAATAGCACCTGTCAAGGTAGCTAAGTCGATTATAAAATTTGGTTTAAATTTTTTTTCTGTAAATGTAATTGCATCTGCTAAAACCAGTCTTCCTTCAGCATCAGTGTTTAAAACTTCAATTGTTTTTCCACTGAAAGACTTTACAATATCACCTGGTCTCTGAGCGTTACCGCTTACCATATTTTCAACCAGACCAACTACTCCAACCGCGTTAACTTTGGCTTTTCTTAAAGCTAAACATTTTAAAAGCCCTACAACTACAGCTGATCCTGCCATATCGTAAGTCATATCTTCCATAAATCTCGCTGGTTTTAAAGATATGCCACCAGTATCAAAACAAACACCCTTACCGACAAATGCTAATGGTTTTTTCTGTTTTTTATTTCCCTTCCACTCCATAGTTACAATGTATGAGCCTCTAGAACTTCCTTGTCCAACACCAAGTAATGCATTACATTTCATTTTTTTTAACTTTTTTGTATTGTAAACAGTGATTTTTAAACCTATTTTTTTTAATTGTGTCAAACGTTTTGCATACTCATCTGGATGTAATATGTTACCAGGTTCAGACACAAGATCTTTGGTGTAATTAACTCCTTTTTCAATTGCACTCAAATTTTTAATTAAGTTTAAATCTACTTTTTTACGTGTTAATATATTAATATTTAATATCTCATAATTTTTTTTTGTTAAGTATTTGTCAAAAGAATAAGATTTTAATTTCATACCATGAACAAATTCAAGCAAACATTTATTTATATTTGGATCTTCAATTGTATCGCCAAAAATGTAAACTTTATTTAGATTTTCCTTTTTAAAAAATTCAAATAATTTAGCTCCATTTTTTTCATAAGAATTTTTATTATTTTTTATAGAATAAATAATTATTTTTTGATTATGACTAATATCAAATGAAAAAATTTCTTTTTTTTTATTTTGATTTTTTAAGTTTTTTTTTAATAAATTTCTTTCTGAAGAATTAAGTAAACTATTGATATTTTTTATTTCAGAGTTCTTATCCGCAAAAAGTAAAATTGATCCTGATAGACTATTTAATTTTGCAGATTTTAAGTATTTTTCTTTAACAATCATATTTTTATTCAATTTTCTATCAAAACGTGTATATGATTATTCCAAAAAATTTCAATGAAAAAAATAATTTATCTGAATTTTTTAAAAGAAACTTCAATGTTTTTTTTAATTTCTAGCTTTGCTGTGACAATAATAGTTTGGGTTATACAGGCTGTAAATTACTTGGAATTTGTTACAGAGGATGGACACAGTTTTAAAATTTACTTTTATTATACTCTTCTAAGTCTACCAAAAATATTCAACAAACTATTACCTTTTATGTTTTTCTTTTCGATTTTTTTTAACCTATTAAAGTACGAAGAACAGAATCAGACACTAATTTTTTGGACTAATGGAATTAGTAAAATTAAATTTTTAAATGTAATATTAATATACTCTATAATTTTTTTAATAGTAAATTTTTTATTCAGTACGTTTATAGTTCCTAATTCACAAGATAAAGCTAGATCTTATATAAGAAAATCAAATATTGATTATTTACCTTTTTTGATAAAACCAAAAAAATTTATAGATACTGTAGAACAACTAACAATATACTCAGACAAGAGAGAGAATGAAATATTAGAAAATATTTTAATTAAAGACAAATTTTCTTTAGAGAAATCAAAAATAATTTATGCAAAAAAAGGCTATTTTACAATTATTGAAGAAACAAATTTTTTAGTACTTAAAGATGGGAAAATTTTAAATATTAATAAAGATAAAACAAATTCATTCGACTTTAAACAAACCCAAATTAATTTGTCAAATTACGGAACAAAAACTACAACTACACCAAAAATACAAGAGACGAATACACTAGATCTATTAAATTGTTTAGCTAAATCAAATAATATTTTTCAAGATAAAGCTGATAAAAAATCTGATAAATTTAAATGTGATCGAGATGAAGTATTTAAAAATGAAATTTTTAAGGAATTATCTTCAAGAATATTTAAACCATTTTACTTACCTTTATTGGCATTAATTGGAGGTTTATTGTTAATAAAATCAAAAAATTCTCAAGGATATACTAATTTCAAACTAAAAATATTTACTATTGCAATTTCTTTTATATCCATTTCTGAAATCTCTGCAAAATTTTACTCAACAAATTTAAAGGAAAGCTCGTTAATTTTTTTGATACCTTTATTTGCATTTATTTTTTTCTACTATTATTTTTATAAAAAATCAAAGAGCCAAATGTCATGATTTTGCAAACCTATCAAATATATTTGAGTAAGATTTTTTTAACCACCCTGTTAAAAACATTTTTTATTTTTTTTTCTTTAGCTTTTATACTTAACATTTTTGAAGAGGTAAATTTTTTTAAAGAATTTGAAATATCAATCACATTACCAATTTTTTTAACCTTTTTGAATATACCATCTATTATATTTGAAATATTTCCTTTTATTTTTTTAATTACTTCTCAATTCGCGTTTATAAAACTTATTGAGCAAAATGAAATTATTGTTTTGAAAAATTTAGGCTTAGATAATCTAAAAATAATTAAAATTTTATCAATCCTAAGTTTTTGTTTAGGAATTTTCATAATCACAATTTATTATAACTTAGCCTCGAATTTAAAATTCTCTTATCTGAATTTAAAAAATACCTACGCTAAAGATAATAAATATTTAGCTGTTATTACCGAAAATGGTATTTGGATCAAAGACCAAGTCAACGACTTAGTAAATATAATTAACGCAAATAAACTAGAGGACAAAATTTTATATAATGTAGATATAATTCAATTTGATAAAGATTTTAATTTTAAAAGTAGTATTGTGACAGACAAAGTTTTAATTCAAAATAAATCATGGCTTATAAGCGAGGCAATAATATCAGATGATAAAGGAAAATTAAAAAAAATTAATAACTATGTTTTAAAAACAAATTTAAACTACAACGACATAAACTCACTATACTCTAATCTTTCATCATTAAACATTTTTGAGCTTAATAATTTAAGAAAAAAATACGACTCTATTAATTATTCATCTACTGAGGTAAATTCAGCTATCCAAAAGTTAATTTCATTCCCATTTTATTTAATGATTATGACAATTTTAGCCTCTATAATAATGATTAATATCAAATACAATAAATCTAAAATATTTCATTTAATTTTTGGAGTGCTAATTTCGGTAATAATTTATTATTTGAGTTTCTTTTTTGAAGAATTAGGTAAAAATGAAAGGTTACCGTTATCTTTATCAATTTGGATGCCATTAATAATAATTTTTTTAATATCAACAATAAATCTTGTTAAAATTAATGAAAAATAAATTTTATAAAATATTTATATTTGTTTTAATAAATTTAGTGTTTTTTCAAAAGGCTTTTTCTGAAGAAATTAATTTTGAAGCCAACATAGTTGAATTGTTAGATAAGGATAAAAAAATAATTGCAAAAAATAACGTAAAAATTTTAACGGAAAATGAAATAATTACTGCAGATGAATTGGTATATTTTAAAGATGAGGGAATAGCTGAAGTTAAAGGAAATATTGTTCTAAAAACTTTAGACAATAATATAATTATTTACAGCGATAGATTGACATACAAAAAAAAGATTGAGGAAATTTTAGTTAATGAAAATGTTTTAATGAAATATAATAATTATTATGAACTTAATACAAATAAAGCAAAATATAGTAGGCTAGAAAATAAAATTACGATTGATGATACTTCTACCGTAAAAGATAAATTTGGTAACAAGGTTTCAGCTAAAAAATCAGTTTTTTTAATAAGTCAAAAATTATTAAAAATAAAATCAGTAAAAATGCAAGATAATGAGGAAAATACTTACTCTTTTGATAATGCCATTATTAATTTTAAGACCAACGAATTAGTTGGTGATGAAATAAAAATAGATTTTTCAAAAAGTAGTTTTGGAAATGAACAGAATGATCCGAGACTTAGAGGAAATTATATTTATAAAGATCAAAATACAATAACTGTAAAAAAAGGAGTTTTTACAACTTGTAAAATGAATGATGATTGTCCTCCTTGGCAATTAAAAGCTGGTGAAATAAAACATGATAAATTAAAGAAAACTATATATTATAAAAATGCTTGGTTAGAAATCTACGACAAGCCAGTATTTTATTTTCCAAAATTTTTTCATCCAGATCCATCAGTAAAGAGACAATCAGGTTTTTTGACTCCACAAATTAATAGCTCGAGTTCACATGGTGACTCTTTGTCAATTCCATATTATAAAGTCATTTCTGATAATAAAGATTTTACATTTACTCCAAGAATATATACAGACAACAAAAGTTTATTTCAAAATGAATATAGGCAAGTTAACAATAACTCATCACATATTGCTGATTTCAGCATTATTAGAGATAATAGTAATTCAAAATCACATTTTTTTTCAAATTCATTAGCAAAAATTAATTTAGCAAATTTTGTTGACAGTGAAGTAGAAATTAATATTGAAACAACTTCTAATAACAGTTATCTTAAGTCTCACAAAATTAAGTCGGAAATTACAAACAACAATTCTCTTTTAAATTCATTTCTAAAATTAAGAGCGAATAAAGAAGACTTATCATTTGAGACAAAATTTGAGGTTTATGAAGATTTAACAGTTGATAAAGATAGCGATAAATATCAATATCTTTTACCTGGATTCGAGTTATCAAAAAATTTTAATAACAACTTAAATTTAGTTACAAATGGGTACAACAAAAATTATAACACTAATGTTTTTGAAAAAGTTATAATCAATGATTTAAAATTCTCATCCACACCAAAAATTAACTCCAATGGTTTTGTTAACAATTTTAATTTATTATTTAAGAACGTAACCTCAGACGCTAAAAATTCGAAAGATTATAATAATAGTTTCAGATCTCAAAATTTCGGTTCTATCTTTTATGATATATCTTATCCAATGAGAAGTATTAAAAATAATTATAAAAATTTATTAACTGGAAAAGCAATGATAATGTATAGTCCAAATAAAAATAAAAATGTTCAAAATCTTGATAGAAAATTAAATATCTCAAATATTTATTCTATTAATAGATTGGGTCTGAGTGACAGTGTTGAGGGCGGCCAGTCTTTAACTTTGGGCTTAGACTATGACCTAATAAACAAAAATAATAATAGTATTTTATCAGGTGGATTGGCTTCTGTATTAAGAGATAGAAATGAGACACTCCCAACAAAATCAACTATAAACAATAAGCTGTCAGATATAGTTGGATCTTTGAGTCTCAAACCTAAAAAAAATTTTAATTTAAATTATAATTTTTCACTAGATAATAATATGGAGTCGACTAATTACAATTTTTTAAGTACAGATTTAACAGTAAATAAATTTGTGACAACCTTTGAATATATGCAAGAAGATGATGAGATTGGAAATGAAAATTATTACTCAGGAGAAATGAAATTTTTATTTAATGAGAATAACTCATTGAAATACAGAACTAGAAGAAATAAGAAGACAGATTTAACTGAATACTATAATTTAATTTATGAATACAAAAATGACTGTTTAACAGCTGCTATTAAATATAATAAAGATTATTATTCAGACAAAGATTTAAAACCAAATGAGGAAATATTCTTTTCTATTTCAATTATTCCTCTTTCAACTTTTAATTCTCCTAGTAAAAGAAAATGATAAATAAAATTTTTTTTATTATTTTGATACTACTTAATTTCATTACAAACTTTTCAGTGTCAAAATCTGAAATTTTTATTAAAGCTAAGGTTAATAATGAAATAATTACAAATTTAGATGTAAAAAATGAAAAAAAATATTTAATAGCTTTAAATCCTAAGCTTAAAAATTTAGCTGATAATAAATTAGAACGTTATGCGATAGACTCCATTATCAATGAGAAAGTTAAAAAGATCGAAATTGAAAAGTTTTTTGAAATATTTGAGGATGAAGTTGTTATAAGTAGTGTCCTAAAAGATTTATACTCAAACATTGGCATTAGCGATTTAAATGAATTTACAAACTACTTAATAAACAATGGTGTTAATATAAATCAAGTAAAAGAAAAAATTTCAATAGAAATTGCTTGGAATGAATATATAGTTAAAAAATTTAGCTATGCTATCAAAATTGACGAAAATAAAATTAGAGAAAAATTAGATAGTATTGACAAAAATAATATAGTTGAAAATTTTTTATTATCAGAAATTATATTTGCACTAACTTCAAAAGATAAATTAGAAAATAAGTATAAATTAATTAAGAACAGTATACATGACATTGGTTTTGAGGAAAGTGCTAAAATATTTAGTTTATCAAAAAGCAAAAGTAATGGTGGTAATGTAGGTTGGGTTTATAAATCTCAATTATCAAAAAAGATAGCAGATAAGATTGAAAAATTAGAAATTGGACAATTCACAGATCCAATACCTACACAGGGAGGATTTATGATACTAAAAGTATCAGATAAAAAAAATGAAAAATTTAAAATAGACCGAAATAAACAACTTAGGAATGCAATAAATTATGAAAAAAACCGTCAGTTAACTAGATACTCCACACTTCAATATAAAAGAATTTACAACAAAGCTGCTATTAATGAGTTCTAAAAGTCCAATTCTAATAATTAATGGAGAGCCCCATAGTATATTTATAGAGCTGTTAATTAAATCTTTAAAAAAATTAAAAAATTTAAATAGGCCAATTATTTTAATATGCTCTAATGACATTTTAAAAAAACATTCAAAAAAATTTAATTTTAAATTTAAAATTAACATTGTTAATGAAAATTATTCTAATATAAAAAAAAAAAAAATTAATCTTATTAATGTAGATTATAACAGGTTTAATTTTTCTAACAAAAAAATTTCTTCATATACAAATACTTATATACAAAAATCGTTTGATATAGCACTGAACTTGACAAAAAAGAAAAATATTAATTGCATTTTAAATGGACCAATTTCAAAGAGAACTTTTTTAAAAGGAAAGTTTAGAGGGATAACCGAATATCTAGCAAAAAAAACGAGGACCAAAAATCCGGTAATGCTAATTTATAATAAATATTTAAGTGTAAGTCCTCTTACAACCCACATTCCAATAAATAAAGTAGATAGAGAGATAAAAAAAAATATTATAATTAATAAAATAATGAAAATAGATAACTTTTACAAAAATATTTTAAAAAAACGAGCTAAGATTGCAGTTACTGGATTGAATCCCCATTGTGAAAGCTTTGAAAAAAGAAATAAAGAAAAAAACGAAATTGTGCCTGCTATTAAATTTCTTAAAAAAAAAAAAATCGATGTGAATGGTCCATTTCCAGCTGACACAATTTTTTTAAGAAATAATTTAAAAAAATTTAATGTAATATTTGGCATGTACCACGATCAAGTTTTGGGTCCAATGAAAACTCTTTTTGGTTTTAATGCAATCAACATAACATTAGGATTGCCATTTATTAGGGTGTCACCAGATCACGGACCAAATATAAAAATGTTAGGTAAGAACCTATCTGATGCATCTAGTTTAATAGACTCTTTAAAATTTTTAGAAAAATATGCTAATTAAACCTAAAAAAAAATTAGGTCAAAATTTTTTAACAAATGAGAAAATTTTAGATAAAATAGTAAAGTTGGGTGATATTACTGGTAAAGATAATATACTTGAAATTGGGCCTGGGACTGGAAATTTAACTAAATACTTAATTAAAGCTAAACCTAAATCAATAATAGTAATAGAAAAAGACTCCGATTTAATAAATCATTTAAATTTAAAATTTAAAGATACTGTAAAAGTTATAAACAGAGATGTGCTAAGTTTACCTGAAAATTTTTTTATAAAAAAATTTAAGGTTTTTGGGAACTTGCCGTACAATATATCCACTAAAATACTTTCAAATTGGTGTCTAAGTAAAAATATAAGATTTGAAAAACTTATTTTAATGTTTCAAAAAGAGGTAGCAGACAGAATTATTGCTGAAGAAAATACAAAAAATTACAGTCGTATTACAGTTCTCTCTAATTGGAAATTCGATATAAGAAAAAAAATTGATATTTATCCAGATAATTTTTATCCAGTACCAAAAGTTCAAAGTTCTGTGTTAGAATTTATTCCAAAACAAAAAATTCATAAAATTAGAGATCCTCGGAATTTAGAACATGTAACTAGAGTGTTATTTAATCAAAGAAGAAAGATGATAAAAAAAAACTTCTTTAAATTATTTAATAATTTCGATGAAATACTAAAAATTGCAGATATTAAATTGACTGACAGGCCTCAGAATATAAGTGTGAAAAAATTTTTAGATTTAGTGATTGAATATGAAAAAAATCTAAATTAATTTTTGAATATAGTTTTCAATATATAATTTATTATATTTATATTTTTTATTTTTTATTTCTTTATTTATAATATTCATAATTTTACGATAACATTTTTGGAGATTATCATTCACAACGACATAATTATATTTTTTCCAATGTAAAATATCTTTGTCGAATTGCTTCATTCTCTCCTCTACTATCAGTTTATCTTTCATATCTCGGTTTGATAATCTTTGAAATAAAACTTTTTTGCTAGGTGGCAGAATAAAAAAAGTAATTAATTTAAAATTAAGTTTTTGAGATTTAATTTGTTCTGTGCCTTGCCAATCTATATCAAACAAAACGTTTTTACCATTGCTTAATTTTATAATAACTTGCTCTTTGGTTGTGCCATATAAGTTTTTAAATACCCTCGCGTACTCTAAGAATTTATTATTTTTAATTAGGTTTTTAAATTTTTTCTCTTTAACAAAAAAGTAATCTATACCATCTACTTCATTCTCTCTAGGCTTTCTAGTTGTGTGTGAAATTGAAGTATAAAAATTATTTTTTTTTGATAATAATTTGACTAGTGTGGTTTTGCCAGCTCCAGATGGAGAAGAGAGAACAACCATAATCCCCCTTTTGTTTAAGGACATCTAAATAATTAGTTACTTTTAGTCTCAATAAATTTAATAGCGTCACCAACAGTAAGAATTTTTTCTGCTTCGCTATCAGAAATTTCTGATCCAAATTCCTCTTCAAAAGCCATAACAAGTTCTACGGTATCTAAGCTATCAGCTCCTAGATCATCAATAAAACTCGAGTCATCCGTAACTTTACTTTCATCTATACCTAGATGATCTGCAACAATTTTTTTTACTTTATTTGATATATCTTCTGCCATTTTGATCCTTTGTTTGATTTTTCTTAATAATTAAAATAGAAGTTTTGTCAACCTAAATACATACCTCCATTAACATGGACTGTTTCGCCCGTTATGTAATCAGCTAAATCCGAAGATAAGAAAATAACAACATTTGCAACATCAGATGGATTTCCAAGTCTATTTGAGGGTATTTTGGAAACAATTATTTCTTTAAATTTAGGGTCAATTTTGTCAGTCATATTTGTTTGAATGAACCCAGGTGAGACACAATTTATATTTATATTTTTTTTAGCATACTCAATTGCCAAGCTTTTAGTAAATCCTATGATTCCAGACTTTGATGCAGCGTAGTTAGACTGACCAATATTTCCAGTGTGGCCTACAACTGATGTTATATTTATAATTTTACCATATTTGTTTTTTATCATTCTTTTTATTGAGTATTTGCATAGTAAAAATGTAGAGGTTAAATTTAAATCTAGTACATCTTTCCATTCATCATGTGACATTCTTAAAGATATGTTGTCTCTAGTTATGCCTGCATTATTAATTAAAATATCTGGACCCCCGTCTAAAGTTTTTGAGCAATCTTCTACAAATTTTTCAATTTCTTTATGACACGAAATATCAAATTTTCTTGTATTTATATTTTGAAATTTTTTTTTTAAGTTATTTAACTTTTCATCGTTTGTACCTGTTGCTAAAACATTTGCTCCGTACTTTACAAAAATTTCTGTAATAGCACTTCCAATGCCACCAGTTGAACCTGTTATGATTACTTTTTTATCTTTTAAACTATCCATTTAAATTTATTTCTTTTATATCAACTATATTATTAATTGATTTAATATTCACATTTTTATCAATTCTTTTTATAAGACTAGAAAGTACTTTTCCAGGACCAATTTCAACGAAATTATTTGTTCCGTTATTTATCATATATTTTACACTCTCCACCCACCTGACTTTCCCCTCAATTTGTGAGATAAGCATATTTTTGATGTCTTTTTCTGAAGAAGATGGTTTTGCACTATAGTTATGAATTATGGGCTTAGAAATTTTATTTATTTTTAAATTATTAATTACGTCTGACATAAGTTCAGTTGCTTTTTTCATTAATACACAATGAAATGGTGCACTGACGTTTAAATCTAAATTTTTAATTTTATATTTATTTAAATCTTCTGAAAATTTATTTAAATTACTTTTCAGTCCACTAACAACAACTTGCTGAGGTGAATTATCATTTGCTATAAAACACTCGTATTTTTTTATATTTTCCTTAAGTATATCATCAATAACTTTTAAATCAGATCCTAATACCGCCATCATTCCACCTTGTTTATTTGGAACTGCCTGTTGCATAAACTGGCCCCTTTTTTTTAAGGCAACCAAAACTTCTTCAAAATTTAAAATATCGAAACAGCACAATGCCGAATATTCACCAAGAGAATGTCCAGCTGCAAATTGCGCATTGTTAAATTCTAAACCATATTCCTCTTTAGCAAGTTTAAAAATTGAATAACTGACTAAAAATATTGCTGGTTGAGCATTTTCTGTTAAATTCAATTGTTCCTGAGGACCTTCAAATATTATTTTAGAAATTGCCAAATCTAGTATTTTATCTGCATCTGAAAATATATTTTTAACCAAATTGAAACTTTGGAAAAGCTCCTTAGCCATTGCAATTTTTTGTGATCCCTGACCTGGAAAAACTATTGAAAACATTTAATTTTTAATATTATGTCTTGTAATAAAACTATTATAATAGTATATCAATTTTTTTTATATAATTTAAAATGAATAATTACGAACATACAATTATAGCTAGACAAGATACATCTGCTTCACAAATCAAGCAAATCAAAGAGAAATACTCAAATTTAATTGAAAAAAATAAAGGAGATATCATTCAGACTCAAGATTGGGGTTTAATGAATTTATCATATTTAATTAAAAAAAATAAGAGGGGTAATTATATACATTTTAAAATAACCGGAGATGGTGAATTAATTAAAGAGCTTGAAAAAAGTGAAAAGCTAGATAAAAATTTATTACGTTGTCTTACAGTAAAGGTTAAAAAGTTTGATTTAGAAGCAAATTATTTCTCAGATGAAAAAAGAATAAATGAAAAATAAGAAAAATAATTCAAAGAAAAATAGAACAAATAATTTTTCAAAACTGAGTATATTTCAACCTAACAAATATAAATTTAAAAAACCCTGCCCCTTGTCTATCAAAGGGGCTCCGGTAGTTGATTACAAAAATATAAAATTACTTAAAAGATACGTTTCTGAGAATGGCAAAATTCTACCTTCAAGAATCACAAACATTTCTCAAAAAAAACAAAGAGAATTATCTCTTTCTGTAAAAAGAGCAAGAAATCTAGCATTAATATAATAATGAAAGTAATTCTTTTAGAAAATATTAAGAAAATTGGAAACATTGGACAGATAATAGATGTCAAAAGAGGTTTTGGAAGAAACTACCTTATAGCAAATCAAAAAGCTATGTATGCGTCGAAAGAAAATATTAAACAAGTCAGTAAGATGAAAGATGAATTAGCAAAAAAAGATTTAGATAAAAAGAAAGATGCTAAGATATTATCAGATAAACTAAATAAAAAAATTTATATAATTAAGAAACTTGTTACTGAAAATAAAGATCTATATGGTTCAATAAAACCAACAGAAATATCAAAGTTAATTAACGAAAAAGATCGAATAGAGATTAAACCTTCTTCTATACAACTGCCAAAAGAAATAAAGACACTCGGATTATTTAAAGTTTTTATTGATTTACATTCAGACATTCAAGTCGAAATCAATATTAAAGTCGAGGTTTTAGATCAGACGAAATAATTATACATTTTTTTCCCCAGCCTATTTTTTAAAATATTTTTATATAATCTTCAATTTTCGATGTGTATCATTTTATTGTGAATAAAAATTTATCATTAGTCACAAACAAATATAAAGAATTACCAAATAATATTGAAGCAGAGCAAGCAGTTATTGGATCAATTTTAACTGATAATGAAATATTCGATGATATAAATAATATAATTTCTGAAAAAAATTTTTATGACCCAATGCACCAAAAAATTTTTTCATCTATTCAAATTTTAATTTATAAAGGCATGCTAGCTAATCCCATAACTTTAAAAAATTATTTTGAGGTAGATAATGATGATTTAAACATACCAGAATATTTAATTAAAATTACAAAATTTGCCACATCTTCGAGACAATCTATCGAATATTCTAAAATTATATATGACATGTATGTAAGAAGAGAATTAATAAAAATTTCTGAAAACATTATTGATAATGCTAAGATAAATGATTTAAACATAAATGGCCAAACAATAATAGAAAATTCAGAAAAAATTCTTTATGACCTTGCTGAGAAAGGATCTCTAAATTCAACATTAATAAAATTTGATGATGCAGTTAGACAAACTGTGGATATGGCTTCTAATGCTTTTAAAAATGAAGAGGGAATTGTTGGAGTTCCAACTGGATTAAAAGATTTAGATGACAGACTTGGTGGCTTACATAAATCAGACTTAATAATTATAGCTGGAAGGCCCTCTATGGGTAAAACAGCACTAGCAACAAACATCGCTTTTCATGCAGCTCAAGATATTCAAGAAAAAAATAATAAAGGTTCAATTGCTTTTTTTTCTCTTGAAATGTCATCTGAGCAATTATCAACTAGAATTCTTGCTGAACAATCTAGAATTAAATCTAATGACATTAGAAGAGGAAAAATATCCGAGGAACAGCTAGAAAAATTTATTAATGTTTCTAAAAATATTTCTGAACTTCCTCTTTATATAGATGAAACACCTGCAATAAGTATAGCAGCTCTATCAAATAGGGCTAGAAGAATTAAAAGGCTTTATGGATTGGATATGATTGTGATAGACTACATACAGTTAATGAGAGCCTCGAATTCATTTAAAGAGGGGAGAGTGCAAGAAATATCAGAGATAACCCAAGGGTTAAAAGCTCTGGCTAAAGAACTGTCAATACCAGTGTTAGCACTATCGCAATTGTCTAGGGCTGTTGAACAACGAGATGATAAAAAACCTCAATTATCAGACTTGAGAGAGTCTGGTTCTATAGAGCAAGACGCAGATGTTGTAATGTTTGTATACAGAGAATCTTACTATTTAAAAGTTAAAGAACCAAGACCTGCAACGGTAGAACATGCTGAATGGCAGGCTAAAATGAATGAAGTATCTCATTTAGCGGAATTAATTATAGGTAAACAAAGACATGGCCCTACTGGGAACGTAATGTTAGAATTTGAGGAAATGTTTACAAAATTTAAAGACGCTGTAAATAATTAGTATAAAATAGTATATTTACAGGTCAATGATTTCTAAAATTTATCAAAGAATTATATTAAGCAAACCAAAATTGATACTGTTATTGCTTTTAATAACGGCTGTATTTTTTGGTTATAACTCAAAAGATTTTAGGTTAGATGCTTCATCAGATACTTTATTAATTGAGGGGGATCCAGATTTAAAATATTTACAGGAAATTAATGAAAGATATGGTGCTAAAGAATTTTTAGTATTAACTTTAACACCAAAAGAAAAAATAATTTCTGAAAATACAATTAACAATATTTTAAGCCTTAAGTACAAAATTCAAAGTTTAGAATGGGTATATAACACAATTACAATTCTAGATATTCCTTTGCTTAATAGTTCTGATGAACCTTTGATGGAAAGAATTAAAAATTTTAAAACTCTTAAGGATGAAAATATCGATAAGGAAAGAGGTTTTAAAGAGATCTTAAACAGTCCAGTCTTTAGAAATTTTGTTGTTAGCGAGGACTCAAAAACGACAGGCATTATAGTAAATATTAAACAGAAACAAAAACCTCAATTTAGTGCATTTAATAATAAACAAGAGATTGAAATATATAAAGACACTTTAAAAAAAGAGAGGCATCAAAATATTACTGAAATTCGGGAAATTATAAAATCTTTCGAAGGCATTGGAAAAATTCATTTGGGTGGAATACCAATGATTGCTGATGACATGATGAGCTTTATTAAGAGTGATATAATAGTTTTTGGTTTAGGTGTTTTTTTGTTTATAATATTAACTTTATGGTATGTTTTTAGAAATTTAATTTGGATAATAATTCCTATTAGTAGTTGTTTTTTTTCAGTTCTAATAATGATGGGTTTTTTAGGTATTATGAATTGGAAAGTTACAGTTATTTCATCAAACTTTATTGCTTTAATGTTGATATTAACAATGGCAATGAATATCCATATAAGCACCAGATTTCTTCAATTAAGAAAAAAATTTCCTAGCTCTTCTTTGCTCGAAATAATTAAACTAACTACAGAAAAAATGGTTTGGCCTATAATATACACAGTTCTTACTACAATGTGTGCCTTTATGTCATTAATATTTAGTGAAATAAAACCAATTATTGATTTTGGTCTTATGATGTCATTCGGATTATTGACCTCATTTGTTGTAACATTTACATTACTTCCAACTCTCTTAAATTTATGTGATTACCAAAAAGTTGAGGTTAAAGAAAAATCATTTTCGTCATTTACAAATATGCTTTCAAAATTTTCATTAGAAAATGTTAAATTAATTATATTAATATCAGCGCTATTAATAATTTTAAGTGTATTTGGTATTTCAAAATTAAAAGTAGAAAATAGTTTTATAAATTATTTTAGTAAAGACACTGAAATCTATAAAGGTATGAAATTAATAGATGAAAAATTAGGAGGAACTACACCTCTAAACGTTGTACTTAAGTTTGATAAACAGGGAAACGATATAGTAAATGAAGATGGGGATGAATTTGAAGATTGGGATGAAGAAGGTGATGAAACAGATCAAAGTAAATATTGGTTCACCAAAGATAAAATAGATAGAATTAAAAAAGTTCATGTGTATTTGGAAAGCTTGGATTATGTGGGTAAAGTTTTATCTTTTTACTCAATTATTGAAATAGCTACTAAATTGAATAATAACAAAGAGCTAGGAACTCTTGAAATGGGGGTTTTGTATAGCAAATTACCAAAAACAATTAAAAAAGAAATTGTTGATCCCTACATATCTGTCAATGATGATGAAGCTAGAATAAATTTAAGGATTAAAGATTCTTCGGAAAATTTAAGAAGAAATCAACTTATAAATAAAATTAATACTGAATTAAAAAGTGAAGTTGGTTTAAATGAAAAAGATTTTAAATTGGGAGGTGTTTTAATACTATTTAATAATTTATTACAAAGTTTATTTAAGTCCCAAATTTTAACTCTTGGTTTAGTAATGATCGGTATATTTATTATGTTTTTAATTTTATTCAGGAATGTAAAAATATCCATTATTGGTGTGATGCCAAACTTTATAGCTGCATTTGCAATATTAGGTCTCATCGGATTATTAAATATTCCATTAGATATGATGACAATAACTATTGCAGCAATAACTATTGGTATCGCAGTTGATAATAGTATTCATTATATTTATAGATTTATTGAAGAATATAAAAATAACAGTAATTATGGTGAAGTTATTAAGACATGCCACTCTACAGTTGGTATAGCAATATTAAATACGTCAGTTACAATAATATTTGGATTTTCAATACTTGTTCTATCCAATTTTATACCTACTATTTATTTTGGAATTTTTACTGGTATAGCGATGTTGTTAGCAATGTTGTTAGTTTTAACTTTGTTACCAAGTCTAATTTTATTGATAAAACCTTTCGGCATTAAAAAAAATGACTGATCAAATTCTAGAAATCCTTAATAAATTATTAATATTTGATTTATTTTTCATAATTTTAGTAATTTTATCACTGATTAAATGTACATCTAAAGGTTTCGTTTTGAGTTTATTTTCTGCAAGTAAATGGTTGTTGGCGTATATTCTCACATTATTATTATTTCCAAAAGTTAAACCTTATGTGGAGGATGTAATTGATAATGAGTATGTTTTAGACACTGTCTTAGGAGTGTCTATTTTTATAATATTAATATTCTTAATTTTAATGATAAGTAAAGGAATCGGTAAAGCAATAACCTATTCTGGGATAGGAACTTTGGACAAAATATTTGGTTTTTTCTTTGGATTTTTTAGAGCTTACGTCTTATCTGTATGTATTTTTGCAGCTGCTGACATAG
>CACIDN010000008.1 GCA_902585415.1 uncultured Pelagibacteraceae bacterium
AATATATTGTTGATAATCTTTTTCACCTAAAAATATTTTTTTTATTTTTAATTTTTTGATGAATTGATTTATTACACTTAAAACCCCCTCAAAATGACCAGATCTATATTTTGCACATAATATTTTACTCGATTTGTTAATTTTAAATTTTTTTTTACTATTATTTCCATACACATCTTTAACGCTAGGTATTAAAACATAGTCTACTTTAAGTTTTTTTAACAACCTAAGATCTTTTTGAATATTTTTTGGATATTTTTTATAATCTTTTTTATCATTAAATTGAGCAGGATTAACAAATATACTGACTAATGTTTTTTTGCTTTTTTTTTGTGATTTTCTTATCAAGCTCACATGTCCTTGATGTATGGCCCCCATGGTTGGAACAAAACCAATATCTGCCTTAAAATTAACTTCTTTATTAAGTTTATTAATGCTTTTAAATATAATCATTTATGATACTTCACTAATAATAGTTATTTATGATTAGACAAGCAATTATACCTTTGGCGGGTCTTGGTACAAGACTACTCCCATTAACTAGCGTTTTTGCTAAAGAATTGTTACCAATGAATGGGAAAGTTGGCATTGAATATATATTAGATGAATGCATTGATGCTGGTATTAAAGAAGTTGTATTTATAATTTCCAAAAACAAAATGATGATAAAAGATTATTTTTATAAGGATAGTTTTTACAAAAAAATTATTAAAAAAAAGGGTGATAAAAGAATAATTAGCGCGTATAGAAAAATTCTAAAATATAAAAAGATGATAAAATTTGTATATCAAAATAAACCATTGGGTACTGGTGATGCTGTACTTAAAACTAAAAAATTTATAAAAGATAAATATTTTTTAATGTTATTACCAGATGATTTAATTATAAAAAAAAATTGTTCAAAAGATATGATTAGAATAAGCAAGAAAAATAAATGTTCTGTAATGGCGAGTATGAAAGTTAAAAAAAATAACGTAAGTAGATGGGGCATATACTCAGTATCTAAAAGACTTAATAAGGATAATTTTTTTATCAAAGATGTAATTGAAAAACCAACTATTAAAAATGCACCTTCAACAAATGCTGTTATAGGTAGATATATTCTTCCAAAAAAAATATTTTCTAAACTAAAAAATCTTAAACCAGGTCAGGGTGGTGAAATTCATATTACTGATGCAATTAAAAAATTGATAAATGGGGGTCATAAAATTATTGGACATAAATTTCGTGGAAAATATTTAGATTGTGGAAGTATGAGTGGGTATGTAAAATCAGGAATAGAAATAGCAAAATTATGAAATTATGTATGATAGGCACAGGCTATGTTGGTTTGGTTAGTGGAGTTTGTTTTTCAGATCTTGGAAATATTGTTTATTGTGTAGATAACGATATTGAAAAAATTAATGCTCTTAATAAAGGAATAGTTCCAATATATGAACCTGGTTTAGAGGAAATTCTAAAACATAATTATAAACAAAAAAGATTAATTTTTACAAATAATTTAAAAGAAGCGGTAGAAAACTCGGATATGATATTTATTTGTGTTGGCACACCAACTAAGAAAAAAAGCAACTCAGCAGATTTAAAATATGTTTTTAATGTCGCTAATAATTTAAAAAAATTGATTAAAAGTTATAAGATCATTATTACAAAGTCTACTGTACCAGTAACTACAGGTGATAAAATTGAAAAGATTTTGATTAAACAAAAAAGAAAAAAAATTGTAGACATTGTTTCTAATCCTGAATTTTTAAGAGAAGGTGAAGCAATAAGAGATTTTCTTTACCCTGATAGAGTTGTAATTGGAACCGATAGCGATAAAGCTAATAATTATTTAAAGTCGCTTTATTTACCAATAATAAAAAAAAAAAGTAGATATTTTAGGACTTCAAGACGCGGAGCTGAATTAATCAAATATGCATCAAATGCATTTCTAGCCACAAAGATATCTTATATCAATGAATTAGCTAATCTGTGCGAAAAAACAAATATTGATATTAAAGAAATTTCACAGGGAATGGGATTAGATCAACGAATAGGGGATAGGTTTTTAAGAGCAGGTCCAGCTTATGGAGGTTCATGTTTTCCCAAGGACACTAAAGCAATAATTGATACTGCAGATAAATTTAAATCAAATTTATCTATAATAAAATCAGTAATTAGATCAAATGATGATAGAAAAAAGTTATTAACTGAAAAAGTGTATAAAATTTTAAATAATAATCTAAAGAATAAATTGATAACTTTTTTAGGAGTTACTTTTAAACCTAATACAGATGATATGAGAGAAGCATCAAGCTTGTACATGATACCAAAATTGTTAAAAAAAGGAGCCAAAATTAATTATTTTGATCCCTCTGGTGAAAAAATTGACTTTAAAAGATTTAAAAAAGTAAGATATTGTAAGAATGTAACTCAAGCATGTTTAAGATCAGATTTAATAATACTCCATACTGAGTGGAATGAATTTAAAACCTTAAATTTCAAAAGATTAATTAAAAAGAGCAAATTCAAGATATTTGATATGCGTAATATATATTCTCCAAATTCAATGAAAAAAAAAGGTATTAACTATTTTGGTATAGGTAGATAACTATTTTATTTCAAAAATTGCATCAATTTCAACAGCAACATCTAAAGGTAAACTATTTACACTAATTGCCGCTCTAGTATGCTTACCTTTATCTTCAAGAATTTTCACCAACATATCAGATGCGCCATTAATTACTTTTGGTTGTTCTATAAAATCATCTGTCGAATTAACAAAACCGACGATTTTTATACAAGATTTAATTTGATCTAGATTTCCAGATAATATTTTCTTAGCTTGAGCCAAAGTACTTAGTGCACATCTTTCTGCTGCTTTATATCCGTCATCTGTATTCAAATCTTTACCTAGTTTACCTTTTATCAACTCACCTTTTGAGTTCATAGAGATTTGTCCTGAGATATATAATAATTTTCCAACAATTTTACTTGCTACGTATGATCCTACTGGCGCGGGCGCTTCAGGTAAAAGTATATTATTTTCTTTTAATTTTTTATCAGCACTCATTAATTTTTTTTCTTTTTACTTCTATCGTATTCTTTTCTTTTCTCAATTAAAATTAATGCTTCCTCCATTGTAAGTTCAGTTGGATCTTTCTCTTCAGGAATTGTTGCATTTAATGATTTATATTTGATGTAAGGTCCGTACTGGCCTTTCATAATCTTCACCGGTTTTTTGTCTTCAGGATGCTCACCTAAATCTTTTATCATTGAGGATGAAATTCTTCCTGGTTTAGCTTCTGATATTAAAGTTATCGCTCTATTCAATCCTATGCTGAATAATTCATCGACGCTTTCTAATCTTGCAGATTTGTTATCACATTTTAAATATGGACCAAATCGTCCAACGTTAATTGTAATGTCTTTTTCTAAGTCTGGATGTTTACCAATTATTTTAGGAAGTGAACATAAATATTTTGCCTTATCAAGATCAACATTTTCTATGTCTAAACCTTTTGGTATAGATACATTTTTAAGGTTACTTTCTTCTTTCTTTTTCTTTTTTGTTTTAACTTTTGGTTTTTTAATATTTTCTATTTCTTGATCACTTAATTCATATTGTAAATAAGGTCCAAATCTTCCATTTTTTAAATAAATATCTTTTCCTATATCGTTCTTTCCTATTAATTTAGGCTCTGATAGATTTGCTTGAGCAGCAGCCTTAGTTTTTGATAATGGTCTTGTATATTTACAGTCTGGATAATTAGAACATCCAATAAATGCACCTCCTCTAAAGCTATTTTTTAAGCTTAATGTTCCTTCTACTGAAAACTTACAATCTTTATTATATAATTTACAGCTTCTATCCACATTACCATTAATATTTTTATCAAAAATCAAACTCCCCAAACTATCATTAAGTAAATCTAAAACTTCTCTAGTCCTTTTCTCTTTAACATTTGAAACATTTTCATTAAAATCTTTCCAGAATTGATCTAAAACCTTTATCCAGTTTTCTTTACCCGAAGTAATATCGTCTAATTGATCCTCAAGTTTAGCAGTAAAATCATAGTCTACATACCTTGAAAAAAGCTTCTCTAAAAATGCAGAAAGTAATTTTCCCCTATCGGTCGGAAAAAATCTCTTATTTAATATATCAGCATATCCTCTATTAGATATAACAGATATTATACTTGCATATGTTGAAGGGCGACCAATTCCTAATTCTTCTAATTTTTTAACTAAACTGGCTTCTGAAAAGCGAGGAGGTGGTTGTGTAAAATGCTGTTCATCATTGAATTCCTTTATGTCGATTGGTCCTTTAGACACTTTAGGTAATATTTTTTCATCGTCATTATCTTCAATTTTATGAAGTTTTAAAAAACCATCAAATTTTATGGTTGAACCACTAGATTTTAATATGTTCTTTCCGTCATCAGATGCAATTAATATAGTTTTTCTATCAAATTTAGCTGGCTGCATTTGAGATGATAGAGCTCTAGACCAAATAAGATCATATAATTTATACTGATCTGTGCTTAAAAATTTTTTTATACTTTCAGGTGAATTTTTTATTTCTGTTGGTCTTATCGCTTCATGAGCTTCTTGTGCGTTCTTAGCTTTTTTTCCTGAATAATTGTTAGCTTCCTCGGGGAGATAATCACCGCCATAATTTTCCTCTATATATTTTCTAAATAATGGAATTGCCTCTTTAGATATATTTGTACCATCAGTCCTCATGTAAGTTATTAAACCTTTGATATCACCATCTATCTCGATACCTTGATAAAGCCTTTGTGCAATTTGCATTGTTCTTGAAGCACCAAAACCTAATTTACTAGACGCAGTTTGTTGAAGAGTTGAAGTTGTAAAAGGGCCTGATGGATTTCTTGTATAGATTTTTGATGTTATGTCTTTAATTAAGTATTTTTTTTTTTTGATTTTTGATATTGCATTATTTATATCTTCTTTATTTTTAAAACTAAATTTTTCGATTTTTTCTCCATTTAATTCAGAAATTGATGAGGTAAGTATATTTTTTGAAGAAGTAATAAAATTTACTTTTAGAGTCCAAAATTCCTCTGGATTAAATACTTCAATTTCATGTTCTCTTTCGGTTAACAATCTTAAAGCTACAGATTGAACCCTACCAGCTGACTTTGAACCTGGTAATTTAGTCCATAGTATTGGTGAAATGTTAAAACCTACTAAATAATCTAAAGCTCTTCTAGCCATATAAGCATCAATAAGTTGACCTTCTAGTGATCTAGGATTCTCTATGCCATTTATAACTGCTTTTTTCGTGATTTCATTAAATACTACTCTTTCAATTTTTTTGTCTTTAAGTATTTTTTTTTCAACTAAAAATTCTTTAACATGCCATGCAATCGCTTCACCTTCACGATCAGGGTCAGTAGCTAGAATAATTTTGTCTGAACTTTTTGCTGCATCTGTAATTTCTTTTAAATATTTTTTAGAAAAACTATCTATTTCCCATATCATCTTAAATTTGTTTTCTGGATCTACAGATCCATTTTTGGATGGTAAATCTCTTATATGGCCGTAACTGGCTAGAACTGTGTAATTTTTTCCTAAATACTTATTTATTGTTTTTGCTTTAGCTGGACTTTCAACAATTACTAAATTCATCATAATAAAAGTACATTAAAGACTTGGATAGTCAAACTAATAAATTTTTGTCTTAGATTCTGTCTTATTTATTAGGCGTTTTATATTTTCTCTGTGTGTATAAAAAATCATTATGAACATGATAAAGTAAAAATAGTAAAAAGGATCAGAAATAAAAAAATATTGAAAAATAGGTATACAAAAACTTGAGACAATTGAACTTAAAGAAGAAAATTTAAATATAAAAAAAATTAATAACCAAATTATACAAAATGCTATTCCCGATAAATAATTTAAACAAAATAAAATTCCAACATAAGTCGCAACTCCTTTGCCTCCTTTAAACTTAAGCCAAATTGGAAAAACATGACCTACAAAAACTAATAAAGAGGCTAACAATAGTTGATCATTATAATAAAAATTAATATACAAGATAGGCACAACAGCTTTTAAAATATCAAGAATTAACGTTAAATATCCTATAAATTTATTTCCAGATCTTAAAACATTAGTTGCGCCAATGTTTCCAGAGCCTATTTTTCTTATATCTTTACCGATAAAAATTTTAGTTAATAAAAGTCCAAATGGAATAGAACCAAACAAATAAGAGATTATAATTATTAAAGTAATTTCTAAATTCAACATTTAAATAATTCTACTCCATTAATAAAAGTGTTTAATACTTTACCTTGTAGTTTTTTATCCTCTATACAAGTATTTTTTGATTTTGATATCATTCTTTCTTTTTTAACTACCCATGGTTTGTATATATCAACAATACATAAATCAGCATTATTTCCTACAGAAAGATTTCCTTTATTAATTTTTAAAATTTTAGCAGGGTTACATGTCAGACACTCAATTAACTTGTTTAATTTTATTGATCCATTGTGAAATAATTCTAATGCAAGTGGCAAAAGGGTTTCTATACCAGAGGCACCAGTTGCAGCTTGAGCAAATGTTAATCTTTTTGACTCTTCGTCTTCAGGTTTATGGTCTGACACAATAACGTCAATAAGATTTTGATTAATACCCTTAATTAAAGACATTCTGTCTTCCTCTGTCCTTAGAGGAGGGGATAATTTAAGGAATGTACGAAAGTCTCCTATATCATTTTGATTTAATGATAAATTATTAATTGAAACACCAGTTGTAAATTTTATAATTTCTTTTCTTTTTTTAATAATATCAACAGACTTATCCGATGATATTTGAGAAATATGATATCTACAATTGAAATCCTCTAGCAAAGTCAGATCTCTTTCGATAATAATTTTTTCTGCGTAGTCAGGGATGCCTTGAAGACCAAGTTTAGTTGCAATTATTCCATCATTTACTTGTCCATTTTTTGATAATTCATTATCTTCTGCATGTTGTATTACTAGCGCATCTAAATCATAAGCAGACCTCATAATTCTCGACATCAATCTTGTATTTTGGATCGTTTGCGTACCATCTGTGTAACCAATTATTCCTTTTTTATTTAAAAGTCCAAATTCGTTCATATTTGTTCCTGCTAGACCTTTTGTTAAACTCGCGGTCGGAAATATATTAATTTTTGATTTATCTCTTCCTCTTCTTTTAAGAAAGTCGACCATTGAAACATTATCTATAACAGGCGAGGTATTAGGCATTGTAACTACAGATGTAACACCTCCAGCTAGCGCTGCATTACTTAATGTTCTAAAATTTTCTTTATATTCGTAGCCTGGTTCACCTACAAATACTCTCATATCAACAATACCTGGAAATATAAATTTTTCTCTAAGATCTATATATTTTTCTCTTGAAGGAATATTATTTTGATTTACTTTTTTTCCTATAGCTTCAATTTTTCCATTTTCGCCAATAATTAAACCACCTATTTCATCTAAAGAGTTTTTAGGATCTATTATCTTTGCATTTAAAAAATATTGTTTTTTCATCATTCACAAAATAACTTTAGACATGCCATTCTTACAGCAACACCTAATTCAACCTGTTCTTTAATAACACTTTTATTAATGTCGTCAGCTAATTTTGTATCTATTTCTATACCCCTATTCATAGGACCTGGATGCATAATAATTGCATCGCTTTTTGCTCTCTCTAGTTTATCTGGTGTTAGCCCGTAATATTCATAATACTCTCTATTTGATGAGAGAAATGAACCTGTCATTCTTTCATTTTGCAATCTTAACATCATTACAATGTCACAATCTTTCACTCCTTCTTTCATATTTGTAAAAGTGTTAACACCAAATTTCTGTAGATCCTTTGGCATTAAATTAGATGGCGCAACAATATTTATATCCGCGCCCAACATATTTAATAAATAAATATTTGATCTAGCAACTCTTGAATGAAGTATATCTCCACAAATTGCAATTTTAAGACCTTCAACTTTATTTTTCTTCTCTATAATTGTTAAAGCATCGAGTAAAGCTTGAGTTGGATGCTCTCTTCTGCCATCACCTGCATTTAATACTGCACAATTAACTTTTTGCGATAATAAATTAGAAGCACCCGAGTCTTGATGCCTTACAACAATAATATCAGGGTGCATCGCATTTAAAGTCATTGCAGTATCTATTAAAGTTTCTCCTTTTTTAATTGCTGAATTAGTTATATTCATAGACATAACATCAGCACCTAATCTCTTTCCAGCAAGCTCAAACGAACTTTGAGTTCTGGTAGATGGTTCAAAAAATAAATTAATTTGTGTTTTACCTCTCAAAATGTCTATTTTTTTATTTTTACTTTTATTCAAAGCTATGAAGTTTTTTGACTCTGAAAGGATAGTCTTTACATCAGAAATTGATAAATCTTGAATACCTAGCAGATGTTTTTTTGAAATTTTAATAGCTTTTTTTGAATTGGCCATTAAAACTAACTCTATAACTTCAAAGTACGTTTAATACAAGCTTAATTATTTAGATAATCGATTGCACCTTGCAAAATGAATGATGCAGCATTTTCATCAATTTTCTTCTCTTTTTTTGTTACATTAACGTCCAATTCTTTGGTTATATTAAATGCACCTTTTGTTGACATTCTCTCATCCCAAAGCACCACGTCAATTTTTAAGTTTTTTGATATCATATTCGCTTTATCAGTGGCAGATTGAGCCGCTCTTCCTAAACTGCCATCCATATTAATTGGTAACCCAACTATAATTCCTGATATGTTATTTTCGTAAATAATATTTGTTAATTGATCTAAAAGATATTGCATATTCTTATAATCTAATGTTTTTAAAGGAGTAGATATTTTTCTTCTATCATCACAAATTGCAACACCTATACGTTTTAACCCTAAATCCAAACCAATTAATCTTGCATTATTGTCAATTTTTTTCTTAAGAAGCTCAATAGTGATCATGTTGTATTTTTCAGATTTAATGGTAGTTTTTTAAATATTCATATCATATGACAATTGATCTTAAAACAGTAAAGCACATATCTAAATTATCTAGGATTTCCATTGATGATAATAAAGCTAAAAAATTAGGTAAAGATTTAAATTCAATTTTTTCTTTTATTGAAAAATTAAATGAATTAGATACAAAAAATACTGAACCATTAAGCTCAATTGCTGAAACTACATTAAAACTACGTAAAGATGAGATAAAATCTGAAAATATCCGTGAGGATATCTTGAAAAATTCACCAGACAAAAATAAAGATTTTTTTGTTGTTCCTAAGGTTGTTGAATGATGTCCAATATAACAGATTTAAAATTAGTTGAACTTGTAGACAAAATTAAAAAAAAAGAATTATCATCAGCTGAGGTAACTATTGCTTTTATTAATAGATCACAAAAATCAAAAAAACTTAATGCTTATATTTATGAAAATTATGAAAATGCAATAAAAAAAGCAAAAATATTTGATCAAAAACCAGACTTTAAAAAAAAATTACCTGGTATACCTATTGCTGTAAAAGACCTTTTTTGTACAAAAAATATAAAAACGACAGCTGGTAGTAAAATTCTTGAAAATTTTATTCCAACTTACGAGTCAACAGTAACTCAAAATATTTTAGATGAAGGAGGCATTATAATTGGAAAGTTAAATTGTGACGAATTTGCAATGGGTTCTTCTAATGAAACAAGTTATTTTGGTAACGTTCAAAATCCAGTATCTGAGAATTTAGTACCTGGTGGATCTTCTGGTGGTTCATCATCAGCACTGGCTGCAAAATTAACACCAGCAACAATAGGTACAGATACAGGTGGATCTATTAGACAACCAGCGTCCTTTACTGGTACAGTTGGTTTAAAACCGACATACGGCAGTTGCTCCAGGTATGGTATAGTAGCATTTGCATCATCTTTGGATCAAGCAGGACCCATGACTCATGATGTCAAAGATTGTTCTTTGATGTTCCAAATTATGAGTTCTTACGATACAAAAGACTCAACTTCTGTTGAATTCAAAAGAGAAAACTATTTAAACAATTTAAATGAGAATATTAAAGGAAAAAAAATAGGCATACCAAAAGAATATAGGGTTGATGGAATGCCAAAAGAAATTGATGAGCTATGGGAAAAAGGAATAAAAATTATTAAAGAAAATGGAGGTCAAATTGTTGAGATAAGTTTACCTAATACCAATTATGCTTTACCAACATATTACATTGTAGCTCCTGCAGAAGCCTCATCAAATCTTGCTCGATATGATGGTGTAAAATATGGTTTTAGATCAAAAGGTGAAAATCTTATAGATATGTACGAAAAAACAAGATCAGAAGGTTTTGGTGATGAAGTAAAGCGAAGAATAATGATAGGAACATATGTTTTATCATCAGGTTATTATGATGCATATTATTTAAAAGCACAAAAAGTAAGAAGACTAATCAAAAATGATTTTGATGAAGCTTATAAAAAAGTAGACGCTATATTAACTCCATCTACGCCTAGCTCTGCTTTTAAAATTGGAGAAAAATTAAACGATCCAGTATCAATGTATTTGAATGATATTTTTACAGTTCCAATTAATCTTGCAGGCTTACCTGCTATATCAATTCCAGCAGGTCATGATAAAAAAGGTTACCCACTAGGTTTACAAGTTATTGGAAAAGCATTTGATGAGCAAAGTATTTTAAATATCGCATTTGCTTTAGAAAAAAATATAAGCTTTAAAAATAATATAACTGATTGGTGGATTAAGTGAGTAAGAATAATGGTGAATATCTTATAACAAGAAATGATAACAAGTATGAAGTTATTATTGGTCTTGAAGTTCATGCACAAGTCTTATCTGAGTCTAAATTATTTTCAGCTTCATCAACAAAATTTGGGTCTGAACCTAATACCCAAGTAAGTTTAGTCGATGCAGCATTTCCAGGAATGTTACCAGTAATTAATGAACATTGTATTAAACAAGCTATCAAAACAGGTATTGGATTAAAGGCTAAGATTAACAAAAGATCAATATTTGACCGAAAAAATTATTTTTATGCTGATTTGCCTCAAGGCTACCAAATTTCTCAATATAAAAATCCAATTATAGGCGAGGGATCTATTACATTAGACATGCCAAATGGTGAAAAAAATATCAGAATTGAAAGACTCCATTTGGAGCAAGATGCAGGAAAAAGTATCCATGATATAGATCCTCAAAATACATTAGTTGACTTGAATAGATCAGGTGTAGCTTTAATGGAAATAGTTAGCAAACCCGATTTAAGATCTTTAGACGAAGTAAATGCATATATTAAAAAATTAAGATCGATAATGAGATATTTAGGAACTTGCGATGGTAATATGCAAGAAGGCTCATTAAGGGCCGATGTAAACGTTTCTGTACGAAAAAAAGGAGATAAAAAATTAGGTACAAGATGTGAAATTAAAAATGTTAATTCTATAAAATTCATGCAAATGGCAATAGATTTCGAGGCTAATCGTCAAGTAGATGTAATTGAAGAGGGTGGCTCTATTGATCAAGAAACAAGATTATTCGATACTAAAAAAAATGAAACAAGATCTATGAGATCTAAAGAAGATGCACATGATTATAGATATTTTCCAGATCCAGATCTTTTACCGCTTGAATTAAATGATAATTATATAGATAAAATAAAAAAAGATATTCCTGAGCTTCCTGATGAAAAAAAGAAAAGATTTATTGAAAAATTTAAATTATCACCTTATGAGGCAAATATACTAGTCTCTGACATTGAAATTTCAAAATATTTTGAGGATGTTTCAAAAAACTCTGATGTAAAATTAGCCACAAACTGGATAACGGGTGAATTATTTGCATTATTAAATGAACAAAATATTGAAATAACGGAAAGTCCAATTTCCTCTAAAAATTTATCAAAATTAATTAATTTAATCAAAGATGGAACCATTTCAGGTAAGATTGCTAAATCTGTGTTTGAAATAATGAGAGATGGAGACAAAGATCCAATAACTATTGTAGAGGAAAAAGGTTTAAAACAACAAAGTGATCCTAAGGAATTGGAAAATATAATTAATAAAGTAATTTCAGAAAACCCAGAAAATGTTGAAGCATATAAATCTGGAAAAGATAGGTTATTTGGTTTTTTTGTTGGTCAAGTAATGAAAAATTCTGGTGGCAAGGCAAATCCAAAACTTGTTAATGAAATCCTAAAAAAAAAATTAAATTAAAATGGGTTCTAACCTTCAGATTAATAAAAAAATTGAAAAGTATATTAATGATAATTCATTAAAACTTCATCCAGTACAGAGGGAGGTTATAGAATATAATGAGAATCTTGGTGAAATTAAAAAAATGCAAATCTCTATTAGCCAATGTCATTTCTTACATTTAATAATTAAAATTTATAATCCTACTAATATTTTAGAGCTTGGTACATTTACAGGATTAAGTACTTTAACAATGGGGCTAGCAATGAATAAAAATGCTTTTTTAACTGCAATAGACAAAAACAAGGATACATCCAATATTGCAAAAAATTTTTTTATTAAAGCTAAACTTGAAAATAAAATTAATTTAATAGTAAGAAACGCAAACGAGAGCATAAAAGATTTAATTAAAAATAAAAAGATTTATGATCTTATATTTATAGATGCAGACAAAGAAAATTATATAAATTATTTTGAAAATTCTTTAAAATTATTAAATAAGTCAGGATTAATAATTACTGATAATGTATTATGGTATGGAGATGTTGTCGATAAAAATAAAAATGATAAATTAACTAAAATAATACGTGAATTTAATTCCTTTGTTTATAATGATCATCGTGTTGAAAGTCTTATTTTACCTCTAGGTGATGGTTTATCTGTATGTAGAAAAATATAATGTTTGCTATTTTAGGATTTTATAAATTTAAAAAAATTACAAATTTAAATAAAAAAAAAAAATTGTTAAAAAAGTTATTTACAATTGAAAAGATTAGAGGTTCAATAATATTATCCAACGAGGGCGTAAATAGCACTATAAGTTTTAATAATAATCAATACGATTTAATAAATAATCATTTAAAAAAAATATTAAATATTAAAAATTTTGATAATGAAAATTTGTCATTTTGTAAATATCAAGCCTTTCACAAGGGTAAAATAAAGATAAAAAAAGAATTAGTACCAATAGGTATTAAATTAAATAAAAGAATTTTAAATAATCAAATTGAACCAAAAAAATGGAATGAATTTATAAAAAAAAAAAATACTGTACTTATTGATACAAGGAAGGGTTTTGAATACAGAGTAGGTACATTTAAAGGTTCTGTAAATCCCAAAATTAAAAACTTTAGAGATTTTCCAAAATTTTTTAAAACTTTAAAAAAAGATAACAATATTGCAATGTTTTGTACGGGTGGTATCAGATGTGAAAAAGCAAGTTTCTATCTTAGAAAAAGAGGTTTTAAAAATGTTTACCAGTTAAATGGAGGAATTATTAATTATCTAAATGTAATTGATAAAAAAAAAAGTATGTGGAAAGGTGATTGTTTTGTATTTGACAATAGAGTTTCAGTTAAACATGGTCTTAAACCGGGCAATTTAAAAATATGTGCAGGTTGCAGAGAACCAATTTCTAGTTTAGAAATTAAATCTAACAAATATGAAGAAGGTGTGACTTGTCCTAATTGCTTTAGTTTATTAAGCGATGATCAAAAAAAAAGATTTAGAATGAGACAACAACAAATTCAAATTCAAAAAAAATTGTGTAAAAAATATTTTTACCAGAGAGAATTTAAATAACATGGATTTACTTAAAGATAATATACCTCTATTGGTTCGCAAGTTAGCTTTACCTGCTATGGTTGGTATGCTTTTTCAAACATTATATAATATTGTCGATACTTTTTATGCAGGAAAAATATCTCCTGAAGCACTTGCAGCACTAAGTAAATCATTTCCAATTTACTTTATCATCGTTGCATCCTCAATTGGTGTTACAGTTGCTGGAACATCTTTAATAGGAAATAGTATAGGCGAAAATAATAAAAAAAATATTTTAAATTATTTTACTCATATTTTGTATTTTGCAATTTTAGTTTCATTATTAATAGGTTTTTTAGGCCTTTCTTTTTCTGATGATGTTTTTCGATTAATGGTCACAACTAAAGAGGTTACAAATCTAGGTCTGGAATACACAAATATTATTTTTTCTGGTTCAGTATTATTTATATTAGTTGTTGCATTAAACTCTATGCTTCATGCAGAAGGTGATACAAAAACTTATAGAAATGTTTTGATTTTATGTTTTTTTATTAATTTAATATTAAATCCAATTTTAATTTTTGGATTATTTTTTTTTCCTGTATTAGGAGTAAAAGGTATAGCAATATCAACTATAGTCTCTCAACTTGTTGCATTTATTATAATTCTTTTAAAAGTTGTTAATAATAAGAAAATAAAAGAAATAACTATAGAATACTTTAAACCAAAATTATTCTATTTTATAAATATTTTTTTCACATCTATGCCAATAATAGTATCAATATTTGCATACTCTATAACATCTGCAATTGTGTTAGCCTATATAGGACAATCAGGTGAATATGCTGTAGCGGGTTACGGAGCAGGAACCAGATTAGAGCAGGTTTTGTTGTTACCTATTTTAGGTATTAATACTGCTATAATATCTATTATATCGCAAAATTTTGGAGCCAATCAAATAGATAGAATTAAAGAGGCTTATTTTACATCAATAAAATATTCTTTTTTTATAATGTTAAGTTCTGGACTAATTTTATATTTATTTTCAGATTTATTTATGAGTTTTTTTTCAAAAGATCCAATTGTATTAGAATATGGCTCAAATTACTTAAAAATATGCGCTTTTATACTGCCAGCATATCCAATTTTTTTTCTTTCTAACGGTTTATTTATGGCAATAAAGAAGTCTGAAAATGCCATGATCTCAAATTTATTTAGAAACGGTTTTAATCCACTATTAGTCTATTTTATTGCAAAATACTTTAATGCATCATTTGAATCCTTTTTTTGGATTTGGGCGGCTGTAAATTGGATTTTTTCACTAACCTATTTTAGCATTTTAATATTTTACTTAAAAAATAAATTATATAAACCTAGCACTATCGTTAATCCACAACCATAAATCCTCTGAAAATGACCTTCTTACAAAAAGATTTAAATTATCGTCTTCTTTATGATGAAGAATTACATCTATACGATTAACTATTGTTTGAGCAACTGACCCTTTTTTATTTTTGAAATCATTAAAATTATAAGGACAACTTTTTGATAATAAATCATATACTTTATTTCCATTTAGATTAATCATTACCCAATGATCAGAAACATTTGTTACAGCTCCTTGATTTAATTTTGAAATTTCATTAAATAATTTATCTTCCAAATTTGTTTGATCATCCAAACTCATCTCTTTATCATTAGAGTAAATTAACCACTCATCTGAACTCAACCACAATAAATTAAATTTTTCGTTACCAGATGAAGTATTTGCTTCATTTGGTGGTAAAATTGATAATATTTTCCCAATTTTTGTAGAGAATTCCCTTTTATTACTTCTAAGGTTAATTTTAATTATGGGCTCAACTTCAATAATATTTAGATCATTGTATTTTTTTTCTTCCTTAATTGGTGAATTAAAATTAAGCATTTAATCTTTTATTTTCCTTATCATAAAAAACAGTGTCAGTAATAGTTACATTAATATTTTTATTTTCCATAGGAACTATTAATTTTTTACCTTTTAATTTTTTTCCACTCCTCACTACAGCTAGAGCAATAGATTTATTAAGATTTGGACTAAAATAACTAGAGGTAACATGACCTAACATTTCTATTGGCTTATCTAAGCTTTCAACAAGTTGTGCTCCTTCTTCTAAAACTTCCTTTGGATCATCTGTTAATAAACCAACCAATTGTTTTCTATCCTCTCTTATCGTATCACTTCTGTATAATGATCTTTTACCTATAAAATCATATTTCTTTTTACCAATAATCCAGTCCATTTGAAGGTCTGAAGGTGTTAATGTTCCATCAGTATCTTGACCGGTAATTATGAAACCTTTTTCAGCTCTTAGTAAATGCATAGTTTCAGTTCCATATGGTGTAATATTAAATTCTTTACCTGCTTCTATACATCTTTCCCAAACATCTTTCGCATAATTAGACTGAACATTAATTTCGTAACTATGTTCTCCAGTAAAACTTATTCTCATAATTCGACATTTAACATTATTTATTTTTGAATTTTTAAAGGACATGTGCGGGAAACTTTGATCTGAAAGATCTAAATTTGGTATTACTTTTTTAATAATTTTTTTAGAATTTGGTCCGCAAATGCTCATAGTTGAATATTGATCTGTAACAGTAGTTAAATATACATTTAATTCTGGCCATTCTGTTTGTAAATAATCTTCAAGTTTTGATAAAACGTTAGCTGCACCACCGGTTGTGGTTGACATTATATAATGATTTTCTGCAAGTCTTGTTGTTACACCATCATCATAAACCATACCATCTTCATTTAGCATTAAACCATATCTACATTTTCCTATGGCAAGTTTTGACCATGCGTTTGTATAAACTCTATTTAAAAATTCAGATGCATCTTCGCCCTGAATATCAATTTTTCCTAGAGTAGAGGCATCAAGTATGCCGGCACTTTCTCTTGCTGCTTTACTTTCTCTTTGCACAGATTGATGCATTGTTTCTCCATTCTTTGGAAAATACCAAGGTCTTTTCCACTGTCCGACATTTTCAAATTCTGCTTTATTTTTCACATGCCAATCATGAATAGCTGTTCTTCTTGTATGGTCAAAAAACTTACCAACATTTCTTCCTACTATTGCTCCAAATGTTAACGGTGTATAAGGTGGTCTAAAGGTAGTTGTGCCTAGATCACCCATATTTGTACCAGTTGTATCAGCGATTATACCCAGTGCATGCATATTTGACAGTTTACCCTGGTCAGTTCCCATTCCCGTTGTAGTATATCTTTTTACGTGTTCTATTGATTTAAAGCCTTCTCTTAGAGCTAGTTTTACATCTTTAGCAGTTGAGTCATTTTGAAAATCTAAGAATGGCTTTGTTTTAGATATAGGTTTATTAGAAGGTAACAACCAAATATTTCTTTTTTGTTTTTCTTTTGAACATTTAATATTTAAATTTTCAAAATCATTTTTATCTAAGCCAAGAAAAATTTTAATATTTTTAACAGTATTATTTATAACATCATCTAATTCAAAATCTCCATTTGAGGACCCCACACTAATTTGTTTTGATGGTGTTTTATTTTCATCAGGGATGAACACATTATCATTATTCCTAAATTTTAATTTTCCACCTGATTGAGTAAATAAATGAACCATTGGTGTCCATCCACCAGAAATTCCTAAACAATCACTTTTATACGTAATTTTATTACCAACAACACTCCCTCCATCTTTTGATAACTTCATAACATCGAAAGATTTAATTCTTTTGTATCCATCTGTATCAATTACGGTATATCCTTTTAATATTTTAATACCTGATTTTTCTACTTGTTCAGAAAGTATAGAGTTGGAATCTTCCCGAATATCAATAATTACTTTAACTTTAACTCCACTTTTATTTAATGAAATTGCTGTTTCATAAGCACTATCATTATTGGTAAATAATGAAATATTTTCTCCAGTCTTTACCCCATAGTAATCAATGTATTTTTTTATAGATGATGATAAAATTACACCAGGTCTATCATTATTACTAAAAACTAAAGGACGTTCAATGGCGCCAGTTGCTATTACAACTTTTTTTGCTCTTATTTTCCACAACCTTTGTCTAATTTTTCCTTTTCTTTCATCAATGTTTAAATGATCGATTAAATTTTCTCTCGCTAAAAGATAATTATAACCATGAAAAGCAGCAACACTTGTTCTATGTTTAATTGTTAAGTTTGGTATTTTATTTAGCGTCTCTATTTGTTTTTTTAACCATACATTTGAGTTTTCATTATTTATTTTAAAAATATCATCATCTTGATATATTGTTGATCCACCAAGATAATCTTTATCATCTATCAGCATTGTGTTAAGCCCTTTTGCTACTGATAATTTAGCTGATAATATACCAGAGATACCACCACCAATTACTAAAACATCACAATGTACATACTGATGATCATACAAATCTTGATCTGGTTTAGTTGGAGATTTACCTAATCCAGCTGAATGTCTAATAAAAAATTCATATTTTTCCCAAAAACTTGCAGGCCACATAAAAGTTTTATAATAAAATCCCGCAGGTAGAAGAGGGGATAAAAAATTATTTATACCCCCAATATCAAAATTTATACTTGGCCAACAGTTTTGGCTAAAAGCCTCTAAACCTTCATATAATTCAATTTCAGTGGCCCTTACATTTGGTTCAGTCAATGAGGAGTCTTTTCCTACTTGAACAATTGCATTAGGTTCCTCTGATCCACAAGTCATAATTCCTCTTGGTCTGTGATATTTAAAACTTCTTCCAACTAAATGAATATTGTTTGCTAGTAAAGCAGAGGCTAATGTATCACCCTTGTACCCAAAAAGTTTTTTACCGTTAAATTTAAAAGAAATTCTAATAGTTTGATCTATAAAGTTGTTTTTATTAATTCTTAAGTTGTTAATCATAATTATTTTATAGGTGGTCTTTCTCCCATTTTATAAACTGCATGGATTTTATCATTAGAGGTGTCTCTAACAACATTAAACCATTTTCTACATCCATGTATGTGGTTCCATCTTTCAAATTGAATACCTTTTATATTTTTTCGCATAAAAAGATATTCAGCCCATTGATCGTCACTTAATTCTGTAGGTTGTTTTGGTCTTTCAATGTGAGCTTCGCCTCCACAAGAAAATTCTGATTGATCTCTCTCACCGCAATATGGACAATTGATTATAAACATTAGTGTGCTACTGCTGCAGCACCATGTTCATCAACCAGATCACCGCTTACAAATCTATTTAAATTAAAGGAAGCATTTAATCTATGAGGTTCATCATTAGCTATAGTGTGTGCAAATAAATCTCCTGAACCAGGTGTGGCTTTAAAACCACCAGTACCCCAGCCACAATTAAAATATAAACCTTTAACTTGAGTTTTACTAATTATTGGACTTGCATCTGGGCAAATATCTACAATACCTCCCCATTGTCTTAACATTTTCATTCTACTAAATATTGGGTATAATTCTAATATTGCTCTTAAAGTTTCTTCAACAATATTGTGACTACCTCTTTGAGTATAGGAAACGTAAGAGTCTGTACCTGCTCCAATTACAAGTTCACCTTTATCTGATTGACTTACATAAGCATGTACAGCATTTGACATAACAACAGTATCAATTATAGGTTTAACTGGCTCAGAGACCAAAGCTTGAAGGGGTTTACTTTCTAATGGTAATCTTATGCCAGCCATATTTGCTAAAACACTTGAATGTCCAGCTGCAACCACTCCAATTTTTTTTGTTTTAATAAATCCTTTTGTTGTCTCTATTCCCTCAACCTGATCCCCACTTCTCCTAATTCCCTTGACCTCACAATTTTGAATGATATCTACACCCATTTTATCTGCACTACGAGCGTAACCCCATGCAACCGCATCATGTCTTGCTGTACCAGCTCTTCTTTGTAAAGTTCCACCAAGAACAGGATATCTAATATTTTGAGATGTATTTATAATAGGACAAAATTTTTTTACTTCCTCTGTACTTAACCATGCTGCATCTATACCATTTAATCTATTCGCATGAGTTCTTCTTTTTAAATCTCTTACATCTTGAAGATTATGAGCAAGGTTAATAACACCTCTTTGACTAAACATAACATTGTAATTTAATTCTTGAGATAATCCTTCCCATATTTTTAAAGCATGATCATAAAGTCCTGCACTGGCATCCCATAAATAATTTGATCTTATGATAGTAGTATTTCTGCCGGTGTTTCCACCGCCAATCCACCCTTTTTCAATAACAGCAATATTTGTTAATTTATGTTTTTTTGCTAAATAGTAGGCTGTTGCTAAACCATGACCACCACCACCGATTATTATTACATCATATTCTTTCTTAGGCTCTGGATCCCTCCAAGCTCTTTGCCAATTTTCGTGACCACTTAAAGCGTTTTTTATTAACGAAAATATTGAATATTTATTTTTCATATTTTGTTCATAAATACTGTATAAATATTGAATATTCAATGGTTTCAAGTTACACATTAGTTAAGGAAGGATGGGTGAGCTGGTTTAAACCAGCGGTTTGCTAAACCGCCGTACGCTTGAAAAGGTGTACCGAGGGTTCGAATCCCTCTCCTTCCGCCATTATATTAATATAAAGGCATATTTTTAAAAAAATCTTTAATAGGTATCGGTTTTTGTCCTAATACGTATCTGTACACATTATAATTTTCTAATACTCTTTGAACATAATTTCTGGTCTCTTTAAACTTGATTAACTCGATCCAGTTCACATAATCAATTTGTTTTTTTTGAGGATTTTTATTCAATTTTTTCCAATACCTAACTCTTTTGGGACCCGCATTATACGCTGCAATAGCAAATGGATACGACCCATCATATTCAAGTATAAGACCCGCTAAATAATGCGATCCCAATTGGATATTATATTCGGGATCAGTTGTAAGTCTAGATTTTGAATAAGGTAGCTTAGCTTGTTTAGCAACTAATTTTGCAGTGTAAGACATTAATTGCATCATTCCTTTTGCACCTGCGTGGCTATTTGCTTTAGAGTCAAATTCACTTTCCTGTCTAATTACTGCTAATATTAATGCTTGATCTGGAATTTTTCTTCCTCCAACATTTTTTGGTGTAGTTATAATTGGATAATTGTATTTATTATGAAATCTTTTTTCGTATGAGGCAATTTTGGATATTTGAATAGCAAAATCATATCTAGAAATACTTGTTGCAAGGTCAGCTGCTAAAATTTCACTACCTTGTTCAATATTGTCTAATGCTAAATATCTTAATATATGTTTGGTGTATTTTTCTTTGTCTAAATCATATAACAAATATACTAATTTGTATAAATCTTTTTTTTCAAACCTTTTTTTATAATCTGCGTCTACGTCAATTTTTTTTGATAAATTAAAATTTTCGTTTTTTTTAATTTTAAGATGGGCAAGTTGTCCATAATAGGTGGTTGGAAAATTAGCTGCTTCATTATAATATTTATTTGCAGTTATTATATCTCCCAAAGACACATAACTTCTTGCTAACCAATAAGCACCACGTGATAAACTAATAGGATAACCAACATTTTCATAAAAGTTTCTAAAGTGATCTCTTGCTCTAATAGGATCATTTAAAAAACTTAATGCAATCCACCCACTCATCCATTCAGCTTCTGCATATTCTGGTGTTCCTTTATCAATAGAATGATTGGATACAATCTTATAAGCTACAGGATATCTTTTTTTGTAAATCAATGACCTTGCTATTATAGATCTTTCTTTCCACCATTTATCTGGTCTAACAAGATAATTTTTGTTATTTTTTATATTTAGTAAAATTTCTAAAGAACTATCAACTCTTCCTCTTTTTCTTCTCCATTTTAATCTGTCAAAATTTAATCCAGAATTATTTTTAAATTTTTCAGGAACCTTTGATATAGCAGCATCTACACCATATGATTTACTCATTAATAATTGTCTAGCATTATATAAAGCTTGATAATCTTTAGATAGATATCTTAACATTCTTTTTAAATCCCAATATTTATTTTCCCAAGCTAAGTAGTCTGCTCTTTTTATGTGATCCTCAACGTTTAAAAATTTATTATATTTTTTTTTATAAAACCTTAGCTCACTTTTATTAAGTTCAGATGTTATCCATCCCTTTTTAATTAAGTTAATTCCATTAACAACATTTCCTTCTTTAATTAAACTTTCACCTAATATCATTTCACCAAAACCACTTAAAGGTGGCTCATTTTTAAACATCTCTATAATTTTTTTGGGACTAACATTTTTTGTTGATAATTTTTTTTCTGACAGATATTTTATTCTACCAATTCTTGGATAATTTTTATTTTTTTCTAAAAATTGCCTATATAGGGCGTAATCAGCATTATTAGTTTTTTCTAATAAATATCTCCAAACAATAAAGTCATAAATTGACTTATCTTTTGCCCTCTTCGAAGTTTTTAATGCTACATTCCATTTACGTTGTTCAATTAAGCTTATTGATTTTTTTGCAATTTCAAAATCTTTTCTATTGTAATATTTTGATTTTGTTGTCTTATCTTTATGTTTGATTTTTTCTTTTACAACTTGTAAAGGTTTATTTTTTGGTAATAGTATGTTTGTTCTATTATCTAATTTTTGTTTTTTTGTTTTAATATCCACTAAATTTTCGTTTTTAAATGTTGGTTTTTTTAGCGGAAAAATTTCACTTTGAAGTTTATTATTAATTTTTTTTACCTCAGATAATTGAGGTTTTATCTTTGGAATAATCAGCACGTCACCAAGTAATGGTGATGCAGAGTTAATAAAACTAATTAAAACTATTAATCTAAACAATATTCTAAGTTTATTCATAAATTTTAGTAAATGAATCGATAATTTATGTTATAAGTTCTTATGTTTAAAGGTTCAAATGTTGCTTTAATAACTCCTTTCAAAGACAATGTTTTAGATGAGGAAAAGTACATAAATTTAATAAATTTTCATCTTGAAAATGGTACAAATGGACTAGTTCCTGCTGGAACAACAGGAGAGTCTCCTACATTAAGTCATGATGAGCATCAAAAAGTTATAGAAATATGTATAAAAGAGTCTAGAGGTAGAATTCCTGTTATTGCAGGAACAGGATCTAATTCTACAGAGGAAGCAGTTTCATTAACTAGACATGCTGAAAAAGCAGGAGCCGATGGTGTTCTCGTCGTTACTCCATATTATAACAAGCCTACTCAGGAAGGTTTGTATAAACACTATAAAGCAATAAACGATAATACTAGCTTACCTATTATAATTTACAATATACCCAGTAGGTGTGTAATTGATATGTCGGTTGAAACAATGGCAAAATTGTTTGAGCTAAAAAATATTGCTGGCGTTAAAGATGCAACAGGAGATTTAAATAGATTGGATGAAACAATTAAAAAATTAGGAAATAAATTTATTCAGCTTACAGGTGAGGATGGTTTAGCTTTTGAATTTAACAAAAGAGGTGGAGTAGGAATTATATCTGTAACAGCAAATATAGCTCCAAAACTTTGTTCGGAAATGCAAAAATTATCAAAATCAAAAAAAGAGGAAGATATTGAAAAAGCTAATATCATTGATAAAAGTTTACAACCACTACATAAAGCTTTATTTATAGAAAGCAACCCAGCACCAGTTAAATATGCTGCGAAAGTTCTGGGACTATGCAGTGATGAAATAAGACTTCCGTTAGTAAATATTAAAGAGGAAACTAAAAAAGAAATTGATAAAGCATTATCAATTGCGAAATTATTAAATAATGAAAAATAAAACCGATTCTGGTTTGAAAATAATATGTATTAATAGAAAAGCTTCTTTTAACTATTTTTTTGAAGATATTTACGAGGCAGGTATGATTTTGAAAGGTTCAGAAATCAAATCAGTAAGAAACGGAAAGGTTAATATAGCAGATGCTTATGCAATTGAAAAAAAAGGAGAAATTTATTTAATAAATTCTCACATTTCTTCATATAAACAAGCAAGTTTATTGAATCATAACCCTATTGATGAAAGAAAGCTTTTACTAAATAAAAAGGAAATTAATAAATTAATAGGAAAAATGCAAAGAGAAGGGTTTGCTTTAGTGCCTACCAAAATGTACTTTAAAAAAGGAAAAGCAAAAATTGAAATAGCTGTCGCAAAAGGTAAAAAACAATATGATAAAAGACAAGCAATTAAAAGAAAAGATTGGAATAGAGATAAGGCAAGGTATTTTAGAAAATCGTCATAGCCCAGTTTACTTGGGAATAGGTTCAAATATAGGTAATAGATTAAATAATATAAGTAAAGCCTCTTATTTATTGAGTAATTTTTGCGAAATATCTAAAATTTCAAATTTTTATGAGACAAATTCTTGGCCTAATAAAAACTATCGCAAATATTTGAATGTAATAATTAAATGCTACACCAATTTAAACCCAATTTTATTGTTAAAAAATATAAAAATTATCGAAAAAAAACTAGGAAGAATAAACAAAATTAAAAATTATCCAAGAACATGTGACATTGACATTATTGATTTTAAGGGTCTTAAATACCACAAAAATAACATAGAAATTCCACATCCACGTTTATCAGAACGTAATTTTGTTCTAGTCCCTTTATATGAAATTGAAAAAACCTGGAAACATCCTAAAAGCAACATATCAATACATAATTTATTAAAAAATCTTGATTTAAATTCATTGAGAGGTATTAAATTTTTTTAAAAGTAATGGTATAGTTTATGATGCTTAAATCTGAAGAATTAATAAATAAAGTAAAAGAGTATAACAAGTTTTTAAACCCTAATACATTAACGAAAGCATATAATTTTGCTTTAAATGCACACAAAAAACAAAAAAGAGATGAAGGAGTCCCATACATTAATCATCCAGTTGCTGTAGCAAATATCTTATCTGATTTAAAATTAGATAGCGCCACTATAGCAACAGGATTACTTCATGATACAATAGAAGATACACAAGCAACATATCAAACAATTAAATTAGAGTTTGGTCAGGAAGTTGCAGATTTAGTAGAGGGTGTAACAAAAATATCTGTTTTTGAAAATCAGGCTATAACACATAAAAATAAAAATTTTTCTAAAGCAGAAAATTTTAGAAAATTAATTATTGCTACTTCTAAGGATATTAGAGTCTTGCTTGTTAAATTAGCTGACAGACTACACAATATGAGAACAATCAAATTTTTGAGAGATGAAGATAAAAAAATTCAAAAAGCTCAAGAGACAATGGAAATTTATGCACCATTAGCCGATAGAATGGGCATGAATAGAATTAGAGATGAATTAGAAGACCTCTCATTTGAGATTTTAAATAATGAAGCAAGATCTTTAATTAAAAAAAGATTAGATGAAATAAAATATAACAATCTAGAAAATTTTAAATCCTTATCTGAGGAATTTAAAGCAATTTTAAACAACTCTGGTATTAAAGTTCAAATCTTTGGAAGAGAAAAAACACCTTTTTCAATTTGGAGAAAAATCCAAAAAAAAAGAACCTCATTAGAACAAATAACAGATATAATTGGATTTAGAGTAATTGTTAATGATATACATGATTGCTATAAAGCACTTGGTGTTTTTCACTCTACATGGAACTGTATACCTGGTAGATTTAAAGATTATATATCTTCACCTAAAATTAACAAATATCAATCTTTACATACAGCAATTATTGGACCCACCAAAAGGCCTATTGAAATTCAATTAAGAACAATGCAAATGCACGAATTTGCACAGAGAGGAATTGCAGCTCACTGGAAATATAAATCTAACGAAAAATTCAATTCACTGACATGGAAAGAATATGATTGGCTGAAAGATTTAGTTGATATAATAGAAAGAAATGAAAATCCTGAACACTATTTTGAATATACGAAACTTCAGATGTTTCAAGAAAATGTTTTTTGTTTTACTCCGAAAGGATCTGTAATAAAACTTCCAAAAAATGCAACACCAATTGATTTTGCTTATGCAGTTCACACTCAAGTTGGCGATACTGCGATTGGATGTAATATTAATGGTAAAGATAGTCCCTTACAAAGTATATTACGAAATGGTGATGTTATTAAGATAATAACTTCTAAAAAAGTTTCACCATCTTTACATTGGTTATCATCAACAAAAACAGGAAAAGCAAGGTCTGCAATAAGGAAATACTGGCAGTATAGAGAAAATACCAAGGAGGTAAGTAAAAAATATAACACCTCATTATGGATTTCATTACCAGATAAACCGGGGATACTTGGAGATGTAACTTCTCTTATAGGACAAAATATTATTAACATTTCAAGTGTAGAAATGATGGAAAAAACAAAAACCACAATAATTTTTAAATTTAATTTAATAATTTCAGATCTCAAAAACTTTACAAATCTTTTAAGTGAGCTAAAACAAAGGCATTATAGATTTAAAATAATTAGACATAATCGAAAAAAATATGCTTTCCTTAAAAAACTCTTTAAAGGTCTTAAGAAAAACTAAAGCTTTACAAGAGGGGCATTTTGTTTTGTCCTCAGGTTTACATTCAGCAAAATATGTACAATGTGCAAAACTAATGAGCAACCCCAAGTACTCAAGTGAATTTGTTAAATCACTTGCTTATAAAATTAAAAAAAAAATAAAAAAAATTGATATCATTCTTGCGCCAGCTATGGGCGGGATTATAATTGGGTATGAAATTGGCAGGATATTAGGAAAAGAAACTATTTTCTGTGAAAGAGTAAAGACAAAATTTAAATTGAGAAGAGGTTTCTTTATAAAAAAAAATACAAAAGTTTTAATAGTTGAAGACGTTATTACTACAGGAAAATCAAGTTTAGAATGTTTGAAATTAATTAATCAATCTAAAGCTAAATTAGTTGGCTTTGCATGTCTAATTGATAGATCAACAAATAGAAAAATGAAAAAAAAAATTATTTCTCAAATTAAATTAAATATACCTACTTATAGTAAAAAAAAAATCCCAGAATTTTTAAAAAGAATACCTATCAGTAAACCTGGGAGTAGATTTTTAAAATGAAAAAATTTGGTGTAAATATTGATCATGTTGCCACAGTAAGAAATGCGAGAGGTGAGGGTCATCCAGATATTATTGAAATTGCTCATGCTGTAAAAAATTCTGGAGCTAGCTCTATAACAATTCATTTAAGAGAGGACAGAAGACATATTAAAGACTCTGATTTAAAAAAATTATGTAAAATGAACTTTTTAATAAATTTAGAGATAGCTGCTAACATGAAAATGGTTAAACTCGCAATAAAAAATAAACCTAAATTTGTTTGTCTGGTCCCAGAAAAAAGAAATGAAATAACTACGGAAGGAGGTTTAGACTTAAATAAAAACTTTAATATAATAAAAAAAATTATAACAAAACTTAATAATAAAAAAATAAGAACAAGTTTATTTATAGACCCCTCCATTAAAAATATAATTTTATCAAAAAAAATAGGCACTCAATGTGTTGAATTACATACAGGAAAAATCTCCAGAATGATCAAACAAAAAAAAAATTTTAAGAAAGAATTAAATAAAATTATTAAATGTTCAAAATTTGGTTTTAAGAACAATATAAAAATTCATGCAGGGCACGGTTTAGATTATCAAACAACGAAAATATTGAACAAGATTTCATATATTACTGAATATAATATTGGTCATTTTATTATAGGTGAAAGTATTAAATTTGGTATACCTAAAGTAATTAAAAAATTTAAAGAAATAATTAAATAAAATGAAAATATATGGTGTTGGTGTTGATATAATTGATAATAGTCGAATTAAAAAATTAATAAAAAAAAAAATTTTTCTTAAAAGAATTTTAAGTAAAGATGAATTAAAAATTATAAAAACAAAAAAAAAAAAAATTTCTTTTTTAGCAAAAAGATTTTCAGCCAAAGAAGCTTTTGTTAAATCTTTAGGCAGTGGTTTTAGAAACAATTTGTGTTTTAATGATATTTCAATTTTAAATGATAAAAAAGGAAAACCATATTTTAAGTTTAATCAGAAATTAAAAAATATATTAAAAAAAAAATATAAATTAACAAAATTTAAAGTTTATCTGTCTCTATCTGATGAAAAAAAATATTCAATTTCATATGTAGTTTTACACAAATTAAAATGAAAAAATTAATTATTGAAAATTTAAAAACGATTTTTTATGCTTTAATTATTGCAATCTTAATAAGATCATTGTTAATTCAGCCATTCTATATTCCTTCTTCATCTATGGAACCATCTCTACTAGTAGGAGATAGACTTTTTGTTACAAAGTTAACTTATGGTTATAGCAAGCATTCATTTCCTTTTAGCTTAGGTCCTATCAAAAACAGAATTTTGTTCTCAAACCCAAAGCGTGGAGATGTAATCGTATTTAAAACTCCCTCTGATAACAGGACAGATTACATAAAAAGATTAATAGGATTGCCAGGTGATAAATTGCAATTTATTGATGGTAACTTATACTTAAATAATGTTGAAATTTTAAAATCAAAAATAAATTTTAATTCAACTATTTATTGTGGTAAATTGAAAGCGGATACATTTGTATTCAAAGAGAAATTATTAAATGGTAAAGAGTATTTAACATCTTACTTTAAAGAAGGCAGTTACCAAAATTCAGATGAATTCATCGTTCCCAAGGATCACTTTTTTTTTTTAGGAGATAATAGAGATTGCTCTAAAGATAGCAGATTTTTATCTAGTGTTGGATTTGTGCATAAAAATAACCTTGTTGGAAAAGCTCAATTTATTTTTTTTTCAACAAATTTAAAAGAGGGTAGTTTTTTTAATTTCTGGAATTGGAAAAAAATATTAAGAATAGAAAGATTTTTTAAAAAAATTACATAATGATAAAAAACTTAATAAATTTTCAAAAAAAAATTGGTATAAATTTCAAAAATCAAAAATTATTAATTAAAAGTTTTACACATAAAAGTTATGACTCAAAAGATAATAATGAAAAAATGGAATTTTTAGGTGATAGAGTTTTGGGTCTGGTAATCTCAAAAAATTTGCTCAAATTTTTCCCTGATGATAATGAGGGTGATTTAGATAAAAAATTAGCATCTCTGGTAAATAAAAAACAGTGTGCGAAAATAGCAAACGATATAAAATTACAAAATTATATTTTAATAAAAAATTCAAAAAAAGATTTAAATTTTGAAAATAAAATTTTATCTGATTGTTTAGAGTCTATAATTGGTTGCATCTATTTAGATCAAGGGATTGATGCAGCTGAAAAATTTATAACAAATTTTTGGCGTAAATACTTAAATAAAAGTTTGGCAATTGAAAGAGACTCTAAAACTAAATTACAAGAATATTCATTAAAAGTTAATAAGTCATTACCTATTTACAAATTATTAGAGAATAAAGGACCTAGACATAAACCCTTAATTAAGGTTTCTGTTAGTATTAAAAATTCAAAAAAGATAATTGCATCAGGATTCTCAAAAAAAGAAGCTGAGCAGAAAGCTGCAAAAAAACTTTTAGATAGCATTAAATCGATATGATTTGGGCAGACACTGGTTTTTTACTATCAAAAACATCGTTTCAAGAAAATTTAGTTATTGCTATTTTCTTTACAAAAAAACATGGAAAGTGCTCAGGAATAATTTATGGAGCGACTTCGAAAAAAATTAAAAATTATTTGCAAAATGGGAATGAATTATATTTAGAGTATCATTCAAAAAATGATAGTACACTAGGATATTTTAAAATAGAAATTATACATCCTTTTACGTCCAAATATTTTTATGAAAAAAAAAAACTAACTTGTATTGTTTCAATGGTTGATTTAATAAAAATTTTAACTGTAGATGGACAAGAAAATATCGAAATTTATAATCTGTTAAAAAATTTTTTTGTTATTATGAACAATCAAAATTGGAAAATTGATTATGTATTCTGGGAGCTGCTTTTGTTAAAGTATATTGGTTTTGATTTAAACATTTCTAATTTTTGTAAATACGACTTAACATCAAACGACAAAAAAAGATATTTTATTGAAAATTCATCGAAGAAATTAATTGTACCAAATTTTTTAGTTGAAAAAGATGAAAATGATATTTGTGATAGAGATATATTCAATGCATTAGTCTTAATAAGTGAATATATGAAAAAAAATATATTTTTGCCTAACAATTTAAATTTACCTCTTTCTAGGCAGAATTTTATTAATTATTTTAAATAATTATCTAATAATTTTATGTATGTAATCTGCGTAATAGCTTATTATTGCGTTTGCCCCAGCTCTTTTAAAGGATAAAAGAGTTTCATATATAGCTTCTTCTTTTATAATTTTATTTTTTATCCCATTTGATATCAAGCTATATTCTCCTGATACCTGAAAAGCTAAAACTGGTATTTTAAAACAATTTTTAACCTCTCTAATTACATCTATGTATGGTAGCCCTGGTTTTACCATGACCATATCTGCACCTTCTTTTACATCAAGCGCTACTTCTCTTAAAGCTTCATTTAAATTTCCATAATCCATTTGGTATGTTTTTTTATTACCTTTTAATGCTTTTTTTGATCCAACTGCATCTCTAAAAGGTCCATAAAAAGAGGAAGAATATTTTACAGCATATGAAAGTATTTGTGTTTTTACATATCCGTTTTTATCCAATATTTTTCTTATCTCTCCAATTCTGCCATCCATCATGTCAGAAGGAGCTATCACATCGCAACCTAGCTGCGCTTGTAATAATGATTGTTTAGTTAAAATTTCAACTGTCTCATCGTTTAATATAACTTTTTTTCTTATTAATCCATCATGTCCATGAGATGTGTAAGGATCAAGCGCAACATCACACATTATTCCAATTTTATTTTTGTATTTATTTTTTATTTTAATTATAGCTTTAGAAACAAGATTATTTTCATTTAAAGCTTCTGTTCCAGAATTATCTTTTAATTTTTGATTAGTATTAGGAAACAGTGCTAACATTGGAATTTTGTTTTTAATTGCACGGTCAATAATACTTGATAGATTATCAACACTATATCTATAAACACCTTTCATTGACTTGATTTCTTGTTTTTTATTTATTCCATCAGTAAGAAATATAGGTAAAACAAAATCACTTCCAGAGAGAGTATTTTCTCTTACGAGCCTTCTTGACCACTCTTCCTTTCTTGATCTTCTCATTCTTAAATATGGATATTTACCAGTGATAATCATTCTCAAATATTTTTATTAATGCGACAATAGTAATATATATAATTTTAGTCTATAAGTTATTAGTAAATTACATTTATGTCACTATCATTTAACGATTTTCAAAAACAAAAAATTAGATTTGATATTAATAAATTAAAAGAAGCATATACTCAGATACTAAAAATAAAAGATTTTCAAGGCGTTGAAGGGGTAACTAATTTTGGAGCTATTTCTCTAACACAAATTCCCGGTGATCCAGACTCTATTAAGGGCAATAATGCTAGAGGTGTTTTTTGGACAAAACCTGATCAATCGGGAAAAGAAGTTGTAAGAGATCAAATTATAGATGAAAATGCATACTCAGAATTTATAAGTGATTATAAAGAGACGTATTTCAAAGAAGTGGTAGAAACCTTGAAAAAAAATTATAAAATTGGACGAGTTAGAATTTTGTTAAAATCACCGCGATCTACATTAAGTTGGCACAGAGATCCTGAGCCGAGACTACATATACCAATTATAACAAATCCTGGTTCAATCATGGTAATAGAAAATGTTGCAAAGCATATGCCAGCTGATGGATCTGTATGGATTACTAATAATACTAAATATCATAATGCTTTTAATGGTGGTGAAGAAAATAGAATACACTTAGTGGCATGTGTTTTGGACTATAATTTTAATTAAATTGAAAATTTTTATTTCATCAGATCATGCAGGTTTTAGTTTAAAAAATTATATATTCGAAAACTTAAAAAAAAATAATTATAAAATTACAAATTTAGGACCATTTAGTGATAAATCAGTAGATTATCCAATTTTTGCAAAAAAATTAGCTAGTGTAGTATCTAGAAACAAAACAAGTTTTGGAATACTTGTTTGTGGGTCAGGGACAGGTATGGCTATGGTTGCAAATAAAGTTAAAAACATAAGGGCTGCAATGTGTTATAACGTTAAAAATACTAAATTATCTAGATTGCATAATAATGCAAATATTATTACAATAGGATCTAGGCTTACAAGTAAAAATTTAGCCTTTAAATTAGTAAATATTTTTTTGAAAACTAAATTTGAAGGTGGTAGACACTTAAGAAGAATAAAAAAAATTTAATAAATATATGTCTAGCGAAAAAAAATATATAAACTCAGATTTTCAAAATTTTTTTGAAAATAACCTGTCATCATCTGACCCTGAAATTTATAAAGCTATTAATGATGAATTATTAAGACAGCAACATCATATAGAGCTTATAGCTTCTGAAAATATAGTTTCAAGAGCGTTATTACAAGCTCAAGGCTCTGTCCTCACCAACAAATATGCAGAAGGTTATCCTGGTAAAAGATATTACAACGGGTGTGATCATGTTGATACAGCAGAAAGTTTAGCAATAGAAAGAGTTAAAAAATTATTTAATTGTAAATTTGCAAATGTTCAGCCTCACTCTGGTGCGCAAGCTAATGGAGCTGTTTTTTTAGCACTATTAAAACCTGGAGACACCATTTTAGGAATGAGTTTAAATTCTGGTGGTCACTTAACACATGGTTCAAAAGCATCTGTTTCTGGCAAATGGTTTAATGCAATTAGTTACGAAGTAGACAAGGAAACTGAATTATTAGATTACAAAGATATTGAAAATAAAGCTTTGGAACATAAGCCCAAGTTAATAATTGCAGGAGGAAGTGCTTATTCTAGAATTATAGATTTTAAAAGATTTAAAGAAATTGCAGAAAAAGTCGGAGCCTATTTTATGGTAGATATGGCACATTTCTCTGGACTAGTAGCTGGTAAAGGTTATCCAAATCCAGTTGACCATGCAGATGTGGTAACATCAACAACTCATAAAGTTTTTAGAAGTGCACGAGGGGGAATAATTTTAACAAACAGAGAAGATCTATCTAAAAAATTTAATTCTGCAGTTTTTCCAGGATACCAAGGTGGACCATTAATGCACGTTATAGCAGCAAAAGCGGTTGGTTTTTTGGAAGCATTAAAACCAGATTTTAGAAACTATATATCTAACGTTCTTGCTAATGCTAAGATGTTAGCTGAGACATTAAAAAATAATGGATTTAAAATTTATTCAGGAGGTACTGACACCCATCTAATGTTAGTTGATTTACGTCCGTTTAATGTAAAAGGCAATATGGCAGCAGATAGTTTATGCAGAGCCAACATAACTTGTAATAAAAATGGAATACCTTTTGATACGGAAAGCCCGATGATTACATCTGGAATTAGATTAGGAACCCAAGCCGCAACAACAAGAGGATTTGGATTGGAGGAATTTAAATTAGTGGGTAATTTAATTACTAAAGTAATTAAAGGATTATCGACTAATAAAGAAGATAATAGCAAAGTAGAGAATGAAGTGAGAGGAGAAGTTATTGATCTTTGCTCTAAATTTCCAATTTATAAAAACTTAAAGTAACTTAAAAATGATTTGTCCCTGTGAAAAAAAAGGCGAAACATCTGTAGTTGACTCTAGACCAACAGAAGATGGTACAGCAATCAGAAGAAGAAGACTATGTACTACATGTGGTGAGAGATTCACAACTTTTGAAAGAATTCAAATCAGAGAACTTATTATTGTAAAAAAAAATGGAAGAAAGTCTCCTTTTGATAGAGAAAAGTTATCTAAATCAATTTACATAGCATTAAAGAAAAGACCCATAGATTCAGATACAGTAGAAAAATTTATAACCAAAATATCCAATTCACTGGAAGAAATCGGTCAAAGTGAGATTTCATCCAGTACAATAGGAACGATGGTAATGGATGGTCTTAAAAATTTAGATCCAGTAGCTTACGTAAGATTTGCATCAGTATATAGGAATTTTAGAGAAGAAAAAGATTTCGTTCAATTTGTTGACAAGATAGATGTCTTCAAAAAAAGATAAATTTTACCTCAAATTAGCTTTAAATTTGGCCAAACAACATGAAGGTTTGACCAACGAAAATCCGTCTGTTGGTTGTGTTATAGTCAAGAATAATAATATTCTATCACTCTCAAAAACATCAATTAATGGAAGACCTCATGCAGAGGCAAATGCTATTCGTTTAGCAAATACAAATGATTTAAAAGATTCTACTATTTATGTAACATTGGAACCATGTACACATTATGGAAAAACGCCACCTTGCACTGATTTAATAATCAAAAAAAAAATATCAAAAATCGTATATGGATCTAATGATATTGATAAAAGAACTGCCAATAAACTAAAAATAGTTTTGAGGAAGTATAATATTTCCTCAAAACAAGTTAAGATGAAAGAGATTAATGAGTTTTATAAAAGTTACTTTTATATTAGAAAATATAAACTTCCTTTCATTACTGGGAAATTAGCTTGCTCCAATGACTATTACATTTACTCAAAAAAAAATAAAGATATTACTAATGAATTATCTCGAAAAACTTCACATTTATTAAGATATAAGAATAACGCGATACTAATCTCATCTAAAACTTTAAATAAAGACAATCCTTTTTTAAATTGCAGAATTAAGGGTTTAGAAAATTATTCACCTATAAAAATTATTTTAGATAAAAACTTAAATTATAAAAAAAATCTTAATATTTTTAAAAATGATAAAAAAAAATGTATTTTTTTTTATAACAGTTTTAATAAAAAGAAATTATCTATGCTTAAAAAAAATAAGATAAAGCATTATAAAGTTAATTTGGATAATCAAAATAATTTAGATTTTACAGAAATTAAAAAAAAATTATTCAAATTGAATATAAATTATCTGCTTATAGAAGGTGGTAAAGAATTAACTAAATCTTTAATACGAAAAAAACATATTAATCAGTTTTTCCTGTTTAAAAGTGGTAAAAATTTAAATACAAATGGACAATTGCATATAAAGGAAATAGTCAATCTATTAAATAAGAACTTTAAAAAAAAAAAGAATTTAAATGTTCATCTAAATGAGGATAAAGTTATTAACTATAGATAATTATGTTCAATGGTATTATTTTTAATAAAGGTATTGTAAATCGTATTACAAAAAGCTCTAAAGGCGTAAATATATTTGTCAAAAGCAATCTAAAAGTTAAAAAAAAAGACTTGGGTGTTTCAATATGTTGCGATGGTGTTTGTTTAACAATGGTCTCTCTCAAGAATAAGATAATGGAATTTTATTTATTAAAAGAAACAATGAATAGATCTAAATTTAAGAACATATCAATAGGTGATAAAATAAATCTTGAATTACCATTAAAATATGGTCAGAAAATTTCGGGTCATTTGTGTCAGGGGCATGTTGACTGTACATCAAAGGTAAATAAAATTATTAAAAAAGGTAGATCCAAAATATATGATTTTTCAATTGATAAAAAAAATTTATCATATTTAATAACTAAAGCATCTATTCTTTTAAATGGTGTATCATTAACAATATCCAAGGTCACAAAAAATGGTTTTCAAGTGTGGTTAATTCCTCACAGTTTAAAGCTTACAAATTTATCAGATCTTAAAGAGGGACAAATTGTCAATGTTGAAATTGATATCTTATCAAAATATATAAAAAAACATTATGGTAAAAAGTAATTACACACCAATAGATAAAATTATTAAATCTGCAAAAAAAGGTGAAATGTATATCCTTGTTGATGATGAAAATCGTGAGAATGAAGGAGATTTAGTCGTTCCAGCATCAAATGTATCTTCTAATAAAATCAATTTTATGGCCAAATATGGTAGAGGATTAATTTGTTTAGCTATTACAGACAAACAAGCTAAAAAATTAAATTTATCATTAATGTCTCCAATAAATAATTCAAGAAATCAAACTGCTTTCACTGTTTCAATTGAGGCAAAAAAAGGTGTTACAACCGGTATTTCAGCCAAAGATAGATCTAAAACTATCAAAACAGCTATTAAAGATAATGTTAAGAAGGAGGAAATTGTTTCTCCTGGCCATATTTTTCCAATTATCTCAAAAGATGGTGGTGTATTAGTTAGAGCAGGACACACAGAGGCATCAGTAGATATTTCAAAACTTGCAAATAAAAACCCATCTGCTGTTATATGTGAAATAATGAATGATTATGGTGTTATGGCAAAAGGAAAAGAGCTTTTTGATTTTGCAAAAAAACATAATCTGAAGATTGGTAAAATTGAAGATTTGATTTCTTACAGACTTAAAAATGAGAAATTAATTAAGTTGAGGAAAAAGGATCATATATCAATAAATAATCAAAAATTTTCAATTAAAGTATTTGAAAATCTATTAGATGGATCTGAAAATTTTGCTTTAGTTAAAGGTAAAATTAAATCTAATAAGAATATTAGAGTTAGAGTTATATCCTCAAATATTGTTGAGAATTATCTTATGGGAAAAAATCTACCAAATTCATTTAATAAAACTTTAAGATACTTCCAAAAATTTAATAATTGCGTTCTTATATTTATTAGAGATACAAATATAAAATCTGTATCTTCAACTTTACGAGATTTAAAATCAGAGAAAGTTAAAAAGAGATCAGATCAATTAATCAGGAATTATGGTATAGGTGCTCAAATAATAAAATCTTTAAAAATTAAAAATATGATTTTAGTTACAAGGTCTCTAAAAAAAGTTGTAGGTCTAGAAGGATTTGATATAAAAATTATAAAACAAGAGATTATTAAATGAAAAAAAAAGTTCTTATTGTTGTATCAGATTATTATAAAAATATTAGCAAAGCACTGCTTAAAAGTACTGAAAAGTATCTAAACAAAAAAATTAGTATAAATATTATTAAAGTTCCTGGTGTTTTTGAAATACCAGTAATAATTTCAAAAAATATAAAAAAGTTTGATGGTTTTGTTGCTATAGGCTGCGTGATTAAGGGTAAAACTGCCCATTTTGACTTAATATCAAGGTCAGTAATTGATGCAATCATGAATTTAAGCATAAATAATAAAAAACCTATAGGTAACTGTATTTTAACATGTTTTAATTACAAACAAGCTTTAGATAGAAAGAATAAAGGTAAAGAGGCAGCATTAGCGTTAAATAGTATCCTATATAAATAAATCAACTTTAAAATGAAACCAACTTTTAGTCCAAAAAATAATCCAAGGGTTATAATTATTCAAATTTTATATGGAAAATTTTATAATGATGAACAGAAAATAATAATTCCTAAACATAGATTCAAAAAATTTATAAAAGACGTGGTTTTGGGTACGATAGAAAGAAATGAAATAATACTTTTAGAAATAAAAAAATATTTAAACACAGATATAAATATAGAAAACCACGATAATGTTTTTTTGATTATATTAAAAAGTGCTATTTATGAATTTTTATACAAACCATCAACATCATCAAAAATAATTATCAAAGAATATTTGAACGCGTCGAACTTTTTCATTGAAGATGCAAAGACTAAATATTTGAATGCATTACTTGACAAAATTTCTAAAAATTTAAGATTAAATGATGAATGAAAGTACTTTAATTGCAAATTATTTAGCAAAACTGGTTAAAAATAATCCATCTGCATTAAAATTAAATGATGACGTTTTTTTTGATAAAAAAAATAAAAATGTAATTTCCGTTGATACTTATGTAGAAAAAATACATTTTCCAAATTTTAAACATCCAGATTTATTAATAAAAAGAATTATTAGATCTTCTATATCAGATTTAGTTTGTAAAGGTGTTAAACCTAAATTTTATTTTATTTCTGCTAGTGGAAACAAAAAGTCTTTTAGTAATAAAAACTTAAGGAAAATAATTAACTCCCTAAAGTCTGAGCAAAAAATATTTTCTATAAAACTGTCTGGAGGAGATACAGTTTTTTCTAAAATTAATTCATTTACTATTGTTTCATTAGGATTTAGTGACAAAATAGTAAAGAGAAATAATGCTAAGATTAATGACGATATTTACATAACTGGTGAATTGGGAGATAGTTATTTAGGATTAAAATATTTACAAGAAAAAAATTTAAATAAAAACGCTAACAAGAAATATTTTATAAATAAATTTTATTTGCCCAAAATTAATTTAAAATTTTCAAAATATTTAATTAAATTAGCAAATACATCAATTGATATTTCAGATGGTCTATTAATTGATTTAAATAAAATGATTAATAAACAAAAATTATCTTCTGAAATTTATTATGATAAAATACCTATATCTAGTAAATTGAAAATTTTTTTAAGAAAAAACTCTCTAAAAAAAAATAAGTTTATTTTTAATGGTGATGATTATCAAATTTTGTTCACTTCAAGTAAATTTAACAGAGATAAAATTGATAAAATTTCAAAAAAAACTAAAACAAAAATCAGCAGAATAGGCAAAATTTTATCAAAAAAAAAATTCAAGTTTAGGCTTTTAAATGGTGATAAAGTGTTAAAATTACCAAAAACCCCCGGCTATCAGCATCTTTTTTCCTAATATTTTATTGCCTTTTATGTTTTATTTTGTATTGTCCGCTTTTTAAATTTTAATTTATGTCTAGTAATACAGAAACGATACTAATTTTCACAATTTTAGCAGGGCTTTTATCTATAGTTTATGGTTTTTTTACAGGCAAAAGTATTTTAAGTTCAAGTGCGGGAAATAAAAAGATGCAAGAAATTGCATCTGCCATACAAATTGGTGCTAAAGCATATTTAAATAGACAATATAAAACTATTGCAATTGTTGGAGTAGTAGTTTTAGTTATTGTAAGTTTTTCATTTAGTGTTCTAGTGGGATTAGGATATTTTATTGGCGCAACACTTTCTGGTATAGCTGGTTATGTAGGAATGCTAGTCTCTGTTCAAGCTAATGTAAGAACTGCAGAAGCTTCAAGAAAAGGTTTGGCTAGTGGATTATCAGTAGCATTCAAGTCTGGAGCAGTCACAGGAATGTTGGTTGCTGGTTTAGCATTATTATCAATAGCAGTTTATTATTATTTATTGTTAAGTTTTAAAGTTGATGAAAGAGAAATAGTCAACGCACTAGTAGCATTAGGTTTTGGCGCATCTTTAATTTCTATATTTGCAAGACTAGGTGGCGGTATATTTACAAAAGGAGCAGATGTTGGTGCTGATCTTGTCGGAAAAGTAGAGGCAGGTATACCAGAGGATGATCCAAGAAACCCAGCAGTTATAGCTGATAATGTTGGTGATAATGTTGGAGATTGCGCTGGTATGGCAGCAGATTTATTTGAAACCTATGCAGTAACTATAGTTGCAACAATGGTTTTATCATCAATATTCTTCCCTGGTGATATGTCAATGATGATTTATCCACTTACAATTGGCGGTGCTTGCATTTTAACATCTATTATAGGAACTTTTTTTGTAAGACTTGGTAGTAGTAAAAATGTAATGAATGCCTTGTATAAAGGTTTTGTTGTATCTGCCTTATCCTCATTATTAATTTTATATCCAGTAACTGATTATGTTTTAGGTTTAGATAATTCTTATACGTTAAAAAGTAAGTCATTTAGCGGAATGAGTTTATACTATTGTGGAATAATAGGTTTAATTATAACTGGATTGTTAATATGGGTTACAGAATATTATACTGGAACAAATTACAGACCAGTTAAAAGTGTTGCTGGTTCATCAACAACAGGACATGGTACGAATGTAATTCAAGGATTAGCAATTTCCTTAGAGGCTACAGCTATACCAGCACTTATAATCGTAGCTGGTATATTGATAACAAATAATATTGCTGGTTTATACGGAATTGCAATAGCTGTTACTACAATGTTAGCTCTGGCTGGGATGGTTGTTGCATTAGATGCGTATGGGCCAGTCACAGATAATGCTGGAGGAATAGCAGAAATGTCTAAATTACCAAAAAATGTTAGAAAGACCACAGATGCTTTAGATGCTGTTGGCAATACAACAAAAGCAGTAACTAAAGGATATGCAATTGGCTCAGCAGGTCTAGGTGCTTTAGTTTTGTTTGCGGCTTATACTGAAGATATAAAACATTTTTCTAAGGTAGCAGGATCAAAATTAGAAGGCATTATAGTTACATTCGATTTATCAAATCCATATGTTGTTGTTGGATTACTTATTGGAGGAATGTTGCCTTATTTATTTGGATCAATGGGAATGCAGGCTGTTGGTAGAGCAGGTGGTGCAGTTGTTATAGAAGTTAGGAGACAATTTAAAAAATATCCAGGTATAATGAAGAGAAAACAAAAACCTGACTATGCTAAACTAGTAGATCTATTAACTGTAGCTGCAATAAAAGAGATGATAATTCCGTCATTATTGCCAGTTCTTTCACCAATAATTTTATATTTTACAATTTTAATTATTGGTGGACAGGTTGCAGCATTAGCTTCTGTGGGTGCAATGTTGCTTGGAGTAATTATCACAGGTTTGTTTGTTGCTATTTCTATGACTGCAGGTGGTGGTGCTTGGGATAATGCAAAAAAATATATAGAGGATGGAAAATTTGGCGGAAAAGGATCGGAAGCACATAAAGCTGCAGTGACCGGTGACACTGTCGGAGATCCATATAAAGACACAGCAGGTCCTGCTGTAAATCCAATGATAAAAATTACAAATATCGTTGCACTTCTTCTTTTAGCCGTTATTGCTGGATAGATAATATTATAATATTTTATCTTGTACCCTGTTCTCTTTTTTTCTTTCTAACACCCATAGGATCGTTAACTTTTTGTCTTAAGCTTGATAAAAATTTATAAATAAAATCTCTTTTCTCTAAACTTGCAGTTCTATTTTTATCAAATTTTATATCTCTCATTTTGTTAATATCAATGAAATTTTTTTTTGAAACAATACCCAGCTCATTTATTTCTAAGATTAATACATTATTTATGATAAGTTTACGTTTCCCAAAAAAATGGGTATTACTAATTTTTCGCTCTATATATATCCACATATCATTATCAAATGTGCTTTTCGTTGATGGTTCACCTAAAGTATTAATTACATCATTTTTATTTGATGTTTGAACTATTATTTTTTTTTCTTTTTTGTCTAGGAAAAATACACCATGATGATCATCCACAAGATCAAAAGAACAGTTTGAAATTAAAAAAAAAAGATATATAAAAAAAAATATTTTCATGCAATCTGAATATATACATATATATAATAATTTAATTAATCTCACTAGAAATAAAAAACTTTTTTTCTATTTTACTTCTAAGGATACTTTTTCTGATAGACTAATTATTTTTATGCTCCATTTAGCCTTTTTTTTAAAAAATTATAAATTAAAAATTAATAAAGATTATATACAGAATTTTTATGACTATACTTTTAGACAAATAGAATTAGATATAAGAGAAATTGGCTATGGTGACCAAACCGTAAACAAAAAAATGAAAACATATGTAAATTTATTGTACTCTATAATAAACAAAATTGATAATTGGGAAAATTTTGATAATCAAAAAAAAATTGATATTTTTAATAATTTCTTAGAAATTGGTGATAATTGCAAAATTTTTGTTCAATATTTTGATGACTATTTAAAATATATATCAAAATTATCTTTAAATTCATTTACAAAAAGTGTAATAGATCATAAATTTTAAATTATGGCTGTCCCTAAGCGAAAAACTACAAAATCAAGATCTGGTAAGCGTAGATCTCATATTAAATTTAAAGTACATAATATTTTAGAAGATAAGAAATCAGGAGAGTACAGACTTTCTCATCATTTAGATCTTAAAACAGGAACATACAAAGGCAGACAGATTTTAGATCCAAAGGATTAATTTTTTTATGTTTCAAAAAATTAGAGTTGCAGTAGATGCAATGGGAGGAGACAATTCTCCAAAAAAAATAATTGATGGGGTTATTCACAATTACAAAAATAACGCAAATGTAATATATAATATTTTTGGAGATAAGGTTCTAATTGAGAGATTTTTACCAAATAATTATAATAAAGATATTTTTCTTGTTACGGATACAAAAAATAAAATTTTAGACACCGACACACCATTAGCAGCAGCAAAAAAAGGTAAAGATACAAGCATGTGGATGACTATACAAAGCCTTAAAAATAACGATTCAGACATTGCTATATCTGCAGGTAATACTGGTGCCCTTTTTGTAATTGCTAAATTAATTCTTAAAATGATAGATAATATAGATAAACCAGCTTTGTCTGCATTATGGCCAAATAAAAAAAATTTTAATGTAGTTTTAGATCTGGGGGCAAATATAGAATGTAATGAGAAAAATCTTTTAGACTTTTCAATAATGGGATCTTCATTATTCAAAGCGTTATATCCTGATGACAAACCCATAGTTGCATTACTGAATGTTGGTTCAGAGGAACTAAAAGGGAATGATACAATTAAAAAAGCATACAATAATTTACAAAACAGAACAAATAACAATTTTGAATTTTATGGTTACATAGAGGGCAACAATATTATGGATGGAAATGTTAATGTAATTGTTACCGATGGATTTACAGGTAATGTTGCATTAAAAACTGCTGAGGGAACAGCAAACTTTATTGTTAATGAATTTAAAGAGTCTATGACTTCAAATATATTAGGTAGAATTTCAAGTTTGATAAATATAAAAAATTTGAAGAAGGTAAAAAAAAAATTAGACCCAAGACTTTATAACGGGGCTATATTAATCGGTCTAAACTCTCCAGTTGTAAAAAGTCACGGCTCAACTGACTATATTGGGTTTTCAAATTCTATAAACGTATGTTTAAAAATAGTAAAAAATA
>CACIDN010000009.1 GCA_902585415.1 uncultured Pelagibacteraceae bacterium
CATGTTCACATTGTTTAATTTTTTTATTTTATATAAAGTGACAAGCAGACAATACAACAAAGAGTATGCTAAGTTTGCTAAAAGATTTAGCTCTTTAAATTCAGACCAAATTATACTAGCTGAAAAACAATCAACAAATAGAACATTTGTAAGAACAGTTGCTCACAAAATCTAATTTAGATTAATGTATGGTAAAAAAGTTAGATTAAGAATTATATTTGTAATTTCAATTTTAACTACAATCATTCTTAGCGTCTACATTGTTTTAAAGCTATTAGAGGATGATGTTGTATATTTTAAATCACCAACTGAAATTAAACAGTCATCAGAGAGCATTACAAAAAAAATTAGAGTAGGAGGGATGGTAAAAAAAAATTCAATAACTGTAGATAATCAAAAAGTTTTATTCATAATTACGGATTTTAAAAATGAAATAAATGTTATTTTTGTAGGCACAGTGCCAAATTTATTTCAAGAGGAAAAGGGAGTAGTAGCGGAAGGGGTTTTGGAGGATAGGAATTTATTTATTGCTGATAAAATTTTGGCAAAGCATGATGAGAATTATATGCCTCCTGAGGTTAAAAAAAGTCTGGAGCAGAAATGATACTATCTAATATAGGTTTTCTATCTTTATTATTTGGGCTAATATCTTCTTTTATAGTTTTTTTGTGTACAGTTTTAAATATTAAAAAAAATTCATTAAACTTAGAAAAAAAAATTTATAAATTTCTTACACTGCAATTTTTTTTTGTTATTATAGGTTTTTTTATTTTATTATACTCATTTTTAATATCTGATTTTAGTAATGAGACTGTCTATAATAATTCTCACTCTACAAAACCTGTTTTTTATAAGGTAACAGGTCTATGGGGTAATCATGAAGGAAGCTTGTTATTATGGTTATTAGTACTTACAAGTTTTATGTTGTTTTTTTTCTTAAGTTCTAAAAACGAGCCAAAAAATTTTAGACTTTATACCGTAATATTTCATCAAATAATTGTTATTGGATTTTTTATATTTGTTCTAAAAACCTCAAACCCATTTGATATACTTTTTCCAATACCATCTGAAGGCCTTGGATTAAATCCAATACTTCAAGATCCTGCACTAGCAATACATCCGCCAATCTTATACGTAGGTTATGTTGGAACATCAATTATATTTGCTTCTGCTCTAGCTGCAATGGTCACTGGTTATGTAAATAATATTTGGGCAAAAAATTTAAAAAAATGGGTTTTGATATCTTGGACATTTTTAACAGGTGGCATTCTTCTTGGTTCGATTTGGGCATATTATGAATTAGGATGGGGAGGATTTTGGTTTTGGGATCCAGTTGAAAATATTTCTTTAATGCCATGGTTGAGTTTGACTGCCCTTTTACATTGTATATCAACTCTTGAGAAAAGAGATCTGCTTAAAAATTGGTCAATTATCTTAAGTATAGTGACATTTATGTTAAGTGTTACTGGAACATTTCTAGTAAGATCTGGAATTCTTAATTCAGTTCACACTTTTGCAAATGATCCATCTAGAGGAATTTATATTCTAATTTTTCTGTTTGTTATAATATTCGTATCTTTTATAATTTTTTTAATTTTTGAAAGCAAAAATTTAGAAAATAAAAAAGAAATTTTTTTTCTAAGCAAAGAAACTTCAGTTTTGATAAATAACTGGTTTATGATTTATTTTTTAAGTGTAGTCTTAATTGGAACTGTATATCCAATATTTTTAGATGTAATTACTTCAGAAAAAATTTCTGTTGGACCTCCATTTTATCATAAACTTTTAATACCTTTTTTAGTTCCATTTTTTTTGTTTATGTCTGTTGGGCCAAGTATGAGTTGGATTAAAACTAATTTAAAGTTTAAAATTAGTTATGTTTATTATTTCTTATTTACTTTAATCTTAACAATCATAACTATTTATTTTTTGTCTCAAAAAGATATTTTGATTAAAATTTTAATTTTTTCATTAGTTTTTTTAACCATCAAAACAATTGTCAACTTTTTAAAAAAAAATACAAATCATGCACAAAATCTATCACATTTGGGTTTTGCGATGTTAATGTTATCAATATTATTTAATGCTGTTACTTCTACAGAAACTATAAAGAATATTAAAGTTGGTGAAAGTTTTATCTCAAAAAATGATAAAATTACTTTTGAGGAAATTAAAACTAACGAAAAGAAAAATTATTCTTCAATAATTGGCACTTTTGAGATAAAAAATGTTAATGATAAAATAATTAAACTCTATCCTGAAATCAGAATTTATAATCAACCAGTCATTGCAACTAGTGAAGCAGCAATTAAAACGACTTTATTTAAAGACAGGTTTATAACAATTAACTTAATTAAGGATGAGCAACTATTTAATGTTAGATATCAGAACAAACCATTTATGATTTGGATATGGATTTCTACTTTAATAATAATATTTGGAGGTGCATTTGCAATTTTTAATAAAAAAAAAAATTACTCTTAGTTTTTTAATATTAGTTTTTTTAATATTTTGCTTTCTAATTCTCAACAAAGCACTGAATATGGATAAAATATATTCACCCATATTTAAAAATCAAAAAACAACCTACTTAACAAATTTCAAACTACCAGAATTATATTCATATAATCAAACACAGTTAATTGAAGTTATTAAAGATAAAGAATTTTCCATTGTAAATATATGGGCCTCATGGTGTGCTCCTTGTCGAGAGGAAAATGATTATCTCAAAAGTTTAAGTAGTATAGGTTCATTACAAATTATAGGTATAAATTACAAAGATAAAAAAAAAAATGCTATAAAATTTTTAAATGATTATGGCAATCCTTTTAAATACAATTTAGTAGATAAAGATGGAGTAGAGTCTATTAATTTGGGTGCCTACGGTGTTCCGGAGACTCTGTTAATTAACAAAAATAGAAAAATTTTATTTAAAATAATCGGACCAATAAACAATGATCACGTAAAAAAAATTAGGGAGATTATAAATGGTTAAAAAAAGAATTTTAGTCTTTTTATTTTTATTTATTAATTTTATTGGAAATTGTTATTCTGAAACAGAGCCTTACTCAAAACTAGAAAATAATATTGCAAAAAATTTAAGATGTCTCATTTGTCAAGGTCAGTCTATATACGACTCCAACTCAGAATTTGCACTAAGTATGAGAGTTTACATTAAAGATCAAATAAATAGTGGCTACTCTGAAAGTCAAATTTATAATATGTTAGTCAAAAAATATGGTCAGTGGATTGTTTATGATCCTGGATATTCAAAAAAAACCTTTTTATTGTGGTTTATACCAATATTGTTTTTTTTATTAGGTGGTGCAATAATATATTTAAGAATATATAAGAGTAAAAAATATGAATAATTTTTTTAAATTTTTAATTGTATTTTTCTGTATTTTAATGATTTTTAAAAAATCATTCGGCGATGAAGAAAAACAAATTGATGATGGTCACAAATATAATATTTACACTGGAATGTTTGATTTCAGTGATGAGGGAAAAAAATCGCAAATTATTGGTTTACAACATTTAAACGATAATCTTTTTAGAGATAGTTTTATAGGCACAATAAAGCCTGTTACTGGTTTTATGTTAACTGCTGATACAGCAACATATCTTTATACAGGCATACAAGCAGAGTATAAGATTGGTAAATTGAATTTAATACCTAGTTTTACACCTGGTTTATATCATGAGGGTGATGGAAAGGATCTTGGTCATCTAGTTGAGTTTAAAAGTGAGCTCCAATTATCACTAGATTTATCACCAACCACAGAATTTGGTTTTTCATATAATCATTTATCTAATGCTAGTTTAGGAGAAAAAAATCCTGGGGCAAATAGTTATATGTTTAATTTCTTAAAAAACTTCTAAATAATATTATGAATTTAAAAAATTGTCATAATTTTAATGATTTTAGATCTTTAGCGAAAAGAAAATTACCGTCTCCAATATTTCATTATATTGATGGTGCAGCTGATGACGAAGTTACATACAATCGAAATACATCTGCATTCAATGATGTAGACCTTGTTCCAAATGTACTAAGAGGTGTTGAGAATGTAGATTTATCTACAACAATTTTTGGAAAAAAAATTGATTTACCTTTTTATTGCTCTCCAACTGCGTTGCAAAGATTATTTCATTATGATGGTGAAAGAGCAGTTGGCAAGGCAGCTCAAAAATTTAATACAATGTTTGGCGTTTCGGCTTTAGCTACAGTAAGTGTGGAAGAAATATCTTCCTTAGTTGATACACCAAAAATGTTTCAATTTTACTTTCATAAGGATAGAGGATTAAATGACTCCTGTTTAGAAAGAGCAAAAGCAGCTAAATTTGATGTGATGGCCTTAACTGTAGATACTATAACAGGTGGAAACCGTGAAAGGGATTTAAGAACTGGATTCACCTCACCACCAAAGCTTACTTTATCAAGTTTATTTAGTTTTGCGACTAAACCTATGTGGGGAATAAATTATCTTACAAAAGGAAAATTTGAATTACCACATTTACAGGACTTTGTTAAAGAAGGCACTAGCACAAACTCCTCAATTGGGAACTACTTTTCTACCATGTTAGATCAGTCTATGAATTGGAATGACGCTGAAAAATTATGTTCTAAGTGGGGTGGTCATTTTGCACTAAAAGGAATTATGAGTGTAGAGGATGCAAAAAAAGCAGTTGATATAGGATGTACTGGCATAATGGTTTCAAATCATGGAGGAAGACAACTTGATGGATCTAGATCTCCTTTTGATCAAATAGCAGAAATAGTTGATGCTGTTGGAGATAAAATTGATGTTATTTGTGAAGGTGGATTCCAAAGAGGCACGCATATGCTTAAAGCTTTATCACTAGGAGCTAAAGCTTGCGCTGGTGGAAGATTGTATCTTTATGCTTTAGCAGCTGCAGGTCAAGCTGGGGTAGAGAGAGCCTTAGGACAATATAAAGCTGAATTGCAAAGAGATATGAAATTAATGGGTTGCACTAAAATAAGTGACCTAAGCAGAAGCAATTTAAGATTTAGAAAATAGTGAGTTTAAAAAATTGTTATAATTTTGAGGACTTTAGAAAATTAGCAAAAAAAAAATTACCATCACCAATTTTTCATTATATAGACGGGGGTGCTGATGATGAGTCGACCTTGAGAAGGAATACAGACTCTTTTAACGAATGTGATTTAGTTCCCAATATTCTAGCTAGTGTTGGTAAACCAGACTTATCAACGACCTTGTTTGGAAGAAAAATAGATATGCCTATTTTTCTTTCGCCTGCTGCTATGCAGAGACTTTATCATCCTGAGGGAGATAAAGCCTCAGCAAGAGCTGCTGAAAAATATGGAACTTTTTATAGCATGTCATCGATGGGTAACAACTCCATTGAGGAAATTTCTAATATTTCAAGTGGTCCAAAGTTATTTCAGCTTTATGTACATAAAGATCGTTCGATTTCTGACGATTTAATTGAGAGATCAAGGAGATCTGGTTTTGATGCGATGTGTTTGACAGTAGATACCTTAGTAGCAGGAAACAGAGAAAAAGATCATAGAACAGGTTTTACAACACCTCCAAAGTTAACTTTAAAAAGCTTAATGAGTTTTGCAATGCGTCCTGGGTGGGTATTTAATTATCTAACTGGCAAAAGATTTGAACTTTCAAATGTAAAAAAAAAAACTGATAAAGGTACAAATATTGCGAAGTCAGTAATAGAATATATAAATGAGCAGTATGATCCAGCTATGAACTGGAAAGACGCAGAATATTGCGCAAAAAAATGGAGTGGTCCATTCGCTCTAAAGGGAGTAATGTCAGTGGAAGATGCTAAAAGAGCTGTCGATATTGGATGTACAGCAATAATGATATCAAACCATGGTGGGCGTCAACTTGATGGATCTCGTTCTCCTTTTGATCAAGTTAAAGCTATTTCAGATGCTGTTGGAGATAGATTAGAGATTATTTTAGATGGAGGAATTAGACGGGGAACCCATGTTTTAAAGGCTATTGCAGCAGGGGCAAAAGCATGTAGCTTTGGAAAAATGTTTTTGTTCTCTTTAGCCGCAGGTGGTCAAAAAGGTGTTGAGCATCTGCTTCAAAACATGCACGATGAGATTGACAGAAACATGGTTTTAATGGGATGTAAAAATTTAAAAGAGTTGAATAGAACAAAATTAATTTATAGAAATAGTAAATAATTTAAAAAAAATTTATGAAATTAGCAAAAAGCTTAAATAGATTAGGAACCGAAACTGCTTTTTCTGTTCTAGCAGAAGCTAAAAAAATAGAGGCTACTGGCAAACCAATGATACATCTTGGGTTGGGCCAACCTGATTTTAAAACTCCAAAGCATGTAGTTGAAGCAGCAAAAAAAGCTTTAGATGATGGTCATCATGGTTATGTTTTATCAAACGGAATTTTAGAATGTAGACAAGCAGTTTCAAGAAAAATTAAAAAACTTTATAATCAAGATGTTGATCCTGAAAGAATTATTATAATGCCAGGGGGCAAACCAACAATGCATTATGCAATACAGTGTTTTGGTGAACCAGGGGTAGAAATAATTCATCCAACACCTGCTTTTCCAATTTATGAATCTATGATTAATTACACAGGCTCAACTCCTGTTCCCTATGATCTTACCAAAGATAAAGATTTAAAGTTTAATGCAGAAGAAATATTGTCTTTAATCACTGAAAAAACAAGACTACTAATACTTATTAATCCAAACAATCCAACTGGAAGTTTCGTAGAAAAATCTGAAATTGATAAGCTTGCACAAGGTTTAGAGAAACATCCTCATGTTACAATTTTAAGTGACGAAATTTATAGTAGGCAAATTTTTGATGGAAAAGAGATGCCAACTTTTTTTAATTACCCTAAATTGAAAGATAGATTAATTGTTTTAGAGGGTTGGAGCAAAGCATACTCCATGACTGGTTGGAGATTAGGTTGGAGTTTTTGGCCAGAACATTTAGTAGAGCATGTAAATAAATTGTTGATTAATAGCGTTTCTTGTGTAAATGCGGCTGCTCAGTTTGCAGGAATTGCAGCTTTAGATGGACCAGATGACTCAATTCATGAAATGATGGAAAAATTTACGGCTAGAAGAAATCTTATTCACAAAGGATTAAATGATTTACCTGGCATTGAATGTAGCCTACCTGGAGGAGCGTTTTATGCATTTCCAAACGTTAAAGGAACCGGAATGAGTGGTAAAGAATTTTGCAAAAAAGCTATGCACGAAGCAGGTGTAGCCATTGTTCCAGGAACAGCATTTGGTCAAACTTGCCAAGATTACGTAAGATTTAGTTTTGCTGCTTCGAGAGATAACATTTCCAAAGCATTAGACAATATAAAAAAAATGCTTAAATAAATAAGTATTTTTTTTATTGAATTTATATAGTATCATTATTTAATGAATAACGAAGTTCAATCAGAATTAAAGAAAATATTAAACACAAGGTTTTCTCAGTCCGAGTCAACAAGACTAACATATTCAAGAGGAGAAGACACTTACGATCCTATTTTATCTAAAGCCGTAGTGTTCCCAGAGACAAACGAGGAAGTTTCAAAAATATTAAAAATTTGTAATGAACATAAAATACCTGTGGTACCTTTTGGTACTGGTACCTCCCTTGAGGGGAATGTGGTTGGAAATGAGCAAGGAATAACAATTTCACTTGAGAAAATGAATAAAATACTAAGTGTAAATGTTGAGGATTTTGATTGCAAGGTTCAAGCCTGTGTAACAAGAGAACAGTTAAATGAGTATTTAAGAGAAGATGGTGTTTTTTTTCCAATTGATCCAGGAGCCAATGCCGCAATTGGTGGTATGGCTGCTACTTCTGCATCAGGAACTATGGCAGTAAAATATGGCACCATGAAAACAGTAATATCTGGACTAACAGTTGTTTTACCAAACGGTGAAATTATTAAAACAGGTAGTAGAACAAAAAAAACTTCTGCTGGATATAATTTAACAAATTTATTTATTGGTTCTGAAGGTACCTTAGGAATAATTACAGAAGTTCAACTAAGGCTTTCACCAATTCCAGAAAGTATTATGAGTGCAGTTTGTCATTTTAAAACTTTAGAAGACGCAGTAAAAACAGCTCAAGAAGTAATTCAATATGGCATACCCATAGCAAGAATTGAAATGCTTAATAAAGATCAGATGGAAATAAGTATAGAATATTCGAAACTCAAAGATGTTGAAGCTACTCCAACATTATTTTTTGAGTTTCATGGCTCTGAGATATCAAATAAAGAGTCGATAGATGTTGTTGAGGAGATTTCTAAAAATAACAATGGCAGCTCCTTTAAATGGGCTAAAGATTTAGCTGAAAGAAACAAACTGTGGCAAGCAAGATGGGACGTTTATTATTCGGTTAAAGCTCAAATTAACAATGGTAGAGTTTATTCAACTGATGTTTGTTTGCCTATTTCTAAGATTACCGAGTGTGTAAATTTTGCAGATGCTGAAGCTAAGAAGTTTGGCCTAAGAGCTCCTATGGTTGGCCATTTGGGTGATGGTAATTTTCATGTATTACTCCCTTATGATCCAGAAAAAAAAGAGACTTATCAAAAAATAAGACAATTTAGCGATATACTTATTGAAAAAACATTGGAACTAGAAGGCACTATTACAGGAGAACACGGAGTTGGGCTTCATAAAAAAGATTATCTTCTTAAAGAACATGGCGACAACCTACCTGTCATGAAATCTATAAAAAGAACAATTGACCCGAATAATATAATGAATCCTGGTAAGATTTTCGACTTAAATTAATAAGTTGAATGAAAAAAATTCTAATTACTAGAAAACTTTTAAGATCTAATGAAGAAAAAGCCTTAAAGCTATGGGAAGCTAGACTTAATTTAAATGATGAACTTTATTCTCAATCTAAATTAGTGGAATTAAGCCAAGGTTGTGATGGAATATTAACGTCTCTAACTGACAAAATGGATGAGACAACCGTCAATAAATTACCTGAGAGTATAAAAATTTTATCTAATTTTGCTGTAGGATTTGGCAATATTGATTTAGTAGCTGCTAAAAAAAGAAATATAGCAGTGACTAATACACCAGAGGTTTTAACAGATGCAACAGCTGAAATAGGAATACTACTAATTCTCGGAGCTTGCAGGCGGGCAAGTGAGGGTATACAAGCTGCAAAAGACTCCAATTGGAAATGGTCAGCAGATTATTTGATAGGTAAACAATTAACAGGTTCAAGATTAGGCATTCTAGGGATGGGACGAATTGGTCAAAAAATTGCAAAAATTGCAAGGTCGCTGGGTATGATAATTCATTATCATAACAGATCTAAATTGAACTCTGATAAAGAGCAAGGCGCTACTTACCATGACAATTTAAAAAGTTTAATGGAGGTATCAGATGTTTTATCTGTGTGTTGCCCAGCTTCAAAAGAAACAATTAATCTAATTAATAAAAAAACTTTGGAATATTTACCAAAAGGTGCAGTTGTAACTAATGTCGCTCGTGGAGATATAGTTGATGATGATGCCTTATTAGATGCATTGGACAGAAGAAAAGTCTACGCAGCAGGTTTAGACGTCTATAAAAATGAGCCTAATTTAAACCCAGGATATCTCAAACATAAAAGTGTTTTCATTCTTCCTCATTTAGGAAGCGCCACTAAAGAAACAAGAACAGCAATGGCAAATCTTGCAATAGATAATATTGAGGAATTTTTTAAAACAGGCGATTGCAAAAATAAAGTAAATTAACAAAATAATACTACCTTTGGTTGTAAAAATTAAGTTTAGAACAATTTTAACCTAAGACTCTAAGTTCGTTTTGTGCTTTAATATTATCAAGTTAATTAACTAAAAGAGGAGAAATAAATGATTAAAGAAAAAAAATCGTTGAAGGGAAAAATTCCTTCAAGACGTAAGTTCTTTAAGGCGGCGGCAGCAACTGGTGCAGCAGCGACAGCAGCAGTAGCGATGCCAAATATTGCATTCGGAGCTCCACAAACTCTAAAAATGCAAGCTGCATGGCCAAGTGGTGCTAACATCTTTTTTGAAATGGCAGGAGACTATTGCAAAATGGTTAGCGACATGTCTGGCGGTTCTTTAAAAATCGATCTTCAACCAGTCGGAGCAGTTGTAAAGACTAGTGAGATCGGTCAAGCGGTAAGTTCAGGTGCTGTAGATATGGGACACTGGGTAACTGCTTATTGGTATGGTAAAAATCCAGCAGCATCATTATTTGGTACTGGACCATCATACGGTATGTCATCTCAAGAAGTAATGGGATGGATGGAGTACGGTGGTGGAAGAAAACTGTATGAAGAAACACTTGCAAAAGTTGGTTTCGATTACACAGGTGTATTCCACATGCCTATGCCAGCACAACCTTTCGGTTGGTTTAAAAAGAACGTAACAAAAGTATCTGACGTTAAAGGTATGAAGTACAGAACAGTTGGTCTTGCTACTAACGTTCTTACTGCAATGGGAATGGTCGTAAGACAGTTACCAGGTGGTGAAATCCAACCAGCTATGAAAACTGGTTTGATTGAAGCAGCTGAGTTTAACAACCCAACTTCAGACTCTCAGTTTGGTATGCAAGATGTTTCCAAGCATTATCACTTAGGAAGCTTCCACCAATCTCAAGAGATGTTTGAGATACCAATTAATAATAAAACATTTAATAGTCTGTCACCTGCAAACAAAGCAATATTAAAAAACGCTGCTTTCGCTGCAAATACAGACAACTACTTTAAAGCATTAGTTAGATACTCAGCTGATTTATCTAAATTAATGAATCAACATAAAGTAAATGTTTACCAAACCTCAGATGAGATTTTAGCTCAACAATTAAAAGGTTGGGATAAAGTTATCGGTGATTTCAACAAAAAAGATGCATTCTTTAAAAAAGTCGTCGATTCTCAAAAAGCATACGCTAAGAGAGTAATGAAATATTTGCTGATGAATCAGCCTAATTACAAATTAGCTTATGAAAATGAGTTTGGACCAATTGCTAAAGTAAAAATATAATCAATATATATTCTTAATTAAGGGGGCCAATGGCCCCCTTTTTTTTGTTTGATTAATAGATAGAATTTAACGTAAAGTGATATTATGAAATCTTTCATAAAATTTGCAGATACATTGAGCTCATCAATGGGTAAAGCCTTCTCATGGTGCATAGTTATACTTATGGGCGGAACTTGCTATGAAGTAATAATGGCTTACGCTTTTAATAGCCCTACACTTTGGAATTTTGACTTTAGTTTACAAATGTATGGTGCAATTTTTATGATGGCAGGCGCATATTGTTTGTCAACAGAGGCTCATGTTAGAGGAGATGTAATTTATAGATTATTTCCCACAAGAGTTCAGGGCTGGATTGATTTAATTTTGTACTTTATTTTTTTCTTCCCTGGAATTTTAGCTTTAGTATTTTATGGATACGAATATGCAGCGTTAGCATGGAAAATTAAAGAAACTAGTTGGAACAGTCCGGCACAAATACAAATTTACATGGCAAAATCAATAATACCATTGTCAGGACTTTTATTAACGATCCAAGGAATTAGCGAAGTTTGTAGAGCGATTATTTGTATTAAAACAGGTCACTGGCCGGAGAGAATGTCAGCTGGTGCTGAAGAAACAGAAAAAATATTAATGAGAACATCTCAAAAAGACGAAAAAGCTGATGTTATTTGAATTAACAAATCCAGAAATTGCAATATTAATGATGAGCTTATTTTTATTTGCAGTTCTTTTAGGTTTCCCAATTGCATTCACTCTGCTAGCTATGGGTGTTGGGTTTGGATATTACGCTTATTTTGATCCAACTAGGATGGATCATCTGCTTGATAATCGGATATTTTCTTTATTAGTCCAAAATACTTACACCATAATGGATAATACAGTTTTAACTGCTGTGCCTTTATTTTTATTTATGGGTTATTTAGTTGAAAGAGCTGGGATAGTAGCAAAATTGTTTTTTGCTATAAGACTTGCTTCCCATAGACTACCAGCCTCAATGGCAGTTGCAGCACTTGTAACATGTGCATTATTTTCTACAGCAACAGGAATTATTGGAGCAGTTGTAACTTTAATGGGTCTTTTAGCTTGGCCAGCAATGATAAGAGCTGGATACGATAAAAAATTTGCATCCGGAGTTATATGTTCAGGAGGATGTCTAGGAATTTTAATACCTCCAAGTATTATGTTAATTGTATATGCAGTAATAGCTCAATTATCCCCACTAAGACTTTTTGCTGCCGCTATATTTCCTGGCTTAATGTTAGCAGGCCTTTATATTTTATACGTAATTATAAGAGCATACTTCAATCCGTCTTTAGCACCTAAGCCTGCAGCAGAAGAAATTCCGCCAAGATCAGTAATTTTAAAAGAAGTTCTAGTTTCCTTTGTTCCATTGTTCTCATTAATAATTTTGGTTTTAGGTACAATTTTAGGAGGGCTAGCTACTCCAGCAGAGGCGGCAGCAGTAGGAGCATTTGGAGCTTTAATTTTATCTTTTTTTTATAAGTCATTAAAATGGAAAAATTTTAAAGAGTCTGTTTTTCTAACAGCCAAAACAAGTGCAATGATTATGTGGTTATTCGTTGGATCTTGGACATTTGCATCAGTTTTCTCATATTTAGGCGGCCATGAAGTTTTTGAAGAATTTTTTAAATCAATGGATATTCAACCTTGGCAATTTTTAGTTATCACACAAATTATAATATTTTTACTTGGTTGGCCACTAGAGTGGACTGAAATTTTAATTATATTTGTCCCAATATTTTTACCGCTAGTAGAATTTTTTGGAGTAAACCCGTATTTTTTTGCAATGTTAATAGCTTTAAATTTACAAACATCTTTTCTAACTCCACCGATGGCAATGTCGGCTTATTATTTAAAGGGTGTGCAAAGTAGAAACGTTGAATTAATGCAAATTTTTAGAGGTATAATGCCTTTTCTTGGAATAGTAATATTTGCAATGGTTTTAATGTATATGTTTCCTGGTATCGCTTTATGGTTACCAGATGTTTTATTCGCAGAATAAATTTTAATGTCCAATATATTTCAATTAACTGTCTCTGAAATAGCAGAAAAAATAAAAAAATCTGATCTAAACTCTGTTGATTTATGTAAATCATACATTGAGCAAATAGATAAATTTGAAAAAGATGTAAAAGCTTGGGCTCATTTTGATAAAAAACTACTTCTAGAAAAAGCAGAAGAGGCAGACAATCATAGAAGGTCGGGCAAACCCGTAGGCCCTCTACACGGAATTCCAGTAGCACTAAAAGATATAATTGGAACTTATGATATGCCTACTGAGTGTGGAACTGTTTTAAGAAAAGGCAAAACAGAGTCACAAAATGCAGAGATAGTAGATTTACTTAAATCAGCAGGGGCGTTAATCATGGGAAAAACAAATACTTCTGAATTAGCTTATCTTGCTCCACCTAAAACAACAAATCCTCACGATTATTCAAGAACTCCAGGTGGATCTTCTAGTGGGTCGGCAGCTGTTATAGCTTCTCATATGGCACCTTTATCAATTGGTTCTCAAACAGGAGGTTCAGTGATTAGACCAGCGTCTTACTGTGGTGTCGTTGGTTACAAACCGAGTTATGGATTAATTTCACGTAATGGAGTTTTAAGAACTTCGTATAATCTTGACCATATAGGAGTTTTTGGAAGAACCGTAGAGGATGTTGCTTTACTTGCAAAAGTTTTAATCAAAAAAGACTCTTACGATAAAGCGACCATACATTATTCCTCAGAATTTATGTTAGACGAGTGTAAAAAAGGACCTATGTTTGATCCAAAGTTTATTTTTTATAAGACAGATAGTTGGAAGAAAGTTGATAAAAAATCCAGAGAGGCATTTGAATATTTTATAAAATCTTTTAAAAAAAATATTGAAGTATTTGATACCCCCTCATACTTTAAGGATATAGACAAATACCACAGATTAATACATGAAACTGATTTAGCTAATAATTTTCAAGTTTATTATAAAAAATCAAAATCAAAACTTTCAAAGGAAATGCAATCAGCTATTTCAAAAGGTATGAAGTATTCTGCTAAAGAATATTTAGATGCCGTTGACTTTATGGAGAGGAGTTATGAGTCTTATAAAGAGGTATTCGAAGATTATCATGGAGTGTTAAGTCCATGTAGTACTGGTGTAGCTGATAAAGGTTTAAAAAGTACAGGAAGTGCTGATTTTAATAGAGTATGGTCGTATATGCATACACCAGCAATTTCTCTGCCTTTACTTCAAGGAGAAAATAATTTACCATTAGGTGTCCAATTAGTTGGCGACAGGCATGACGATAACAGATTTTTAGGTGTAGCTAACTGGCTGGAAAAGGAGAGCAAAAAATTTAATGAATAAAATCACAGTTATTATTGGTCTAAGTTTTGCAATATTTTTTTTAGTTGGACTCGCAACAACACTAACAAGATCTATGATGATTGGTTTTTTGGATGTTTTGCCAGTATATATCTTAATGGGTATAGCGATAGTAATGATGATATACGAATCTTTTTTCGATAAATCATAACACGTTTCGTGATTAAAAAAGAGCTTCTAGCTTATTCTTTATTAGTAATTCAACCAATATTTATGGCAAGCAATCTTGTAGTTGCAAGAGGTGGAGTTGAATACATACCGCCAATATCTCTTGCTTTTTGGCGGTGGTTAACAGTTTTTTTAATTCTTCTAATTTTTAATTACACAATTTTTTCTAAAAAAAAAATTATACTTAAAGAATATAAGAAATTGTTTTTTTTGGGTTTTATGGGATGTGGAGTTTGTGGAGCTTTTCCATTTATTGCAGGTCAAACTACGACAATAATAAATATGGGTATAATTTATACTTCTTCTCCAATTTTTATAATTTTAATAAGCTATTTTTTTTTTAAAGAAAAAATGAATTTACTTAAAATAATAGGACTAATATCATGTTTATTGGGAGTTATAATTATTATTATCAAAGGAGATTATTTAGCATTAATTGAACTAATGTTTACCAAAGGTGATCTCTGGATGTTAGGAGCATCAATTGGTTGGGCTTTATACTCTATATTTCTATTTTATTGGAAGTCATCGCTTAAAGTATTTGAACGTTTTACACTAATATCTTTATTTGGTGCTTTAAGTTTATTACCTTTTTATCTGACTGAAGAAATTTTTGTAAAAAGTACTACGTTTGATACAAACTTTATAATTTGGGTAATATTTGCTGCAGTCTCACCAGGGATAATTGCATTTTCCTTGTATACCTATGCTCAAAGATATTTAGGAGCAACTACAACTGGTTTCACTTTATATCTTTTTACTGTGTATGGTGCTTTTTATGGAATTTTGTTTTTTGGTGAAAATTTAAAAACTTTCCATGTATATGGAACAATATTAGTATTTTTAGGTGTTTATTTAGTAAAATATAAAAAAAAAAATGTATAAGAAAATTTCAATGATAATTTTAAATTCAGCTATAGCTTTAACAGTCATTTATCTAGTGGTTGTAATCGTTATTTTTCTTTCACAGAGAAAATTAATGTATCACCCTAATGAAAATAACTATCTTGAGGAAAATCAATTAAATCATAAAATTGAAAAAGTTTATATTAATTCAGATTTTAAACTTTTAGGCTGGCATCATGTAAAAAATAAAAAATTTAAAACATTGCTCTTTTTTCATGGTAATGCAGGAAATCTTCAAAATAGAATTTATAAATTAAACGATATTTCAAAACTTGATTTAAACTATTTGATTATAGCTTACAGAGGATTTAGTGGTAATAAGGGTGAGCCAAATGAAATCGGTCTTTACAAAGATTCTGAGGCAGCAAAAAAATGGTTAAATAATATTGGTGTATCTGATAAAGACATAATTTTATACGGCGAGTCGTTAGGAACAGCAGTGGCTGTTGATTTAGCATCAAAACATAATTTTGCAGGAATAATTTTAGAGTCGCCTTTTACATCAATGGTTAAATTATCAAAAATATATTATCCATATTTACCAGTAAAAATACTTTTGAAAGATAAATATGAATCGATAAAAAAAATTGATAAAATAAATTTTCCTAAAATGGTAATGCATGGTGACAAAGATAAAATTGTCCCTTTCAGCATGGGAAAAGAAATGTTCGAAAAGTTTTCTGAACCCAAGTTAAGTTATTTTAGAAAAGGTGATGACCATATGATGGAATTTGATGAAGAGTTGTTAGAAAAAATTAAAAATTTTTTAAAAATTATATAGTGATCAATTAAAATTAATGAAATTTTTAGAAAAACTTTCACTATCAAAGATTTGAAGATCATCCTCTTTTTCACCAAACCCCAAAGCGATAATCGGTAACTGAAATTTTTTAGAAACTGCAATTAAAATACCACCTTTTGCTGTACCATCAAGTTTGGTCATAATTAACCCTGTGATTGGTATAATCTTATTGAATTCTTCGACTTGATTTATAGCGTTTTGACCAGACGTAGCATCTAAGACTAAAATTACATCTTGTGGCGCTTTCTCATCTATTTTTTTTATTACATTTCCAATCTTTTTAAATTCATCCATTAAATTTTTTTTATTTTGCAATCTACCCGCTGTATCTATTAAAGTAATATCTATATTATTGTTCTTTGCAAACTCCATAGCCTTATAGGCAACGGATGCAGGATCACTTCCTGGTTCGGACTTAATTATTTCGCAATTTAATTTTGTTGACCATCTCTCCAGCTGATCAATTGCTGCTGCTCTAAATGTGTCACAAGCTGCAAAAATTACTTCATTATGATTTGATTTATAAAGTTTTGACATTTTTGCAATTGTTGTGGTTTTGCCTGCACCATTTACTCCAGAGATAAGAACTGCTTTTCTCGCTTCAGTTTTACTAAAAAAATTTTTGTTTTCTAAAGGTTTCAATAAAGAGTTTATGTAATTATTTATAATATTTTGAATCTCTTCAAGTTCGTTCTTACTTGGATCAATTTTACGGTTAGAAATTTCCTCTCTAATTTCAGAAGATGCTTTTACCCCTACATCTGATTGGATCAAAAATTCTTCAATTTTTTCTAATTCTTTATCACCAATTTCTTTGTTAATTATGATTTCTTTAATACCTTTAGAAAAATTTGAAGTAGTTTTTTTTAAACCGTCTTTAAATTTTTTAAAAATATTTATCATAGGTTTAAATGAATTTTTTCTATATTAGATACATTTCCTTCCATAAGGATATTTCCATCAACGTCCTTATTTATTTTGATCTTTCCTAATTTAAATTCAATTTCAGTAGGATAAATTGAAACTTTATTTATTTCACCCGCAATTGCTGTAGCACACGCTGCAGTACCACAAGCTTTAGTCAAGCCTGCCCCTCTTTCCCAATGTAAAACCTTAAAATGTTTATCATTAATTTTTTTTGCAAATGTCACGTTTACTTTTTCTGGAAACAAAGAATTACTTTCAATTTTAGGCCCTATATCTTTTATTTGAATTTTATCTAAATCTTCAGTAAAAAAAATTATATGCGGATTTCCAACATTCACTGCTGTCCCTGAAAGATTAAGATTATCTATTTTAATTTCAACATTCTTTGTATCTATTTCTTTTGCTAAAGGTATTTCATTCCAATTTGTTTTAGGAATTCCAATATTAGTTTGTATATTATTCTCATTTAAGATTTTAGACTTTAGAATACCACTCTTTGTTTCAAATGTGATTTCACTTTTAGCATTTTCTTTTGACAAAAGGCTTGCTACACATCTCGTACCGTTACCACAAGCTGCTGAGTCGGATCCATCAGAATTTTTAAAAATTAAATAAGCATCAACTTTTTCACTTTTTTTAACTAAAATTAGTTGATCGCAACCAATTTTTTTTCTGTCACAAATACTTTTTATTTGAGACTTATTTAATTCAAAATCACTATCTCTTTGATCGATAATAACAAAGTCATTTCCTAAACCATCCATTTTATATGCTTTAAAATCCATATATTTATACTTAACTTATTTATTGACTTTTTGAACCTCTATTATAGTTTCTCACCACTTCCGCAAAAAAACAGCATTTTGCGGTGTCTTTGGAAACAAAGAGATCGACACCAGTCAGCGAGGGTTCGCCCACTGGTGCAATGACTGCTGGGTTAAAATATGTTTGAAAATTTAACAAATAAATTCGAAGGTATACTCGATAAATTTAGAAAATCACCATCACTTGATGAAGGTCAGGTTGATGATGGTTTAAGATTAATTAGACAAGCTCTATTAGAAGCAGATGTTTCTTTAGACGTCGCAAAAGAATTTATTAATAATGTTAAACCGAAAGTTTTAGGGAAAGAAATTCTAAGATCAACAGCTCCTGGACAGATGGTTGTAAAAATTGTCTATGACGAGCTTGTGAATTTCTTAGGTGATAAAAATCAAGAAATTAATTTAAAATCTAATCCACCAATTTCAATTATGATGGTAGGACTCCAAGGATCTGGTAAGACAACTAGTACCGCTAAATTATCTAAATTTTTAGAAAAAAATAACAAAAAAAAGATCATGATGGCAAGTTTAGATATCTATCGTCCTGCTGCTCAAGACCAATTAAAAGTTCTTGGCGAGCAAAATAATATTCAAACACTGCCAATAATAGAAGGTCAAACACCCACGGATATTTGTAGAAGAGCCTTAACGGCTGCAAACCTTAATGGCTCAGATGTTATTATTTTTGATACCGCTGGAAGAACACAAATCGATTTACAGATGATGAGTGAAATAAAACAAATAGAGGAAGTCATAAAACCAAGTGAAACAATACTGGTCGCTGATTCACTTACTGGTCAAGTAGCTGCTAACGTGGCAAAGGAATTTGGAAATACAGTAAAACTTACAGGAATAATTTTAACACGTGCTGATGGAGATGGAAGAGGTGGTGCAGCACTTAGTATGAAACATGTTGCTAATGTGCCAATCAAATTTTTAGGAATAGGAGAAAAAATTGAAAATTTTGAAATTTTTCACCCTGACAGGATTGCAAATAGAATTTTAGGCATGGGAGATATTGTTTCTCTAGTTGAGAAAGCAGCACAAGACATCGACGAAGAAAAATTAAAAGAAGCTGAAGAAACTTTAAAAAAAGGACAATTTTCACTAGATGATTATTTAACACAATTAAGACAAATGAAAAAAATGGGTGGTATAGAGGGAGTAATGTCTTTTTTACCAGGTGTCTCAAAATTAAAATCACAAATGGATCAAGCAGGAGTTGATGAAAAAATTATAACCCAAAATGAGGCAGTAATATTGTCGATGACAAAACAAGAAAGAGATAATCCTAAAATAATAAATGGATCAAGAAAAAAAAGAATTGCTAATGGCTCTGGTACAGATATAGCCACTATCAATAAATTGTTAAAACAATTTAAAATGATGTCTGACATGATGAAAAAAATGTCAAAAGGAAACACTAAAGGGTTAATGGATAAAGGATTACCTCCAGAACTCTTTAATCAATTAAAATAATAAAGGAGAAAAAATGTTAAAACTTAGATTATCAATGGGCGGTACAAAAAAAAGACCAGTATATAAGATAGTTGTAGCAGATAGCAGATTTCCAAGAGATGGAAGATTTATAGAAAAACTAGGATATTTCAATCCACTGTTACCAAAAGATAAAAAAGATAGAGTAGGTCTTGAATCTGAGAGAATTAAATATTGGTTAAGTCAAGGAGCAAAACCAACTACTAGAGTTGCAAGAATTTTAGGGGAGAATAAATTAATTGAAATGCCTGCAGCTGGTAATAATCCCAACAAGGCTATTCCAAAAAAAGATAGAAAAAAACAAGATGCTGGTACTGAAAAAAAAGAGGATAAAAAAGCTGATGCTCCAAAAGAACCTCCAAAGGCAGAAGAGAAAAAAGCTGATGCTCCAAAAGAAGCTCCAAAGGCAGAGGAAAATAAAAAATAATGTTTCAAGTAAAAATATTCACTTTATATCCAGACTTTTTTCCAGGAATTCTAAGCAAAGGTATTTATGGAAGAGCAATTGAGAAAAGTTTGTGGAACTTGGATGTAATCAATATTAGAGACTACGCAAAAGATAAGCATAAAACAGCAGATGATACTCCTTACGGAGGTGGTGAAGGAATGGTTTTAAAACCTGATGTAGTCGCAAAAGCACTAGATCAAAATTTAAAAAAAAATGAAAAAATTATTTATTTAACACCTAAAGGAAAGACTTTTGATCAAAATAAAGCAAAAAAATTTTTGAAAGAAAAAAAAATAAATATTCTTTGTGGTCATTTTGAAGGAATTGACCAAAGAGTCATAGAGTCCAGAGGTATTGAAGAGATAAGTATTGGGGACTACATTTTGTCAGGTGGTGAGACAGCTGCATACGTAATTTTGGATAGCATATTAAGACTTGTGCCGGGTGTTCTAGGAAATGAAAACTCGTACAAAGACGAAAGTTTTGAAAATGGTTTATTGGAGTATCCTCAGTATACAAAACCACAAATATGGGAAAAAACACCAGTTCCTGAGGTGCTTTTATCAGGAGATCATAGCAAAATTAAAGACTGGCGTTTATCTCAATCAGAGGCTATAACACGCCACCGAAGACCAGACTTGTGGCAAAAATATAAAAAAAATTAAATTGATAAACATACAAATGAAAAATATTGAAGAAATAAATAGAGAGAACGTAAAGAAAATCTCAGCAGAAAAAAAATTACCAGATTTTTTTCCTGGAGATATTATTAAAGTTGGTGTTAGAATTACAGAAGGAAAGAGAGAAAGAATTCAATATTTTGAGGGCGTTTGTATAGCAAAAAAAAATAGAGACATTAACTCTTCATTCACCGTAAGAAAAATATCATTTGGCGAAGGAGTTGAAAGAACATTTGCACTCTTTAGTCCAATTGTTGATACTATTAAAGTCATAAGATCTGGGAAAGTAAGAAGAGCTAAACTATACTACTTAAGAGACAGAACAGGGAAATCAGCAAAAATTGCTGAAAAAATTAAAAAGAAAATTGGTATTGATATAGAGACAAAACCTGAGGGAGTAACAGAGGAAAATGTTGTTAAACAGACAACAAAAGATGATAAAGTAGAAACTCCTGAGGATGATAAATCTCCGTCTTTAAAAAAAGATGAGAGTCTTAAAGAAGATAGCACTAAAAAGGCTAAATAAAATTAAACTTTTTTAAATGTCAAAAACTTTATACGATAAAATCTGGGAAGAACATTTAGTACATCAGCAAGAAGATGGCACATCTTTGTTATTTGTCGATAGACATTTAATACATGAGGTTACTAGTCCCCAAGCTTTTGAAGGTTTAAGAAATTCTAACAGGAAAGTCAGAAATCCCGAATTAACACTTGCAGTTGCAGATCATAATGTTCCAACTACAGATAGATCTAAAGGTATTGCAGATGAGGAGTCTAAAATCCAAGTTGATACACTAGATAGGAATTGCAAGGAGTTTGGAATTAAACTTTTTGGAATGTCTGACAAAAGACAGGGTATAGTACATATTATTGGGCCAGAGCAAGGATTTACACAGCCTGGGAACATAATTGTTTGTGGAGACAGTCATACAGCAACTCATGGAGCTTTTGGCGCATTAGCTTTTGGAATAGGTACTTCAGAAGTTGAGCACGTATTAGCAACCCAAACGTTGGTTCAAAAAAAATCAAAAAATTTAAGAATAAGCGTTAATGGTAAATTACCAATCGGAGTAACGTCTAAAGATGTAATTTTACAAATAATAGGAAAAATTGGAACTGCTGGAGGTACAGGTTATGTCATTGAATATGCTGGAGATGTTATCTCATCATTGACAGTGGAAAATAGAATGACAATTTGCAACATGACAATCGAAGGTGGAGCAAGAGCAGGATTGATAGCTCCTGACGAAAAGATATTTAAATATTTAAAAGGTAAACCGATGGCACCAAAAAATGAAATCTGGGATAAAGCAGTTGAATATTGGAGTAAACTTAATTCAGATAATAACGCTAATTTTGATAAAGAAGTTACACTTAAAGGAGAAGACATACAGCCAATGGTTACTTGGGGTACATCACCACAAGATGTTATTACAATAGATGGAAAAGTTCCTAATCCTTCTGATGAAAAAGATAATGACAGAAGAAACTCAATTGAAAGATCTTTAAAATATATGGGTCTTAAACCAAATACATTAATTAAAGATATAAAAATTGACAAAGTTTTCATAGGTAGCTGTACAAATGGTAGAATTGAAGATTTAAGAGATGCTGCAAAAATTCTAAAGGATAAGAAAATTGCATCTCATGTAAAAGCCATGGTCGTTCCAGGATCAGGGTTAGTAAAAGAACAAGCTGAACAAGAGGGTTTAGATAAAATATTTTTAAATTCTGGATTTGAGTGGAGAGAACCAGGATGTTCCATGTGTTTAGCAATGAATGCTGATAAACTTAAACCAGAGGAAAGATGCGCATCAACATCTAACAGAAATTTTGAGGGTAGACAAGGTAGAGGTGGTAGAACACATTTAGTTAGCCCAGCTATGGCAGCAGCAGCAGCAATTTCTGGAAATTTTGACGATGTAAGAAAGTATAAAAATTAATGAAAAAGTTTAACAAATTAAAAAGCATTCCTGCATACATACCAATAGTTAATATCGATACGGATATGATAATTCCTAAACAATTTTTAAAAACAATTAAAAGGACCGGGTTAGGAAAAAATCTTTTTTTCGAGATGAGGTATGATGATGAAGGTAAAGAAATTTCTGACTTTATTTTAAATAATGAACCTTACAATCAATCAAAAATACTAATCACTGGTAAAAACTTTGGATGTGGCTCATCGAGAGAACATGCACCTTGGGCACTTTCAGACTTTGGAATTACTTGTGTAATAAGTTCTAGTTATGCAGACATATTTTACAATAATTGTTTCAAAAATGGCATTTTACCAATAACTATCAAAGAGGAAGCAATAAAAGAATTATCTGAATATTCTACAAGGAAAGAAGAAATATCCATAAACTTGGAGGACCAGTCTATAAAATTTGGGAATAATGAAATGATGTTTGAAATTGATGAGTTTAAAAAAAAATGTCTTCTAGAAGGTTTAGATGATATCTCTCTTTCGTTAGCCCAATCTTCAAAGATTTCAGCTTACGAAAACAAAGTAAAGTCATCGAAGCCTTGGATTTTTAATGATTAAAGTAAAAAAAAGAAAAATTTTACTTTTACCTGGGGATGGTATTGGTCCAGAAGTAGTCAATGAGGTAAAAAAAATAATTGAATGGTTTAACAAAAATAGATCGCTTGATTTCGAATTAGACCAAGATTTAGTAGGTGGGGCTGCGTATGATAAATTTAAAACTCCTATTACCGACGAAGTATTTTTTAAAGCTTTAGAATGTGAAGCAGTGATTTTGGGCGCTGTGGGAGGCCCTAAATGGGAAAACTTAGATTTTTCTAAAAAACCAGAAAGAGCATTACTAAAGTTAAGAAAAGAACTTAAACTTTTTGCAAATTTACGACCTGCTATTTGTTTTAAACAGTTAGTTGAGGCCTCTAGTTTAAAACCCGAAATAGTTTCAGGACTTGATATAATGATAGTAAGGGAATTGACTGGAGGAATTTATTTTGGTGAACCAAGAGGTATAAAACCTATCGACAATGGAGAAAGAAAAGGAATTAATACTCACACATATACGTCTAAAGAAATTGAGAGAGTTGCAAAAGTTGCTTTTGAATTGGCCAAAAAAAGAAATAATAAAGTCACCTCTTGTGACAAATCAAATGTTATGGAGGCCGGTCAATTGTGGAAAGAAGAAATAACAGCTCTTCACAAAAAAGATTATAAAGACGTAAATTTAGAACATATGCTTGCAGATAACTGTGCTATGCAGTTATTAAGAAATCCAAAACAATTTGATGTAATAGTAACTGATAATTTGTTTGGAGATATATTATCTGATGAAGCGGCAATGCTTACAGGATCATTAGGATTATTACCTTCGGCATCACTTGGTGCAAAAGATAAAGATGGAAATTTAAGATCAATGTATGAGCCTGTACATGGTTCTGCTCCAGATATCGCAGGCAAAGGTATTGCTAATCCAATTGCAACAATTTTAAGTTTTTCAATGGCTTTAAAATATTCTTTAAACTTAGATAAAGAGTCTACAGAATTGGACAATGCAGTTCAGAAAGTCTTAGATGACGGATTAAGGACAAAAGACATTATTTCTGAAGGGAAAAAAGAAGTTTCAACCTCCATGATGGGGGATGCGATTATTGCGTGTTTGCAAAAATAATTAAATTATCTTAATTTAGGGGTAGTAAAAAAATGACAACTTATACAGCACCAGTTGAAGATATGATGTTTCTTTTTGAGAAATTAAGAGACAATAAAAATTATAATGATTTAGAAAAGTATAAAGAAGTCAGCCCAGATCTTGTTAAAAACATTTTAGAGGAAGCTGCGAAAATAAATGAAAACCTAATTTTACCACTTGCAAAAGCAGGTGATGAAAATCCTGCTGTGTTAGAAAATGGCATAGTGAGAACTCCTCCTGGATACAAAGAAGTTTATCAAAAATACATTGAGGATGGATGGACATCATTATCCTGCGATCCAAAATATGGTGGACAGGGAATGCCAAGAACTGTAAGTGCTTTTTTTGACGAAATGATATCATCTGCTAGCTTAGCATTTAAACTTTATAGTGAGTTAACACTCGGTGCCTATAACTGTATTCATCATCATGCATCAGAAGAAATTAAAAATAAATATCTTCCAAAAATGGTTGAGGGTAAATGGAGTGGCACAATGTGTTTAACAGAGCCAATTTGTGGAACAGATTTAGGTTTATTAAAAACAAAAGCAGTAGAACAACAAGACGGAACTTATAAAATTACAGGACAAAAAATATTCATTACTTCTGGTGACCATGATTTGACAGAAAATATTATTCACTTAGTAATTGCGAGAGCAGTAGACTCTCCGAAAGGAACTAAAGGAATAAGTTTATTTTTAGTTCCAAAATTTAATGTAAAAGAAGATGGAACAATTGGGACAAGAAATGGAATATCGACAGGATCAATAGAAACAAAGATGGGTATTAAAGGCTCAGCTACTTGTGTTTTAAATTTTGATGATGCAACTGGGTTTATAATTGGTCCTAAAAATAAAGGATTAAGCCAAATGTTTACTATGATGAATTTAGAGAGAATAGTTGTTGGAATTCAAGGTTTAGGTATTTCAGAAATAGCTTATCAGAATTCGTTAAGCTATGCGAAAGAGAGAAAACAAGGAAAAAGTAATAACAATAAATCAGAAAATGGGAGTGCTGACTTAATTATTGATCACGCAGATATAAGAAGATCTTTGTTAAACATGAAATCAATAATTGAAGGAGAAAGAGCACTATGTTTCTGGTTATCTCAACAAACTGAAGTTAGCTTAAATCATAGCGATCAGAAAATTAAACAAGATGCATCTGATATGGTTTCTCTAATGACACCAGTTGTAAAATCATTATTTTCAGACTTAGGTATGGAAATAACAAGTGATGCAATGCAAATATACGGCGGATATGGTTATACGAAAGATCAAGGTATAGAACAATTATATAGAGACAACAGGATAACTCCAATTTATGAAGGAACCAATTCAGTGCAAGCAGCTGATTTAGTTTTTAGAAAATTATCGAATAAAAATGGAAATATAATTAATAAGTTTTTGCAGCTAATGAAATCAGAAATTAATTCAAATAATGAAAAAATAAAACCGTTTATTAAAGAATTTAATATTTATTTAGATATTCTAAAAAAGTTCAGCGAGTGGACTGTTGACAGAGCAAAGGCGAACAAAGATGATGTAAGTGCTGCAGCAAATGACTATTTAAAGACACTTGGATATATTTCAATAGCTTTTGCGTGGATCAAAACCCTTGAGGTAAGTTTCAAAGATTATCAAGAAAATAAAAAATTTTATGACGACAAAATAAACACAGCTAAATTTTATTTTGATAAAGTCCTACCCAGAGCCGAACATCACTATAAATCTGCAATCTCGGGTAGCTCAAATATTATGAATTTTAATTTTAACTAAAAAATGAGTCATTACGACACTAATTTAGATAAAAATAATGCAAATTATGTCCCATTAACTCCACTAAGTTTTCTAGAGAGAGCAAAGGATATTTATCCAGACTACGAAGCCTTAATCTACGAAGATAGAGCGTATACATGGGATCAAATTTATAAAAGATGTACTAAATTTGCGAGTGCATTAGAAAAGATTGGTATTAAAGAAGGAGATACCGTTTCAGTCATGGCTTTTAACACGCCTGAAATTTTTGAAACACATTATTCTGTACCTATGACTGGAGCAGTTTTAAACACTATAAATACAAGATTAGATGCGAAAACTGTTGCCTATATTCTTGATCATAGTGAGGCGAAAGTATTAATTGTTGATAGACAACTTCATTCAGTTTTAAGTAAAGCTTTAGAACTAGCAAAAAACAAACCTTTAATAATTGATATTTATGATAAATTCGCTGATCAATCATTGCTAAAACAAATTGGTGAAAAAGAGTATGAAGATTTTTTAAGCACTGGTGAAGAAAATTATGTTTGGAAGAGACCAAAAGATGAGTGGCAGGCAATATCACTTAGTTATACTTCAGGAACAACTGGTAATCCTAAAGGCGTTGTCTATCACCACAGAGGTTCCTACTTGATGTCTACGGGAAGTGCTATTGCATGGAATATGCCGAATAGATTAAATTTTTTAACAGTTGTTCCAATGTTTCATTGCAATGGATGGGGGTACCCATGGACAATTCCAATGTTGAACGGCAGGACAATTTGTTTAAGAGCAATTGATATTAAAAAAATATTTGAATTGATTGACAAATTTAAGATTACCCATTTTGGTGGAGCGCCAATCGTTTTAAATATGATTACCGGTGCCTCTGAAAGTGAGCGTAAAAAGCTAAATCATAAAGTTTATGTTTTAACAGCTGGAGCGCCACCCCCAAGTATAATATTTAAAAAAATGGAAACCCTGGGGTTTGAGGTAATGCATGTCTATGGTCTTACCGAAACTTATGGACACATACTTCAATGTGCATGGAACGAAAGTTGGGACTCTTTTGATGAAGACAAGAAAAATGAAATTAAAGCTAGGCAAGGTGTGAGGTATCCAAATACTGAGGATGTTATGGTAATGGATCCTGAAAGTATGAAGCCTGTACCAAAAGATGCAAAAACTATTGGAGAGATCATGATTAAAGGCAATATTGTTATGAAAGGTTATTTTAGAGACAAAGATGCGACTGATAAGGCAATGTCCCATGGATGGTTTCATTCTGGAGACTTGGCTGTCGTAAATCCTGATGGATATATAAAAATAAAAGACAGATCTAAAGATATAATTATTTCGGGGGGAGAAAATATTTCCTCAATAGAAATTGAAAATACTTTATCCAAACATCCATCTGTTTCAATTGCAGCTGTTGTGGCTAAACCGGATGAGAAGTGGGGAGAGGTCCCTTGCGCTTTTATCGAAAAAGTTAAAGATAAAGAGGTAAGTGAAAAAGAATTGATAGATTTTTGTAGAGAAACTTTAGCAGGCTTTAAAATACCAAAAAAAGTTGAATTTTGCGAGCTTCCAAAAACTTCAACTGGTAAAATTCAAAAATTTGAGCTTAGAAAAAAGGCCAAGGAAATAAATTGATTTTAGAAATTGACAATAAGCAAGTCTTTGCCTCTAACGCTGGCAAAGACTTAGACAAGAATAAAGAAACTGTCTTTTTATTGCATGGCAGCGGGTTAACACATATTGTATGGTCTCTAACAGAGCAGTATTTATCAAATAAGAATTACAATATATTGTCTATTGATTTACCAGGGCATGGAAATTCTGATGGGCCTTGTTTAAATACAATAGAACAAATTTCAGATTGGCTAGATTTAATTCGGGATCATATAAATGTAGACAAAATATCAATCATAGGTCATTCTCAAGGGTGTCTAGAAGCAATAGAATACGGATCAAAATATAAGGATCGTGTATCAAAACTAGTACTTCTTGCTGGCTCTTATAAAATGCCGGTAAATCAAGACCTTATAGACTTAGCAGACTCAGGTGACAAAAAAGCTGTGCACTTGATGATGAAATGGGGATATGAAGGATCAAAAAAATTTATTGGTGGAAACCCTGTTGAAAAAATTATCAATTCGTCAAGAGAGGTTAAGGACATATTAGCTGTAGATCTTAAAGCTTGTAACGACTATCTAAATGGCAAGGAGGCTTCAAGCAAAATAGAGTGTCCAACATTTCTAATATTTGGTTCTCTTGATAAAATGGTCCCAGCAGAAAATGGAAAAAAATTTGCTGATTTAATAAAAAACTCAAAAATTGAGATTTTAAATGAATGTGGACACATGATTATGTTTGAAAAAGCTTTTGAAATGAGAGAGAAAGTGTTTGAATTTTTGAAAAAATGAAAAACTTTCCAATTGTAAAATCAAGAAGATTAAGAAGCACTCCTTATACTGACAGGGTAGAAGCTCAAGGTGTAACTGGTTATACAGTCTATAACCATATGTTACTTCCAGTTTCATTTAAATCAATTGAGTCGGACTACGAACATCTAAAAAAATTTGTGCAAGTTTGGGATGTTGCAGCAGAAAGACAAGTACAAATCTCCGGCAAAGACTCAGCAGAATTAGTTCAATTAATGACGTGTAGAGATTTATCAAAATCACAAGTAGGAAAATGTTATTATGCACCTTTAATTGATGATCAAGCAAATTTAGTAAATGACCCAATAATAAATAAACTTGCTGATGATAAATGGTGGCTTTCTATAGCCGACTCAGATGTGATATTCTTTGCAAAGGGTTTAGCTGCTGGTAATAAATTCGACGTAGAGATAACAGAACCAAACGTAAACATTTTAGCTGTTCAAGGACCTTTATCTGATAACCTTATGGCAAAAATATTTGGTGAGGAAATTAGACAATTAAAGTTTTTTAATTTTAAATATTATGAATTTAAAGGGAACAAATATTTTATTGCTAGATCTGGGTGGTCCAAACAAAGTGGTTTCGAAATATATGTTGAAGAAAATAAAGCTGGCCAAGATTTATTTGATTATCTATTTGAATATGGAAAAGAATTTAATGTTAAAGCAGGATGTCCGAATTTAATAGAAAGAATAGAGTCAGCTTTATTATCTTATGGAAATGATTTTGATAACAGAGATAATCCGTTTGAAGCAAATTTTGACAAGTTTGTTAATTTAGAGTCGAATGTAAATTTTTTGGGTAAAGAAAAATTAAAGAAAATTAAGCAAAACGGTATTAAAAGAAAATTAATGGGTGTTAAGATTGATCATAATAAAATTGATATGTATTGTGAAAAGACATTATATGATGATGATAACAATGTAGTTGGTCAAGTCAGGTCAGCAGCATATTCTCCTACATTTAAAAAAGTGATTGGAATTGCAATGATCAATAAACCCTATTGGGATGCAAAACATCAATTTAAAATTGATATTAATGAAAAAATATTTTTAGGAACAGTTTGCGATTTACCTTTCATTTAGTATAACTTAATCACCATGAATATAGCAATTGTAGGAGCAACAGGAAATGTTGGAAGAAAAATTATAGAAATTTTGGAAAGAAAAAACTTTTCAGTAACCAATCTATACCTTCTCGCATCTTCTAAAAGTTCAGGGTCAAAAATTATATTTAAGGATAAAGAAATTGAAGTAAGCAACCTTGAGAACTTTGATTTTTCAAAAGCTGACATCACATTTTTTTCTGCAGGTGGAAAAATTTCAGAAAAATATGTCCCCACAGCAGCAAAACATACAGTTGTTATAGACAATTCAAGCTATTTTAGAATGGACCCGGATGTCCCTTTAATTGTTCCTCAAGTCAACTCTAAAGAAATAACAAATATGAAAAAAAATATTATAGCTAATCCTAATTGTTCAACTGCTCAACTTGTAATAGTTTTAAAAAATTTGAATGATACTTTTAAAATTAAAAGATTGGTTATATCAACCTATCAGTCTACATCAGGCGCTGGAAAAAGGCCTATGGATGAGCTTATCGACCAAACAAAAAAAATTCTTGAAAATAAAAAAATTAAAAGCGAGAATTTTACTAAACAAATAGCATTTAATGCAATACCACACATAGATAAATTTAGTACAGATGGATATACTAAAGAAGAAATTAAAATGATACAAGAGTCTAATAAGATTTTAGGATCAAATATAGATATTACAGCAACTTGTGTAAGAATTCCTGTTTTAATATCACATGCAGAATCTGTTAATATTGAGTTTGAGAATGAGGCTTCAATTGATAAAGTTAGAGAAATTTTAACTCAATCACCTGGGTGTAAAGTAATTGATGATAGGAATGATGGTGGATATGTTACTCCAGTGGAAGCTGAAGGAAAAAATGAAACTTTTATTTCTAGAATTAGAAAAGATAATAGTAAAAAAAATGCTGTTAACATGTGGATAGTTTCAGACAACTTATTAAGAGGGGCGGCTTTAAATGCAGTGGAAATTGCAGAGGCGTATGTTAAAAATTAATTATGAAAGACAACAATCCTATATCTCCACACATACAAATTTATAATTGGCATATTTCATCACTTGTATCAATCTCTCACAGAATTACAGGAGTTTTAAATTATTTATTATTAATACTTGTTTGTTTTTGGGTGATTAGTCTAATATTTGGTCCAGAAAATTATCAATACTTTAAAATATTTTCAAAGTCGATTATAGGTAAGTTTTTTATTATCGGATTTATTTGGTCATATATATTTCAGATTTTAAGTGAAATCAGACATTGGTTCTGGGATATGGGTTATGGTTTTGAATTAAAAACAACAAAGATAACAGGTGTATTAGTAATATTAGGATCATTTACTTTGACAATAGTATTATATCTATTCAATGGAGTTTTGATTTAATGTTACAAGCTACAAAAAAGTGGATATTTCAAAAGATTAGTTCTGTGATTATGGTACCTTTTATGATTTGGTTTTTGATAAATATTATGTCAATATTCAGTGGAAGTTACGATGAAGTTATCAATTTCTTTACCTCTCAGCCTTCTAAAATATTGTTTTCTATTTTTATAGTAAGTATGTTTTTTTACTCAGCACTAAGTATAAGTGAGATATTTGAAGACTATATTAAACACGAAAATGCGAAAAAATACGCAAATTTGGGTGTTTTTTTGTCATCTTTAATTATCCCGATAATTACAATAATTACTATTATAAATTTATAAATTATGAAATCTTACAAAATAATTGATCATGAATACGATGTAGTTGTATTAGGTGCTGGAGGCTCTGGCCTAAGAGCAGCTGTTGGATTAAGTGAAGCAGGACTAAAGACAGCTTGTATCTCAAAAGTTTTTCCAACTAGAAGCCACACTTCTGCAGCTCAAGGAGGGATATCTGCAGCTCTGGGTAATATGGGTGAAGATGATTGGCGTTGGCACATGTATGATACAGTTAAAGGAGCAGACTGGTTAGGTGATCAAGACTGTATTGAGTATCTTTGTAAAGAAGCTCCAAGAGCTGTTTTGGAATTAGAAAAATATGGTGTTCCTTTTAGTAGAACAGATGATGGTAAAATTTATCAAAGACCCTTTGGTGGAATGACAAAGAATTATGGCAATGAACCAGTTCAAAGAACGTGTGCAGCAGCAGATAGAACTGGTCATGCAATTCTACACACTTTATATGGTCAAGCTTTAAAACATAACACTGAGTTTTTTATTGAATATTTTGCTTTAGATCTTTTAATGAAAGATGGTGCATGCAAAGGTTTAATTGCATGGAATTTAAATGATGGCACAATTCATAGATTTAGATCTCATATTACAATAATAGCAACAGGTGGCTACGGAAAAGTTTATTATTCAGCAACTTCCGCACATACTTGTACTGGCGATGGAAATGCTATGGTTTTAAGAGCAGGGTTACCTTTACAAGATATGGAGTTTGTACAATTTCATCCAACAGGTATTTATGGTCACGGAACTTTAATATCAGAGGGAGTTAGAGGTGAAGGAGGTTATCTATTAAACTCTAAAGGTGAAAGATTTATGGAGAGGTATGCTCCGAAAGCAAAAGATTTAGCTTCAAGGGATGTTGTTAGTAGATCTATTGCTGTTGAAATAAACGAAGGAAGAGGAGTTGGTAAGGATAAAGATCACGTTCATTTACATTTAGATCACCTAGACAAAGAAGTAATAGAAGAAAGATTACCTGGAATATCAGAGTCTTCAAGATTATTTGCAAACGTTGATGTTACTAAAGAACCAATACCAGTAGTACCAACTGTTCATTATAATATGGGAGGTATACCTACCAATTATAAAGCGGAAGTTCTTACGCTTAATGGTTCTGAAAAAACAGTGCCAGGATTGATGGCTATCGGTGAGGCCGCATGTGTATCTGTTCATGGAGCAAATAGATTGGGATCCAATTCATTAATTGATTTAGTTGTTTTTGGTAGAGCAGCTGCAAAAAGAGCATCTGAATTAGTAAAACCTGGTCAGCCACATGAAGATATTTCAGAGTCAGAGACTGATAAATGTTTAGCAAGATTTGATAAACTTAGAAATTCTAGTGGTTCTAATAATACAGCAGATTTAAGACTTTCGATGCAAAAAACAATGCAGTCGAAATGTGCAGTTTTTAGAACTGAAAAAACATTAAAAGAAGGTGTTGACCAAATAAGAAAACCCTTTGAAGGCATGGATGATCTATCAGTTAAAGATAAATCTTTAATTTTTAATACAGATTTGGTTGAAACATTAGAATTTGACAATTTAATTAGGCAGGCTATCACAACAATGGACTCTGCTTACCACAGAAAAGAGAGTAGAGGAGCTCATGCTAGAGAGGATTATCCAAAAAGAAATGATGAGAAATATATGCAACACACATTATCATGGTGTGAGGGCAAAAAGACTAAAATAGATTATAGACCAGTCCACAGGTCAACTCTAACTAACGATGTACAGTATTTTCCACCACAGGAAAGAATTTACTGATGGTTCAAATAAATTTACCCAAGAATTCAAAGCTTCAAAAAGGTAAATATTATAAGGATAAAACTGGCTCTAATAATTTAAGAAAAGTTAACGTTTATAGATGGGATCCATCTACTGGCGAGAATCCTAGAATTGATACGTATGAAGTTGATATGGATAATTGTCCATCCAAAGTTTTGGATGTTCTAAATAAAATTAAAAATGAAATTGATCCTTCTATTGCTTATAGAAGATCTTGTGCACATGGAGTTTGCGGTTCTTGCGCAATGAATATGGATGGAAAAAATGGTTTGGCTTGCACTAAACCTCACTCAGAGATTAAGGGAGATATTAATATTTATCCTCTTCCTCATTTAAAAGTATTAAAAGATCTTATTGGAGATTTAAGTACACTTTATAAACAATACGAATCAGTTGAACCATGGCTAAAAAACTCAAACGATTCCAGCAAAACCGAGAACTTACAATCTAAAGAAGATAGAGCTAAACTTGATGGACTTTACGAATGTATTATGTGTGCATGTTGTTCCACGTCATGCCCTAGTTATTGGTGGAACGGAGACAAATATCTTGGCCCAGCTGTTTTACTTCAAGCCTATAGATGGATAATAGACTCAAGAGATGAAGATAGAAAAGCAAGATTAAAAAAAGTAGCTGATGAATTAAAACTATATAGGTGTCATACAATCATGAACTGTACAAATGCTTGTCCAAAGGGTCTTAATCCTGCAAAAGCTATAGCATCTATCAAAAAAATGCTTGCAACAAGCTAATTAGTTAATTAAATAATTTTGCCGATGAATTTAATACAACATTACGTAAATGGTAAAATTTTTCCTGGTTCATCCAAAAGAAGTGGAAAAGTTTTTAATCCCGCAACAGGATCACAAGAAAGCGAAGTCTCACTTGGAACAAAAAATGACCTAGACCAAGCTGTTGATATAGCATCAAAAGCTTTTGAAACATGGTCTATAAAACCACCCATACAAAGAGCAAGAGTCATGTTTAAATTTAAAGAATTGATAGAAAAAAATTCAGATGAGTTAACAAAATTAATTGTTTCTGAACATGGCAAGGTTTATGATGATGCGAAAGGTTCACTTACAAGAGGTTTGGAGATAGTTGAATTTACATGTGGTATACCACAAATGTTAAAAGGAGAATTCACAGAAAATGTAGGTACTGAAATTGACAGCTGGTCAATTAGACAACCACTTGGTGTTTGTGCTGGCATAACCCCATTTAATTTTCCAGCTATGGTGCCAATGTGGATGTTCCCAATGGCTATTGCATGTGGAAATACATTTATTTTAAAACCCTCAGAGAAAGATCCCTCATGTTCAATAAAGTTAGCAGAGTTATTTTCAGAGGCTGGTTTACCTGATGGAGTTCTTAATGTTGTCAATGGAGATAAAGAGGTAGTTGATGCAATTTTAACAAATAAAAAAATTCAAGCAGTAAGTTTTGTTGGATCGACTCCAATAGCAAAATATATTTACGAAAATGCCGCAAAAAATGAAAAAAGGGTACAAGCTTTAGGAGGTGCAAAAAATCATTGTGTTGTTATGCCTGACTGTGATTTAGATCAAGCTGTTAATGGATTAATGGGAGCAGCATACGGATCCGCAGGAGAAAGATGCATGGCCCAATCAGTAGCAGTAGCTGTTGGAAAAATTGGTGATGAATTAGTAGGAAAACTATCAAAAAAAGTTGAGTCTTTAAAAGTTGGTCCTGGAATGGATAAAAGTTCAGAGATGGGTCCTTTAGTTACAAAAGAACATCTTGAAAAAGTGAAAGGATATGTAGATTTAGGTGTGAAAGAGGGCGCTAAGTTAGTTGTAGATGGTAGAAATATAAAGTTACAAGGTTATGAAAAAGGATTTTTTATTGGGGGATGTTTATTTGATCATGTGAGTAAAGATATGAGAATTTACAAAGAAGAGATCTTCGGTCCAGTTTTATCAGTTGTAAGAGCTAAAGATTATATCGAGGCAATTAATTTAATTAACGAACATGAGTTTGGTAATGGAACAAGTATTTACACACGTGATGGTGATGTTGGAAGAACTTTTGCAAGCAAAATTAAAGTTGGCATGGTTGGTATAAATATACCTATACCTGTACCAGTTGCATTCCACAGTTTTGGTGGATGGAAAAGATCACTTTTTGGAGATCAACACATGCATGGACCTGAGGGTGTAAGATTTTATACTAAATTAAAAACAATTACATCTAGGTGGCCTTCAGGCGTTAGATCAAACCCAGAGTTTATAATGCCAACAATGAAATAGAAAAATACTATGACCAAGATATCTTTAATTGGAGCAGGACAAATAGGGGGAACATTAGCACATTTGATCGGCATAAAAGAATTAGTAAACGAGTTAGTTTTGTTTGATGTGGCGAGTGGAATTGCTAAAGGTAAAGGTTTAGATATTGCTCAATCTTCGTCTATTGATGGTTTTAATGTAAAATTTTCTGGTACTGACAACTACGAAGATATAAAAAATTCTGATGTCATAATAATTACAGCTGGTGTTCCAAGAAAACCAGGCATGAGCAGGGATGATTTATTAGGGATAAATTTAAAGATAATCAAACAAGTAGCTGAGGGTATAAAAAAAAATTCACCTAATGCATTCGTAATTTGTATAACAAATCCATTAGATGTAATGGTCATGGCTTTACAAAAGTTTTCTGGATTACCAGCTAATAAAGTTGTGGGAATGGCAGGAATATTAGATAGCTCAAGATATAAACTATTTTTATCATTAGAATTAAATGTACCGGTAAAAGACATAGAGGCGATGGTAATGGGTGGTCATGGAGATACTATGGTACCATTACCTAGGTTAACAAAAATATCTGGCAAACCTCTTTTAGATTTAGTTAAAGAAGGTAAAATTTCATCTGAAAAACTTGAGAGCATTAACCAAAGAACTAGAGATGGTGGAGCAGAAATAGTCAAGTATTTAGAAAAAGGATCAGCATTTTATGCTCCAGCGGCCTCGGGAGTTCAGATGGCTGAAGCTTATTTGCAAGATAAAAAATTAACATTACCATGTGCTGTCAATTTAGATGGTCAATATGGATTTAAAGATGTCTATGCAGGTGTTCCAGTAATAATTGGAAGCAAAGGTGTTGAAAAAATTGTGGAAATAGAACTAAACGATCAAGAAAAAAAGGAATTTATTCACTCAGTAGACTCAGTTAAGAAATTATGGGATGCCGCTACTAAAATAGATCCCGAATTAAAATAATGAATATTCACGAACATCAAGCAAAACAAATTTTAAAAAAATATGGTGCTAGTGTTCCAAAAGGTGATTTTGCTTTCACAGTAAACGAGTTAATTGAAAAAGCAAAAAAGATTAAGACTGAAAAATATGTTTTAAAAGCACAGATACACGCTGGAGGTAGAGGTAAAGCTGGAGGAGTCAAAATATTGAATAATATTGAGGAATTAATTGATTCTGCAAAAGAGATGTTGGGTAAAACTCTTATTACTCACCAGACTGGTCTACCCAAATGTTCTTGGCCTCCTTTTTTTGGAGTTACACCACCTACAAGATTAGTTCCATACTTAATAGCTTGTTCAGAGTGAAATGTGCCATGGGATCCTGTAAATCCTTGGCAAATTACTTTAGTTTCTTTATTTACTAAAATAGACATTATTTTATTGCTTTTACAATTTTGCTAGCCGCATCTGACAAATCTGATGCAGAAATTATTTTTAACCCTGAGTTATCTAAAATTAGTTTACCTTCTTTATAGTTTGTTCCAGCTAATCTAACTACAAGTGGTACATTGATATTAATTTCTTTTGCTGCTTCAACAACTCCTTGAGCAAGAATATCGCATCTCATAATGCCTCCAAAAATATTTATTAATATTCCTTTAACATTTGGATCTGAAAGTATAATTTTAAAAGCTGCAGAAACTTTTTCTTTTGAGGCTCCACCACCCACATCTAAAAAATTTGCTGGCTCTTGCCCAAACAATTTAATTATATCCATGGTTGCCATTGCTAATCCCGCTCCATTTACCATACAGCCAATTGATCCATCTAATTTTATATAGGCTAAATCATGTTTGCTTGCTTCAATTTCTGATGGATCTTCCTCATTTAAATCTCTTAGGCTTTGAATCTCTGGTTGCCTAAAAATTGAAT
>CACIDN010000010.1 GCA_902585415.1 uncultured Pelagibacteraceae bacterium
AGATTGTTAGAAAAAGAGTAGACGAGGTTGGAACTAATGAACCTAGTATTACTAAAAGTGGTCCAAATAGAATTGCTGTTGAGTTACCCGGTTTAGATAATCCCGATAGAATCAAATCATTATTAGGTAGGACTGCAAATTTAACATTTAGATTTGTAACTCAAAATACGGATGCTTCTTTCGGTTCAGAAAAGCTAAAAGATATTGATACAGGTGAAGAACTAAATGTTAGTAAAAGAGTTATTATAAGTGGTGATAATTTAATAGATGCCAAGCCTCAGATGGACAATATAAATAATGAGACAGTTGTAAGTTTTACTTTAGACAGGTTAGGTGCAAGAAAATTTGGAAGAGCTACAAAAAACGGTATCGGCAAACAATTAGCAATAGTTTTAGATAATCAAATTATTAGTGCACCTGTAATTAGAGATGTGATAGCCGGTGGATCAGGTCAAATTTCAGGTGGATTTACATTCCAATCTGCAACAGATCTTGCGTTATTACTTAGGTCAGGTGCTCTTCCAGCACCTTTAGATATAATTGAAGAGCGAACTGTCGGACCAGATTTAGGAGAGGACTCTATTAAAGCTGGAGTATTATCTTTGATAATTGGATTTATTTTAGTGATTTTATATATGATTTATAAGTATAGGTTATTCGGCTTAATTTCAAATTTTGCTCTAATAATAAATTTATTTATGTTACTTGGTTTCTTAACAATATTTGAGGCTACATTAACATTACCAGGTATCGCTGGTATTATTCTTACGGTTGGTATGGCTGTAGATGCTAATGTTTTGATTTTTGAGAGGATTAGGGAAGAATTAAAAAAAGAAAAAAATAAAGTAATTGCATTCGATAACGGTTACACATTATCGAGAACTGCCATCCTAGATGCAAATATAACAACTTTAATTGCAGCATTAATTCTGTTTGTTTTTGGCTCAGGTCCTGTGAAGGGTTTTTCAGTAACATTATCAATTGGAATTTTAACAACTTTATTCTCTGTTTATTACATTGCGCGATTACTTACATCAATTTATGTAATTAAAAATAAAAATAGTGAAGTGACAATTAAATGACCAGTAAATATTTTTTTAACAAATATTATAATTTATCAAATATTATTTCGATAGTATTATTCATAATATCTATTTTCTTTCTAATATTTAAAGGTTTAAATTATGGTGTAGATTTTAAAGGTGGAACTTTAATTGAACTAAGATCTGATAATACAAATTATAAAACTGAGGATATAAGAGGAGCGTTTAATAAACTTAATTTGGATGATCTTTCTGTAAAAAAATTTGGTGCTGTGGGTGATTATGTAATTAAATTTAAAAGGTCAGATCTTAATGAACCTGATTTTATTAAAAATTTAAAAAATGATTTAGATAATTACCTTGAGGATTACAGTTTTAGACGTGTTGAAAACGTTGGACCAAAGGTAAGTGCAGAACTATTGCAAGATGGTGTAACAGCGATAGCAATAGCATTGGGTGCTATGTTAATCTACATTTGGTTTAGATTTGAATGGCAATTCAGCGTTGGTGCAATAATAGCTATATTCCATGATGTTATAATAACACTTGGTATATTTTCTCTTTTGAGTTTAGAGATAAACTTATCAATTGTGGCTGCTGTACTAACAATTGTTGGTTATTCAATGAACGATACTGTTGTAATTTTTGATAGAGTAAGAGAAAACTTAAAAAAATTTGCAGATATAAAAATTTTTGATTTAACAAATTTATCTATTAACGAAACATTATCTAGAACCTTAATAACATCAGTCACTACACTCTTAGCACTCTTATCTATTTTCTTTTTTGGAGGAGAAATACTTAAAGGTTTTTCTTTTGCGATGATCCTTGGTGTTATACTTGGAACTTACTCATCTATATTTATTGCAAATCCAGTACTTGTTTATTTTAAAGTATCCCAAAAAACTTTAATTAAAGAGGAAGATTAATAAAGGTTTTGTGCTACAACCATACTTAAAAGCATTGGTAATGAAAGCAAAGTATTTGTTCTAGAGAACAACATTGCAACTCTAGCAGATTTTGCCTTAGTGTCTGCATCTACTTCAAGGATGCCTAATGCTTTTTTTTGATTTGGCCATATAACAAACCAAACATTGAATGCCATTATTATACCCAGCCACATTCCAATGCCTATTGCAGTGCTTTTTCCACCACCTGACATAATACCTAATGTCATAGCATCATGAATATATCCATTTATATAACCTAATATTAACCCTGAAATGATTGTTGCAAGAGCCGCCCATCTAAACCAAAATAGTGCAGCTGGAGCAATTACCTTACTGATCGCAGGTTTATGCTCATCTGGAATTTTAGACATATTAGGTATTTGGACAAAGTTAAAATACCACAATAATCCTATCCACATTATTCCAACTAAAACATGGATATATCTGAATAACCAACTCCAGAACAATGTATCAAAGTCAAAACCACCATTTTGAAAAAATAAAATGAGAAACAATACTATAGATAAAGCAAGTGATAGATGTACAGTTCTTGATAATGAGCTTAAGATATTTCCCATAACAGAATATAACAAAATTTGATTATTTATGCAATTTTTTTAAATTTACCGTTTAGTAAATTTTTTAAAAACTTACCTGTATAGCTTTTAGAAATATTGCAAATACTCTCTGGATTTCCCTCTGCGATAATTTCTCCGCCTTTTACACCACCATCAGGGCCCATATCTATAATGTGATCTGCAGTTTTTATCACATCCAAATTATGCTCTATAACTATTACGGTATTACCAGTTGCAACAAAGGTATGTAAGATTTCTAAAAGTTTTTTAATGTCGTGCTGGTGTAATCCCGTAGTAGGTTCATCTAGAATATATACCGTTCTTCCAGTTGATCTTTTAGATAATTCTTTAGCTAGTTTAATTCGTTGTGCTTCTCCACCAGATAATGTAGTTGCCTGTTGACCAATTTTTATATAACCAAGTCCTACTTTTTTAAGTGTCAATAATTTTGATCTAATATTTGATATATTTTCAAAAAAATCACAACCTTCATCAACAGTCATGTTTAATACATCTGCTATACTCTTATTTTTAAATTTAATTTCTAAAGTTTCTCTATTGTATCTACTTCCTTTACATTCATCGCATGTAACATACACATCAGGAAGAAAATGCATTTCATAAGTTATAACCCCATCACCTTCACAAGCTTCACATCGACCGCCTTTAACATTAAATGAAAACCTACCTGGTTTATACCCTCTACTTTTAGACTCTGGTAAATTAGTAAACCAATCTCTTATTGGTCCAAAGGCGGCTGTGTATGTTGCAGGGTTAGATCTTGGTGTTCTACCTATTGGTGATTGATCAATATCAATTACTTTATCTATTAGTTCAATTCCTTTAAATCCCCTGAACGGCATAGGAATTTTTCTAGATTTGTTATTATTCAAACTCATATTCAAAGCATTAAACAAAGTTTGTAAAATTAAAGTAGATTTACCACTACCTGAAACCCCAGTGATACAAGTAAATGTCCCAAAAGGGATTTTTAAATCGACATTTTTTAAATTATTACCTGAGGCACCAAGAATTTGTAAAAATCTTCCGTTCTTACTCAATCTTCTCTTTTTTGGAATTGGTATATAAAATTTATTACACAAGTATTTACCAGTTATACTTTTTTCATTTTTCTTTATCTCATCTAATCCACCATGAGCTATAACTTCTCCACCTTTGCTGCCAGCTTCTGGGCCTAAGTCAATGATATAATCTGAATTTTCGATTGTCTCTGTATCATGCTCGACTACAATTACAGTGTTACCTAAATCTCTTAATCTTTTTAAAGCATTAATTAATTTTACATTGTCTTTCTGATGAAGACCTATAGATGGTTCATCAAGCACATAAAGAACACCAGTTAGGCCAGAACCAATTTGGGAAGCTAATCTAATTCTTTGGGATTCTCCACCAGATAAAGTTCCAGATTCTCTTGATAAAGTTAAATAATCCAATCCAACGTTTAACAAAAAATTGAGCCTCTCATTAATTTCTTTTAATATATGTTCAGCAATTTTTATTTGTCTTGCATCTAATTTCTCATTTAAAGACTTAAACCATTTTTCAGCATCTATAATAGATTTTTCAGATATTTCACTTATGTGTTGATTGTCTATTTTTATACATAATGCTTCTTCTTTTAATCTATACCCGTTACAAGCCTCACATTTAGTATCTGATTGATATTGTGATATTTCCTCTCTTTTCCAATCACTATCAGTTTCTAAATATCTTCTTTCAAGATTATTTACTACACCCTCAAAAGTTTTTTTATGTGAATATTTTTCATATCCATCATCGTAAGAAAATTTAATTTCCTCTTCATCTGAACCATACAAGACTATATCCTTTATTTTTTTTGGTAATTTTGACCATTTTTCATCTAAAGAAAAATCATAGTGTTTCGCTAATGATGATAAGGTTTGAGCATAATATAGTGAGCTTGATTTAGACCATGGTTCAATCGCACCTTCGGCAATTGTCTTTTTTTCATTTGGTATAACAAGATTAGGATCTACATTTAATTTTATACCAATACCATCACATTCAACACATGCTCCATATGGACTATTAAATGAGAATAATCTTGGTTCAATTTCCTCTATCGTAAACCCACTTTCAGGACATGCAAATTTAGAGGAAAATATTATTTTTTCTTTTTTTCTAAATTTAACTGGCAATGTTTCATTTTCGTATTCTACATATAATAATCCGTTGGATAAATTAAGCGAGGTTTCAATACTTTCAGCTAAACGATTACCTAAATCAGAATTTAGTATTATTCTATCAACTAATATTTCTATTTCATGCTTTATTTTTTTATTTAATTCTGGAATGTTATCTATATCGTAAATTTTCCCATCAATCTTAATTTTTCGAAAACCTCTTTTTTTATAAGATAAAATTTCTTTTTTATATTCACCCTTACGACCTCTCACTATTGGTGAAAAAAGATAAATAGTACTTTTTTTTGGCAATGTTTTAATTTTATCTACAATTTGAGTTACTGTTTGTGATTTTATTTCTTTCCCAGTAAATGGTGAGTACGGAATGCCAACTCTTGCAAATAATACTCTCATATAGTCATAAATTTCAGTAACAGTCGCTACTGTTGACCTTGGATTTTTTGATGTATTTTTTTGTTCAATAGATATTGCTGGGCTTAAACCTTCGATTAAATCAACTTTAGGTTTTTTCATTTTATCTAAAAATTGTCTTGCATAAGCTGATAAACTTTCAACATATCTTCTTTGTCCTTCAGCATAGATAGTGTCAAACGCAAGAGAAGATTTTCCTGATCCTGACAGACCAGTTATTACTACAAATTTATCTTTTGGAATATCTAAAGAAATATTCCTCAAATTATGTTCTTTTGCCCCTTTAATAACTATCTTTTTAATCATCTTTTTTGTTGCTTTACTTCAATATTATTAATAATCAAACCTTTTCTATGATATAATAAAATCATTAAAATATTATGGCTGGAAGTTTAAATAAAGTATTATTAATTGGACGATTAGGCGCAGATCCTGAAATTAAACAAATGGTTAATGGTAAAAGTGTTGCTAAACTTAGTTTAGCTACTAGCCAAAGCTGGAAAGATAAAAACACTGGAGAAAAAAAAGAAAAAACTGAATGGCACCGTGTGGTTGTATTTAATGAGGGCTTAGTAAATGTGGTTCAACAATATCTGAAAAAAGGTGCTCAAATTTATGTTGAGGGTCAATTGACAACTAGAAAATGGAAAGATGAACAATCAGGACAAGATAAATACTCTACTGAGATAGTTATTCAAGGATACAACTCATCATTAACAATGTTAGGAGGTGGTGGTGGCACTTCCAATTTAACTTCATCAAATAATAATCAAGATGTATCCCAAGTAGATGACAATACTCTTGATGACGATATACCTTTTTAAATTCTATGGACAAAAATGAAATAGATCAAAAATCTAAAGTTAAACCTATTTCTATGTACGACGAGATGAGCTCGTCATATTTATCTTACGCGATGAGCGTAATTGTTAGCAGAGCATTACCTGACATCAGAGATGGATTGAAACCTGTTCACAGAAGAATAATTTATGCGATGTACAAAGGTGGTTTTGATTGGTCAAAGCAATTTAGAAAATCTGCAAGAATTGTCGGTGATGTAATTGGTAAATATCACCCTCATGGAGATCAGGCAGTTTATGATGCCTTAGTGAGGATGGTGCAAGATTTTTCAATGAGTGTACCTCTTGTTGATGGTCAAGGAAATTTTGGTTCTGTAGACGGAGATCCCCCTGCTGCGATGAGATATACAGAAACAAGGCTTTCAAAAATTTCTCAATTTTTAATTAACGATATTGAAAAAAATACAGTTGATTTTAAAAGTAATTATGATGAAACCGAAAAAGAACCAGTTGTTTTACCAGCTCAATATCCGAACTTATTGGTTAATGGTGCGGGAGGTATAGCTGTTGGAATGGCAACTAGTATCCCTCCTCACAATCTAAGCGAGGTAATCAATGCAACATTAGCTTTAATACACAACAAAGATATAAAAATTAATGAATTAATGAAACATATACCTGGTCCTGATTTTCCGACCGGTGGTACTATAATTGGAAAAGACATTATAAAAACAGGATATAAAACAGGAAGAGGTTCTTTTAAAATTAGAGGAGATATAAATATTGAACAACTAAAAAATGGCAAAGAGAGGCTTGTAATAACTAATATTCCATATCAAATTAATAAATCTTCATTAAATGAGAAAATTGTAGAGTTAATTAGAGATAAAAAAATTGAGGGTATCAGCGATATAAGAGACGAGTCAAATAGGGAAGGTATTAGAGTAGCTATTGATTTAAAAAGGAATACAGAGCCCGAAACTGTTAAGAGACAACTTTATAAATATACATCACTAGAATCCTCATTCAGTTTTAATACTTTAGCTATAGTAGATAAAAAACCAAAAAACTGCAATTTAAAGGATTTTCTAGAGTCTTTTTTAAAATTTAGAGAAGACGTTGTTACAAAGAAAACAAAATTTGATTTAAAAAAAGCAGAAGATAGAGCTCATATTTTAATCGGACTTTCTGTAGCGGTTGAGAATATAGATAAAATAATAAAGATTATAAGAAATTCTAAAAATCCTGAAATAGCTAAAGAAACATTAATAAAAACAAAATGGAAGATTAATAAAACACAAAAATTCATTAAAATGATTAATAATAAGAATTCTACTTTAGTTTATTCTTTTTCTGAGGAGCAAGTAAATTCTATATTGGAATTAAGATTACAAAAACTTACTGCACTAGGTATAAATGAAATAGAAAATGAAATTAAAAAACTTTCAGATTTAATAATTCAATATAAAAAAATTCTCTCTTCAAGAAAAGTACTATTAAAAGCGATTAGTGATGATTTAAATTTAGTTAAAGACAAATATTCTTCTCCTAGAAGAACTAAAATAATTGATGCAATATTAAATTACGATATTGAGGAAACTATCCAAAAGGAGTCTGTTATAATAACTGTAACTTTACAAGGATATATCAAAAGAGGTGCGTTAAGCAGTGTAAGAGCACAGAAAAGAGGTGGTAAAGGAAAATCTGGAATAAAAACTAGAGAACAGGATTCTGTTGTTCAAACCTTATCAGTGAATACACATACTTCTGTTCTCTTCTTCTCCACAGAAGGACTAGTATACAAATTTAAGGCATGGAAAATACCTGAGGGCACTTCCATATCTAGAGGTAAATCTTTATATAATTTGTTACCACTTAAAAACCATCAATCTATAAGCTCTATAATGCCACTTCCTGAAGAAAAATCAGAATGGAAAAATCTTAATATTGTCTTTGCTACGTCTAAGGGCAAGATTAGGAAGAATTCTCTGGAAGATTTTATCAATATAAACGCATCTGGAAAAATAGCTATGAAACTTGATCCTGATGATAAAATTATTGGTGTAAAAATTTGTAGAGAAGACCAAGATGTAATACTTAGTTCTTTAAACGGTAAATCTATAAGATTTAATGTAGAAAAAATTAGATTGTTTAAAGGGAGGTCTTCAAAAGGTATCAGGGGTATAAATCTAAAAGAAAAAGATGCAATAGTATCTCTATCTACCATAGATAAAGATAGTAAAAATGGTAAAAAAGGTGACAAATACATTCTATCAGTAACAGAAAATGGTTTTGGTAAAAGAACAGCTTCAAACGAGTTTAGAGTTACTAATAGAGGCGGCAAAGGAATAATAGGTATTGTAAACTCTTCAAGAAATGGAAATGTTTCCTCATCTTTTCCTGTTTTTGAAGGAGATGAAATCTTAATATCAACAAACAAAGGCAGGGTAATTAGAGTCGCAGTAAAGGAAATAAGAATTGCTGGTCGAAATACTCAAGGAGTAAGAATTATTAGATTGTCAGGTGATGAAAAAGTTGTTTCAGCTATCAAAATTGATGATAACTTACTATAATGAAAAAAGTTATTTATCCTGGAACATTCGACCCAATTACTTATGGCCATATAGATTTAATCAAAAAAGCATTAAATATTTTTGATAATCTTATTATTGCTATTTCTGACGGTAATAACAAAAATTATTTATTTTCTGCTGAGGAAAGGGAAACGCTGATAAAAAAATCTCTTTTTAATGATTTAAAATTTAATAAGAAACAAATCAAGGTGGTAACATTTAATACATTAACCACAGATTTTTGTAAAAAAATGAATTCAAGTGTTATACTTAGGGGCCTTAGAGCAACTTCAGATTTTGAATATGAGTTTCAGCTATCTGGTATGAATAAGAAATTAAATGATAAAGTAGAAACTGTTTTTTTAATGTCAGACCCTCAGAATCAAATTATCTCATCTAAACTAGTAAAAGAGATAGCTGATTTAAAAGGAAATGTTAAAAAATTTACAACAAAAACTGTATTAAAATATTTAAAATTAAAATTAAATGATTAGAGTATTAATTTTAATATTTTTATTTATTAGTTCTAATTTATCAGCGGAGGAAAATACTATGATTTTAAAATTAAAAGATGGTGAAGTAAAAATTGAATTATTTCCGGATGTAGCCCCAGGTCATGTTAATAGAATAAAAGAATTAGCAAATTCAGGAAAATACAATGGGGTAGTTTTTCATAGAGTAATAGATGGATTTATGGCTCAAACAGGAGATATACAATTTGGTAATTCAGATAATAAAGAATTTGATTTAAGAAGAGCAGGCATGGGCGGCTCTGATTTACCAGATTTAAAAGCTGAATTTAATAATTTACCACATGAAAGAGGCACATTATCGATGGCTAGATCTCAAAATCCAGATAGTGCTAATAGCCAGTTCTTTATTTGTTTCCAACCAGCTCCTTTTTTAGACAGACAATATACTGTATTTGGTAAAGTAATTAGTGGAATGGAATTTGTTGATAAAATTAAAAGAGGCGATTCAAATAATAACGGAGCTGTGACTGATCCAGATAAGATAATATCTTTTAAATCAGAATAATTTTAATTAATGGCATTAAAAAAATTTAATTTTAATGTTCTAAAAAAAGAGAAATTTGCAAGATTAGGCAAAATAATTACCAGCCGTGGTACAATAGATACTCCAGTATTTATGCCTGTTGGAACCCAAGCAACTGTTAAAGGTACATTTATTAAAGATGTTATTAAGGCCGGAAGTCAAATTGTTTTATCTAATACTTATCATTTAATGATTAGACCTGGTGAAGACAGAGTCAAAAAAGCTGGAGGTCTTCATAATTTTATGAACTGTAAAGTACCTATCTTAACCGACTCTGGTGGCTATCAAATAATGTCATTATCTAAATTAAATAAAATTCATAAATCTAAAGGTGCAATATTTAATTCACATATTGATGGAAAAAAATTTATATTAAGTCCTGAACAAAGTATTAAAATTCAAAAAAAACTTAATTCAGATATTGTTATGGTATTAGATGAGTGTCCAAGAAAAACTCTCAGTTATGAAACTATTTTAAATGCTGTGAACTTATCAACAGAGTGGGCTAAAAGATCAAAAAAGGAATTTGGACAAAACAAATATAAAGCCATATTTGGGATTGTACAAGGAGGTTTATTCAATGACCTTAGATTGAAATCTTTAAAAGAACTAGTGAAAATTGGTTTTGATGGTTATGCTATAGGAGGATTAGCAGTTGGAGACTCCCAAAAAGAGATGTTTAAGGTTTTAGATTACCTCAAGAATTATATGCCTATAAATAAACCTAGATATTTAATGGGTGTAGGTACGCCTAGAGATATACTTGGATCTGTTATGCGTGGTGTTGATATGTTTGATTGCGTACTGCCTACACGTGCTGGAAGAACTGGCTTAGCTTTTACTTGGAATGGTAGAGTGAATATTAAAAATGCAAAATATAAAAAAGATAATAGACCTTTAGACTCATCAGTTAAAATTTTTGATTTAAATAAATATTCTAAAAATTATATTAATCATTTATTCAATACTAACGAGATGTTAGGCCCTATGATTCTTACACTAAATAATATTAATTTTTATCAAGAATTAATGTTTGAAATTAGAAATAATATTAAAAAAGGCAGTTTTGCTAATTTTTATAAGAAATATGTTAAAAAGTTATAAAATTTCGCATTGATAATTGAAAAATAATCACTATAAAAGTTCAATCTTTATGGGCCGTTAGCTCAGTTGGTAGAGCAATTCCCTTTTAAGGAATGGGTCGTTGGTTCGAGTCCAACACGGCTCACCATTTTGATAAATAAATTATATTGGTGGATATTCATATCTAATCTTATCAATCCATCCGTTGATATTATCAATCCTTTTAGAAGATGACGGATGTGTGTTAAGAAAAACTGGTGGTTCCTTACCTTTATTTGCCTCTTTCATTCTTTCCCATATTTTTGTGGTTTCTCTAATGTCATAACCAGATAAAGATGAAAATATTAAACCTAAATAATCTGCTTCTGACTCTTGTTTACGATTAAAAGGATTCATGATACCAATTTTTGATAACAAACCAACAGTATCCATCTGTGTTGTCCTGTTTATATCTGATAAAATACCACCACTAGCAATATCAATAATTTTTGTTCCTACATTTAACAAAGTGCCTCTACTTGCTCTTTCAACCCCATGTTTAGCAACTGCATGTGCAATTTCATGACCCATAACAGCAGCAAGTCCATCTTCATTTTTAGTAATTTCAAGCATACCCGTATAAAATGCAATTTTGCCTCCAGGCATACACCATGCATTTTTAATTTTCTTGTTATCTATTAATATATACTCCCATTGAAAATTTGATGTTGGATCTGGAAGATTTTGTTTGTCAAAATACATACTAATTGAGTCTTCCATTTTTTTTCCAGTTTCTTTAATTAGATTGAGCGATTTTATATCTTCACTTAATTTCTCGTTTTTTTTAACTTTTTCATACACAGCTGCTGCTTGTCTATTTAGTGTTGACTCAGGTATTAGTTTTAGTTGTTTTCTATCTGTAATTGGTGCAGTGCTACATGATGTTAGAAAATATCCACAACAACCACATCCAACTAAATTTAGAAATTTTCTTCTATTCATAATTATTATTTTCTAGTATTAATCTTAGTTTATAAATATATATGAATTTAAACAACAAAATATTATTATTTTTGTTTATTATTGCTTTAATCTTCGTTATTTATTCATCTTATAATTAATATGTCTGAGAAAAAAAAAATTTCCATTTTAGCTAGATTAAGAAATTATTTTCTAGCAGGTATTGTGGTTCTAGTACCAATAGGATTCACATTATATCTCACAATTTTTTTGATCAAAATTTCATCTAAACTTTTACCAAATGAAATTAATCCAAACAGTTATTTGCCTTTTTCAATACCAGGTTTAGAAATTTTATTATCTGTCATTATAATAATTATTGTTGGTGGAATATCTTTGTCTTTTTTTGGCAAAAGAATAGTTTCTTTAATTAACGATATATTTAAAAAAATCCCTATATTAAGAACTATATATTCAGCTATTGGTCAAATGACCCAAAGCTTTACATCTACTGGGAAGGATAAGAAAAGTGTTGTTTTAGTTGAGTACCCTAAAAAAGGTTCTTGGGCAGTTGGTTTTGCAACAAAAGAAAATGAAGGTGAAATTAGCAAAAAAGTAAATAAGCAAATGATTAACGTATTTGTTCCAACCACTCCAAATCCTACAAGTGGTTTTTTATTAATGTATCCAAAAGATGAAATTATATATTTAGATATGTCATTTGAGGAGGCCTCTAAATTTATTGTTTCTGCTGGAACATCTGACCCATCCAACTAAACTAAGTCGTTTAAAATATCAGCCCTATCATACATCTTTAATAAAGGCATATATTTATCAATGCTTTCGTTGGTTAATTCAATTCTTTTAACCTCTTTTTCTGCAAGAAAAAAAAGATCTTCATTTATTATTGGATCAGCAATTCTAAAACTTTGAAGTCCACTTTGTTTAAAACCTAACAAGTCTCCGTATCCTCGTAGCCTCATATCTTCCTCTGATATTTTAAAACCATCATTACTGCTTTTTAATATTTTAATCCTTTTTTTTGCGTTCTCACTCAAGTTAGATTTAAAAATTAATATACAATAAGCCTCCTTATCACCACGTCCAACTCTACCTCTTAATTGATGCAATTGAGACAATCCAAATTTGTTTGCATTTTCTATTACTATTACGTTAGCATTTGGAAAATCTATGCCTACTTCAATTACAGTTGTAGAAACTAAAATATCAATTTTTTTATTTAGAAAATCATTTAAAATTTTTTCTTTTTTATCTTTATCTAAATTTCCATGAAGTATACCAACTTTATTTGAAAAGTTTTTTTTTAAATATTCGTATCTACTAACAGATGATTGATGGTCTACTTTCTTTGATTCTTCGATCAATGGACACACCCAAAAAATTTGATTTCCATTTTTTACTTGTTTCTTTAAAAATACTAATATTTCATTTATTTTTTTATCTAATTTACTCAATGTAGTTATTTCTTTCCGATTTTTAGGTTTGCTTTTTATAATTGAAACATCCATATCACCAAAAATAGTCATAATCATAGTCCTAGGAATTGGCGTTGCTGACATAACCAATATATCACAATTTTTACCACCTTTATCAGATAGCTTCTTTCTTTGTTTTACCCCAAATTTGTGCTGTTCATCAATAATAATTAATCCCAATTTTTTGTAATTTATTTTATTTTGGAATAAAGAGTGTGTTCCTATTAATAAATCAATTTGATGATTTTCAAGATCATTAATAATTTTTTTTCGAATTTTATTATCTGTTTTACTTGTTAATATATCAATTCTTACATTGTCAGGTAGTAACCTCTTAGCTAAGGTATAATGTTGTTGCGCCAATATTTCTGTTGGCGCCATAAAAGCAACCTGAAATTTGCTATCTATAACATTTAAAATTGATGTTAGAGCGACTATTGTTTTTCCGCTTCCTACATCACCTTGTAAAAGTCTAAACATTTTTTGCTCAGATATCAAATCATCGTTAATTTCATTTATTGCTTTTAATTGATCCTTTGTGAGTTCAAAATCTATTTTATTTGTTATATGTTTAACGTTATTTAAACTAAATTTTTTTTTAGTTTTCTTTATTTTTTTCACTGATTTTCTTATTTTAGAATTAATTAAAAAACTCGATAAAATTTCATCGAAAACTAATCTTTTGTAAAAAGAACCCTTCTTATTTAAATTTTTTGGATCATGTAGTTGAATAATTGCATCTTTCCATTTTATACTTTCAAATTTATTACTAATATTTTCATTTAACCATTCATTTAAATCTGGAATTTTATTTAAAACTTCACTAATAATTTTGTTATATTTTTTTTCATTCAATCCCTCTGTTAAGCTATATTTTATATCAACTTTCTTGATACTATTTATGTTATTCCCTAAGTATGTTGGATTTGTAATTTGATGTCTGTTTTTATAAAAATTAATTTTACCACTTATTATTACCCTTGAGTTTAAAGGTAGTATTTTCCTGATGTATCCTTCGTAACTATTAAAGAAAATACAATCTAGTTTTCCTGTTTCATCTTCACATAATACTCTATTAGGCAAATTTCTAACTCTAGGAAAATTATATTTCCTTACATTTACTGATATAGTTTGTATTTTACCTATTTGAAGTTGATTAATTTTTCTTAAATCGCTCCTATCTATTATATCTCTTGGCAAATTCCACAATAAGTCAAAAATTGTATTGATATTTTTTTTTCTAAATAATTTGGCTGTTTTGTTACCAATACCATTAATTTTATTGATATCTGATAACAAGTATTCATAATTAGACATAATTACTTATATATCCATGTCACAAAATAAAGAAGATCTTAAAAATAAAATTATTTATAGAGCTTCTTATAGAGGCACAAAAGAAATGGACATATTAATGACTGCTTTTGTTAAATCTTTTATAGATGAGTTGAATGAAGACACACTAAAAATATTAGACACGTTTGTTAATATGGATGATGAAACATTAATTTCTTTTAAAAAAAAAGAATCATTAGATAATATTAAAGACCAAAATTTGCTAGATATAATTGATAGGTTTAAAAAATTTTAGTGGCGGAGAGACTGGGATTCGAACCCAGGAAAGAGTTGCCCCTTTGCCGGTTTTCAAGACCGGTGCTTTCAACCGCTCAGCCATCTCTCCATGTCACACATTTATATTAAAAAAAATAATTTCTACAACATAATAAGTTTTTTACTATATCTTAGGGTATTTTAGGTGTAATTGTCCTTGTACATCTCAATTCTATGAAAAAATTTAATCAAGGTATTATTCTTAGTGGTTTGGGATCTTTTTGGTGGGGAGTAATTGGAGTAATTTATTTTAAATCATTATCTTTTGTAGGTCCTTTCGAATTAGTCATACATAGGTGTTTGTGGACAACAATATTTTTGTTAATTACAACTTTTTTTTTATTCAAGTGGCAAAAGTTTATTATTATTTTAAAATCATCGAAAAAAGTATTTGTATTGTTTTTATCCTCAATTTTAATTCTCATAAATTGGTCAGTTTGGATATATGCAGTTTCTACTAATCAAATCATTAATGCTAGTTTTGGTTATTTTATAATGCCTATTATGAGTGTTTTTTTTGGTCACATATTTTTTAAAGAAGATCTAAATTTTAAAATAATTTTATCAATTGCATTAGTCTTATGTTCAATATTTTATATGTTATATGAATTTAAGACTATTCCTTGGATAGGTTTAACAGTTGCTACGTCTTGGTCACTCTATAACGTTTGCAGAAAATTAATTAAAGTTGATACTGATATTGGTTTATTAACGGAAAGTTTTTTTATATTTCCATTTGCATTTGTAGCTCTTGTTTATTTATTTAATATTGAAGTTAATTACTTTTCAACAAACAATATTTCAATGATGTTTTTGTTAATTTTAGCTGGGCCTATAACGGTTATACCGTTATTTTTATATGTAAAGGGTGTTGAGTTATCTGGTCTTGGACCTACAGGTATGATATTTTATATAACACCATCCTTTCAATTTTTGTTAGGGTATTTTTATTATGAGGAAATATTTTCTTTTGAAAAGTTTATAAGTTTTATAATTATATGGGTTGCAGTTATAATTTATTTAAGAAATTTATATGAAAAAAATTAATATTATAATTTCGTCATTATTTTTAGTATTGATAACCTTTACCAATGTTAATTCTAATGAAAAATTTAACTCATGGATTATAAAATTTAAAAAAAAGGCTATTGATGAAGGTATTTCAGAAAAAACAGTCAATATCGTGATGGATAATGCAATTTTCCTACCAAAAGTTATTGAATATGACAGGTACCAACCAGAATTTTATGAGGATACAAAAACTTATGTTTCAAAGAGAACATCTAACGATAAAGTTAAAAAGGGTAAAAAAATATACAAAAAAAATAAAAATTTAATTAATGTTGTTGATGAAGAATTTAAAGTTGAAAAAGAACTTTTGTTAGCTTTAATGGGCATTGAGACAAATTATGGTACATACTTAGGTAAAATGGACATAATTTCATCGTTAGCAACTTTGAGTTACGATAAAAGAAGAAGCGAATTTTTTACATATGAATTAATCACAATTTTAAAACTAATAGATCAGAACAAAATTAATAAAAATATTTTATTTGGTTCTTGGGCAGGTGCCTTTGGACACTTCCAATTTATGCCAACAACAATTTCTAATTACGCTATAGATTATGATAATAACTCAATTATTGAATTAAAAAAAGAATATGATTCTTTTGCTTCTGCCGCTAATTATTTGAACAAAATTGGTTGGAAAAAAAATGACCCATGTTTTTTTAGAATAGAATTAAAAGAAAATATACCAAGAAAATTTTTAAATACATCTGCAAAAAAAATAATAAATAAGAAAAAATTTAAATTTTATAAAAAATTTATTAAGGAAAATGAAAAATATAATATAAGTGATAAAGTAAAAGTAGCCATAGTAACGCCTGATAGTGATATTGTTAAAAATAATAACAAGTTAGATCCCGCATATTTAGTTTTTTCAAATTATGATAAGGTTTTAAAATGGAATAGATCTTTGAGATTTGCATTAGCCGTATGCACATTAAAAAACAAATTTAGTAATGAATTATAAAAATTTTATAATTTTATTTTTTGTGATTTTAATTAGTTGTACTTCAAATAATGTTAGCAAAAACATTAATATAGATAATAATATTTATTCTAATAAGGGTTTTGCATTAATATTTTCTGAAGAATTAATTAAAAATAAAAAAATCAAAAAAAAAATTGACACTCGTAGTTTAGATATAAACCATAGCTATCTACCTAAGGGGACTAAAGTTAAAATTACTAATCTTTTAAATAACAAATCAATTGTTGCGAATGTCACAAGAAAAATTAATAATATTGACTTTTATAATTCAATAATTTCAAAACGTATTTCAAATGAGCTAGAAATTAATATTAATCAACCATATGTTGAAATTAAAGAAATTAAAAATGACTCAATATTTTTGGCGAAAAAATCTAAAACATTTGATGAGGAAAAAAATGTTGCTAACAAAGCTCCTGTAGACTTAATAAGTGTAAATGATTTAAATTCTTCTAACGAAAAAATGTTAAAAACAAAAAATAATTTAAATTTTTCTTATTCATTGAAAGTGGTTGATTTTTATTTTTTAGAAAATGCTAAAATTTTGAAAAAAAATATAAGGGATAATACTGATATTGAAATTATAAACATTTTATCTATCTCAAAAAATGTGCATAGAATCACACTCGGGCCTTACGATAATATTAATTCTTTAAAAAAGGATTTCTATAGTATAAGAGCTTTGGGATTTGAAAATATAGATATTATTAAAAATGACTAAACTAAAAAAATTTGTAATTTATTTTTTTGTTACTTATTTTACTTTTACTAATATATGTCTTTCTGCTTTTGAAATAAATGCCAGAACTGCAATTTTGCAGGACTATTTATCAGGTGAAATTCTGTACGAAAAGGATACACAGAGATCTATTTATCCTGCCTCAATGACTAAAATAATGACTTCAATTGTGGTGTTTGACTTGTTAAAAAGTGGAGATTTAGATCTAGATGACAAAGTTATGGTTTCTGAAAATGCTTGGAGGCTTTCCCAGTCAGGATATTCATCCATGTTTATTATGGTTGGTGACGAGGTAACAATTGAAGAATTGTTAAAAGGTATAATAGTTGCATCAGGAAATGATGCATGTGTAGCATTAGCAGAAGGTGTGGCAGGTTCTGAAGAAGAATTCGCAATTATGATGAATTCTAAGGCCTCCGAAATCGGAATGTATAATTCAAATTTTACAAATGCATCAGGTATAAATGATCCGGATAATTTTTCTACAGTTGAAGATATTTTATTAATGTCAAATTATTTAATTAAAAATTATCCAAATTATTATGAATATTTTAAAGAAAAAACGTTTACCTGGGATCGGACTGGTGGTGATCCAATCACTCAAGGTAATAGAAATCCTTTATTATATAAAAACTTTGGTGCAGATGGAATTAAAACCGGATACCTCGCTGTAGAAAAATACTCTTTAGCCAGCTCCATAAAAAAAGGTGAAAGAAGATTAATTGCTGTTGGAAGTGGTTTTGATACAAAAAATTCAAGATCTAGACAATCAAAAAAACTTTTAACATGGGGCTTGACTAACTTTGACACAATTCAAATAGCCAAAACTAACTCTGAATTATCTAAACTTCAAGTATGGTTAGGAAAAAAAAATGAAGTTCAAGTTTATGTAAAAGAGGATATTTATAAGACAATACCAAAAGCAAGAAAAAAAAATTTAAAAGCATATATAGAATATAATGGCCCAATAATTGCGCCAATTAAAAAAAATCAAATAGTAGGAACTCTAAAAATCTTATATAAAAATGAAATTATTAAAGAACACAAAGTTTACGCTTTAGAAGATATAAAAAAATTAAATGTAATTTCAAGAGTCATTAAATCCATTAATTATCTTATTTGGGGTGATGTATAACAAAATTATAGTATTTGAAGGTATAGATGGATCTGGGAAAACTTATCATATCAAGAAGGTCTCTCAATATTTAAAATATAAAAAAATAAAATTTATAAAAATTAGAGAGCCAGGGGGAACTAAAAATTCGGAAATTATAAGAAAAATTATTCTTAACGGTAAATCAACATTTAAAAAAAAAACAGATTTATTACTTTATTTAGCTTCTAGAAATGAAAACTATGAAAATCTAATTAAACCCAATATCGATAAAAAGATAATTTTAATTGATAGATTTAAAGACTCGACTATAGCCTATCAACATTATGGAATGAGGATAAATAAAGATATAATAGAAAAAATCAACAATTTTATAATAGGAGATTTAAAAATTGATTATACTTTTTTACACACTGTACCTTTAAAAAGTATTAAAAAAAAAATATCTGGTAAAAAAAACAAATACGATATGTTTAATAAAAACTTTTATAAAGAGGTGCAACGAGGTTTTTTAAAAATATTAAAGAAAAATAAAAATAAACTAATTATAGATTCTTCAAAATCAAAAAAATATAATACTCAAATAATCAAAACTAAGATTAATAAAATTTTAAACATCAATGAATAACAATTTGTTAAATGAGGAACTTATGAATTTTAAATCTGATTTTAATTTCTTTGTGAATTTATATCTAAATAATAAATTACCACAATCCTTAATCTTAAGTGGTGAAAGAGGACTAGGAAAATTAAATTTTATATATCATTTTGTAAATTTTATTTTGTCTATAAATGAGGAAAATAAATATGATTTAAATAATTATAGGATTAATTCCACAAGTAAAACATATAAACTTTTATCTCAAAATACTCATCCGAATTTGTTTTTTATCTCACCTAGCAAAAATAAAAAAGTTATTGAGGTTATCCAAATTAAAAAAATGCAAGAATACTTAAACACTACTACTTTTAATAAATTACCAAAAATTGTTATAATTAATAAAAGTGAAACTCTAAATATTTCTTCATCTAATTCTCTTCTTAAATCACTAGAGGAAAATTATGAAAATGTTTATTTTATTTTAATACACAATGTTAAAAAAAACCTATTAACAACAATAAAATCTAGATGTATTGAATTTAAACTTTTTTTAAAAATTGAAGAAAGAATTAAAAAAATTGAGAAGATAATAGATGATCAATACCATTCATTAAATTTAGATTTTAAAGATAAATATCTTAGCTTTAATTTTTATAAGGATCTACAAAATTATTGTATAGATAATAATTTAGATATTAAAAAGATAAATCTAAACGATCTTTTTTTAAATATATTTACAAAACATAATTTAAAAAAAAATGAGTTTATATCAAATAATTTATTTTTATTGATACAACTTTTTTTATATAAATCTTTTAAAAATAAATTTAATAATGAGAAATATATTTCGTTATTAAATTACTTTAGCAAAAGGTTTGAAGATATTAATAAATATAACTTAGATTTGGAGTCACTGGTACTTGAATTTAAATATTTGATTTATGACAAAAAATAATTTTTATATTACAACACCTATTTATTATCCATCTGCAAAACCTCATATGGGACATGCATATTCCAGTATTGTTGCTGATTTTTTTGCAAGATTTAAAAGAATAAACGAATATAATGTTTTTTTTTTAACTGGTACCGATGAACATGGTCAAAAAATTCAACGAGCAGCATCTGAAGCAGAAAAAGATACACTTCAATTCTGTGATGAAATAAGTTCTAATTTTAAAAATTTATCAGCGGTTTTAAACCTTTCGAATGATGATTTTATAAGAACCACTGAAAAACGTCATAAAATCGCGGTAGAACAATTATGGAATATTTTAGAAAAAAAAAATGAGATATACCTATCAAAATATTCTGGCTGGTATTCTGTATCTGATGAGGCTTTTTATTCTGAAAATGAGATTGAGGAAAAAGATAATATCAAAATCAGTAAATTATCTGGCTCAAAAGTTGAATGGGTAGAGGAGGAGTCTTTTTTCTTTAAATTATCTAAATGGGAAAAAAAATTACTTGAATACTATGAAAAAAATCCTGGATTTATAAGACCGGAGAGTAGAAGAAATGAAGTTATCAGTTTTGTTAAAGGAGGCCTTAAAGATTTATCTGTAAGTAGAAAATCTATAACTTGGGGGATAAATGTTCCCTCCCAAAAAGACCATATTATTTACGTATGGTTAGATGCGTTAACAAATTATTTAAGCGCACTTGATTATCCTAATATTGATACTGATAAATATAAGAATTTCTGGCCTGCATCTGTCCATATAATTGGTAAAGACATATTAAGGTTTCACGCTATTTACTGGCCAGCTTTTTTGTTAGCAGCAAATCTACCGTTACCTAAAACTATATACGGTCACGGTTGGATCTTATCGAATGATGAAAAAATGTCTAAATCAAAAGGAAATATATTAGACCCCTTAGAAATTATCGATAAATATGGCCTTGATCCTTTAAGATTTTATTTATTAAAAGAAGTCTCTTTTGGCAACGATGGCAATATATCAAAAAGAAAATTGGAAAATTGCATTAATAGTGATCTTGCTAACAATTATGGGAACCTTTGTCAGAGAGTAATTGCTTTTAACGAAAAAAATTTTGGTTTAGAAATACCAAAAAATATAAAATTTAACAATGAAGATTTAAATTTATTAAATAGATTTAAAGAAAATTATAGTAAAATTGAAAGTGCGATAAACAAACAAGATATAAATTATTATATGAATTTTTTAATGGAGACTTTATTTGCAGCTAATAAATATTTTAATGATCAAGAACCTTGGAATAAAAAAAAAGATCTTAATAGATTAAATACTATTATCTATGTTAGTTTAGAATTAATTAGGAAAATTTCTATTCTTATGTATCCAATAATACCCGAAACTTCTTTAAAAGCCTTAAATATTTTTAATATTAAAGAAAAAGATATTAACTTTAATTCATTATTAAATAATGAGTTTTTAAAACAAGGTATAAAAATAAATAAAATTAATATACTTATTAAAAAGATAATAAATGATTGATTCCCATTGCCATCTAGACCGTGAACCATTAATTAATAATTTTGAAGAGGTTATTCAAAGGGCTAAAAATGTTGGTATTGAAAAAATTTTAACTATTTGTACAACTAACAAAAATTTTACTGAAATAGAAAATTTAGTAAAAAAAGATCAAATGATATATGGTACATTTGGTATTCACCCCCATAAGGCCGATACCAACAGTATAAACAAGGACCAAATAATTAAAAATGTTTCTAAGAATCATAAAATTATAGGGGTAGGGGAAACTGGTTTAGATTTTTACTACAACAATAGTGACAAAATTTCACAAATTAATAGTTTTGAAGAGCATATTCTTGCATCTATAGAACTAAATATACCAATTATTATCCACTCTAGAAACGCAGAAGATAAAACTTTTGAATTATTAAATAAGTATAAAAATCAAAATATAAAAATTTTAATGCATTGTTACACTGGAAGTTTAGAACTTGCAAAAAAAATGCTTGATTTTAATACATACTTTTCTGCAAGTGGCATTATAACCTTTAAAAAGAGTACAGACCTAAATAATACTTTCAATTTTATTCCTTCAGATAAGATATTAATTGAAACAGACAGTCCATTTCTAGCACCAGTACCCAAAAGGGGGAAGACTAATGAACCTAGTTATCTAAAATATACATTAGATCATATGGCAAAAATAAAGAATACTTCTCCACAAGAAATGGAATTAATAACTACTCAAAATTTCAAAAAATTATTTGAAGTAAATTAATGTCTATAAAATTTATAATTTTAGGGTGTGGAAGTTCATTAGGAGTACCTAGAATTGATGGTTTTTTTGGTAATTGTGATCCAAAAAATAAAAAAAATTATAGAACTAGATGTTGTGCATTAATAAAATCAAAAAATAAAAACGTCCTAATTGATACATCTCCTGACTTAAAGCAACAATTGATTAAAAATAAAATTAATAATATTGATAAAGTTTTTTATACTCATCATCATGCTGATCAAACTCATGGTATAAATGAACTACGTTTTTTTTATTTAAAGAATAGAAAAAAGATAGATATATATACCAATAATTTAACAAAAAAATATTTATTCAATTCATTTGGATATTGTTTTAAAAAAAATAGAGAATATCCACCTATATTACAGAATAATTCTTTAAAAAAAAAACATTCATATAAAGATAATGGAAAGATTATTAGCCTCAAATCTATAAAGGTCGAACATGGAAATATTGACAGTATATGTTATGTAATTAACAATAAGTTAGCTTACGCTAGTGATGTAAGTAAAATACATAAAAAAGATTTAAAATCACTTAATAATTTAAAATATTTAGTAATTGATTGTCTTCAATATAATTATCATCCATCACATTATTGTTTAACAGATATTCTATTACTAATTCAAAATATAAAGCCAAAAAAAACAATTTTAACAAATTTAGCTAGCTCTATAGACTACAATCAAATTAAAAGAAAATTACCAAAAAACGTCATCCCAGCTTATGATGGTTTAACTTTAAATATCTAGTAAAGTTTCTATTTTTGAAATAATCTTATTTGAATTAGGATTTGTAAAAGACGAAAATGTATCTTCAATTTTTCCTTCATTATTAATTAAAATTTTATGAAAATTCCACTTAGGTATTGCTGATTTTCCATAATTTTCTTTTGCCCATTTAAATATATCATGAGCACCATCACCTTTAACATCATAAATAGAGGTAATTGGAAAAGTGATATTAAAATTAACCTCACAAAATTCTTTTACCTCTTTTTCTGTTTTTTTTTCTTGATTAAATGAATTCGATGGGACAGCTAAAACTAATAGACCTTTATTTTGATATTTCTCCCAAATATTTTGCATATCATTATATTGTTTCGTAAAACCACAATAACTTGCAGTGTTTACCAATAATATTGCTTTTTTATTTTTAAATTCCTTTAAATCAATTGATTTTCCATTTACAAGCTCAACAGAAAAATCAAAAAAAACTTTTTCATAATTTGCTAAAGTTTTTGAAGAAAAAAAAGAGATCATTAAAAAAAATATTGATATTAATTTACTAAATTTAGAAAATTTCATTTCTTTGGTGATAATAATATAAGAAAATATCCAAATAACGTTGATAATAATGACCCACCTAAAACTCCTATTTTGACACCATCCATATAATTCATATTTTCTATAAATGCTAAATTACCTACGAATAAACTCATAGTAAATCCGATACCAGTTAAAACCCCAACACCATAAAAATTAATCCAATTAGCTTTTGATGGCATTTGCGCTAATTTAAATTTTATTGATAGGTATGAAAAAATGAACACACCAAATTGTTTTCCTAAAAATAATCCTAATAATATACCCAAAGGAACTTTTGACATGAATGATGATAAAGATATTCCCTCCAAAGAAACACCTGCATTAGCAAAAGCAAACAACGGCATTATACCAAATGCAACGTAGGGGCTTATTGCATGCTCAATTTTGATTAATAATGAGAATTCCTTTGGTTTTTTTCTATGAGGAATAGTTGTTGCCAATAAAACACCTGCTATTGTAGCATGTATACCTGATTGGTGAGTGAAATCCCACATTACAATACCAATTAAAAGATAAAGTATGAAGTTTTTAACATTAAATTTATTTAAAATTAAAAGTAATATGAAAGCTACAACGATTAATCCTAAATAATGGATTTTTAAATCACCTGTATAAAAAAAAGCAATTATAATGATTGCTCCTAAGTCATCAATTATTGCTAAAGCTGTTAAAAAAACTTTCAAAGATATTGGAACTCTTGATCCTAATAATGACAAAACACCTAATGAGAAAGCAATGTCAGTAGCTGATGGTATTGCCCAACCTCTTAATGTTTCCGTATCACCATAATTTATAAAAATATAGACTAATGCTGGTACGACCATACCTCCAATCGCACCCATTATCGGAAGCATTGCTTGTTTAAAATTAGATAATTCTCCTTCAATAAATTCTCTTTTGATTTCTAGCGTAACAAAAAAGAAGAATATTGCCATTAATGCATCATTAATCCAATGCAGAACAGATAATTTTATTCCAAAATCATTTATTCCAATAAATAAATATTTATCTAAGGTTTCAAAATAAATTTTGGATAAATCTGAGTTACTTACTATTAAAGCTAATATTGCGCTTATTAATAAAACTAACCCACTTGCAGATTCTAATTTAAAAAACCACTTAAACGGACTTGATAAGTATCTTAACATTTTTAATTAATTAAATTTATTGTAAATAATTTTATATCTATCAAACTTTGATATAAATTGTTTAAATAAAAGTTAATATTTGGAATTATATAGCTCAATGGAACCTTGAAAGTATCTATTAAGATAACAATAGCTACTATTGTTATTAAGAAAACCAAAAATAGCTTAGAAAAATTTTTACTTTTTTCTTTCTTGATTGCTGGTAAATATTTATTATTTCCTATTGTTTTATCTACTTTTGGTTTTATGGTTTCCTTATTCTGTTTAACCTGTATGAACTCTCTGTTTTCCTCTTCGTTAATTGTTGTATCCAGTGTCGCAGCGTCTTGCTTGTTTTTAATATTTTCCAATGGTTTAAAAAACCATGTATGGTCACATACCCCACATTTTACCAAACGACCTTCTTTAGGTATTAATTTATCATCAATATTAAAACTTTTTTGTTCACAGGGACAAACAATAATCATAATTTCTTATATATCAGATTCTATTTAAAATTCTTTTATTATTGATCTCTTTATCCTTTAAAAATTAGTTTATCTACTGTAATAGTATTCAAATTCGGGGCGTAGCGCAGCCTGGTAGCGCATCTGGTTTGGGACCAGAGGGTCGTAGGTTCAAATCCTACCGCCCCGACCATTTATGACAAAGAAAAAAGCTAAAATATATAAACCTACCAAAACATCTATGCAATCGGGTATTGGTAAAACTAAAAAATGGATACTTGAATATATTGACGAATCGACATCTATTAACCCTTTAATGGGTTGGGAAAGCTCCTCAAATACTCTATCTGAATTAAAACTTTTTTTTGATACCAAACATCAAGCCATAGAATATGCTAATAAAAATAAAATTGAGTTTATTGTAATTGAAAATAATCAAAGATCTTTTGTTAAAAAATCGTATACTGATAACTTTCTAAAATAAATGTTTAAATTTTTTACAAATAAAAGATGGTTTCCTTGGAGTATTTTTGGATCTTTGATAATATTAATTTCTACCTGGTATCAAGTACAACTTGATGTAATGATTAATGAGTGGTTTGGTGAATTTTATGATACTTTACAAAAAGCTTTAACAACACCTAACTCTGTATCAGAAAAAGAGTTCATATCTTACCTACTAACGTTTGCTAAAATTGCAGGTGTGTGGATGGTTATATCAGTAGCAACAGATTATTTTACTAGTCACTGGACTTTTAGGTGGAGAACTGCAATGGCTGATTATTACCATGAAAATTGGTATAAAGCTAGATTAACAGAGGGAGCCTCACAGAGAGTTCAAGAAGATACATTAAAATTTGCAAGGATTATGGAAGGTTTGGGTGTAGAACTTCTTAGAAGCTTAATGACATTGATTGCGTTTTTACCAATATTGTGGGGTCTTTCAAAACAGATAACTATGTTACCTTTTTTTGGTGAAGTAAATCACGCTTTAGTTTGGGTAGCCATAGTAACAGCTTTAGGCGGAACATTAATACTGGCTGGTGTAGGATTTAAATTACCTGGAATAGAATATGATATCCAAAAAGAAGAAGCTGCATACAGAAAAGAGTTAGTATTGGGAGAGGATAACATAAATAACGCAGGCTCAAGTAGTGTAAACTTTTTGTATGGAAATGTTCGTAAAATACATTTTAAAATGTACTTTCACTATTTGTATTTTAACGCAGTTAAATGGAGTTATTTACAAGGAATGGTTATTGTACCATATGTAGCTTTAGCCCCAACAATTGTTACCGGAGCCATCACATTAGGATTTGTTCAACAAATAGCAAGAGCTTTCAACAAGGTAGAAAACTCATTACAATATTTAGTGAGAAGCTGGCCAATAATAGTAGAGTTAATTTCCGTTCAAAGAAGATTGTCAGAGTTTGAAACTAAATTAAACAATGTGCCCGATCAAGTAAAAGCTTAATGAGCATTAATGAAAAATTCCTAAAAGAATTTGTTAAGGTTACACAACAAGCATCAATAGCAACACTCCCTAAGATTGGAAAAAAAAATAAAAATGAAGTTGACAAACTCGCGACAGATGCCATGAGAAAAATACTAAATAATATAGAAATGAAGGGTAGAGTAGTAATAGGAGAAGGAGAAATAGATGAAGCTCCAATGCTATATATTGGAGAAATTCTCGGAAAAAATATAGGTCAAGAATTCGATATTGCTGTTGATCCTTTAGAAGGGACAAATTTTGCTGCTAATAATTCACCAGGCGCATTATCCGTTATAGCAGTCTCGCATAAAGACAATTTATTACATGCACCTGAAACATATATGAGTAAAATTGCATACGCTGCTAAAATAGAAAAAGGCGTTATAGATTTAGACTATAACTTTTCAAAAAATATAAAAAACCTTGCTGATTTTAAAAATAAAAAGATAGAGGATATGACTATATGTATATTAAATAGACCAAGACATAAAGAAATAATAGAAGAAGCTGAAAAACTAAAAATTAAAACTAAATTAATTTCAGATGGGGATGTTTCGGGCGCATTACTAGTAACAGATGAAAAGTATAAAGTTGATCTTTTTTTAGGTATTGGTGGCGGGCCAGAAGGAGTTTTAGCTGCATGTGCACTTGATGCCTTTGATTGTGGATTTCAAGGAAGATTTATTTTTGATGATGAAACATCCATAAAAAGAGCAAATGAAATGGGTATTTTTGATTTAAAAAAAAAATATGAATTAAAGGATATAGTTAAAGGTGACAGCATATTTTGTGCTACAGGAATTACTAATGGTGAATTGGTTAAAGGAGTATCAATGGCTGGTAATTACTTTGATACCGATACTTTTGTTACGCATAAAAGCAAAAATATTAAAAAAAATATAAAAGAAAAAGTGCAAAAAATTACATGATATCCGTATCAGGTAAAAATTGGAATGAAAGAAAATTAAATAACAGGATTATAGAAAAAATATCTTTAGATAATAAATTTTCATATGATTTGTCCAAACTTGTTTTAAACAGGAATTATTCAGTGAGTGAATTAAACGACATTAAATATGAATTTGATTTAATCAACCCTTTTTCTAAAAACCGTGACTTTTTAAATGCTAAAGAATTACTAATCAATATTATTAAAAAAAAAGGACTTGTTTTAGTATATGGTGATTATGACGTCGATGGAGTTTCTTCAACTGCAATATTAGTTAACTTTTTTAATCATCTAAATCATCCAAATTATTACATAATTCCAAATAGATTTTCCGACGGGTATGGTCCAAATTTAAAATTAATCAAAAAAAATTTAAAAAAAAATACTAAAATTGTAATTTTTTTAGATTGTGGCAGTAATTCTACAAATATTATTAGTTTTTTAAAAAAAAAAAATATTAAAATATTAATAATTGACCATCATCATATCAACAAAAAATTAGACTCTGATTTAAATATCATAAACCCAATGAAAAACCCAAAAGATTACATGAAACAAAATATTTGTGCTGCTGCTTTAACTTTTTATTTGATTAATTTATTAAATGATAAATTAAAAAAAAAAATAAATATTTACGATTTTCTTTTTTTTGCTCTTTTAGGCACTATTTGTGACCTTATGCCATTAAGATATTCTAATAAGCATCTTTCAAAAATTGCATTAAATAGATTTAATAAAATAGAAAATCTAGGGATTAAACAATTATTAAATTTTTTATCTTTCAAAAGATCTATTAATTTTACAGATATTTCATACTCAATTGGTCCCATGTTAAATTCCCCTGGCAGAATAAAAAATGCCAATCTTTCTGTTGAATTGCTTTGTTCTTCAAACTTAAGTCGAATTAAGAAAATTATAGAAGAAATTCAATTTTTAAATGTTAAAAGAAAAAAACTTGAGAAATCTTGCATAAAGCTTATAAACTTGAAAAAATATGAAAACAACGATGAAGTTATTTTTGAAGTGAATAAATTGTTTCATGAAGGTGTATTAGGTATAATTGCCGGTAAACTAAAAGACAAACTTAATAAACCAGCTTTTGTAATTACTGATTCACTTGGTATTTACAAAGGTTCAGCTAGGTCAACAGATAAATTTAGATTAAACGAATTAATAAATAAACTATTAAATTTAGGATTAATTGAAAGTGGTGGTGGTCATGATATGGCTGCTGGATTTTTAGTAAAAAAAGAAAAATTAAAAAAAGTGAGAGAATATATAAACACAGCATACCAAAAGTTAAAAAAAAACCATGTTTTCTATTATGACTTTAAAAAATTATTACCAAATAAAGACTCTTCTATTTTTAATGATTTAAAAAAATTAGAGCCTTATGGTATTGAAAATCAACAACCATTATTTTTATTCGAAAATTTAAGATCTATTAAAACAAAAGTAATTAATAGTCAGCATATAAATTGTGTTTTAAAAAACAAACAAAACAGATCATTTCAATCAATCGCATTTGACGCAGTTAATACACCTATTGGTAACTATTTAATGAATTATAAAAAAAATTTTAGTTTAATTGGGACTATCGACCAATATTTCTGGGATGGAAAAAAAAAAAATCAAATTATTGTAAAGGACTTGTTAATATAATTTCTTTAAACTTGATTATTTTTTTTTTTTGCAATAAAAGACTGTTTTTTGGTCCCTTCGTCTATCGGTTAGGACACATGGTTTTCATCCATGAAAGAGGGGTTCGATTCCCCTAGGGACCGCCATGATGAAATATTTTGTTTATTTAATTATTACCACACAAGGTAAAAGTAAAAATGGAATTTCTTACGTAGGATGCACGAATAATATTAAAAAAAGACTATTTTTACATAACAATTCAAGAGGCGCTAAATTCACAAGAGGTAGATTCTGGAAACTAGCGTACTCAAAAAGCTATCAATCTAAAAATATTGCTTTAAAAGAGGAATATATGCTTAAATATAATTACAAATTAAGAAATCAAATCAAAAAAATTTTTTTTGGTAAATGAAGATATCTGTACTTCTTCCATATAAGGAAAATTTTTCTTCTGTAAATGCTGGTGCTGTTTCATTATTCGTTAAAGATATAATCAAAAATAGTAAATTTTCAAAAAATTCTTATATTTTTGGAAATATGCTTTACAAAAAACCATTCTTAAAAAATTATATTAATATAGAATTAAATAGATCTTTAATAAGAAGTAATTCTAAAAATTATGTATTAAAATTTTTAGAAAAAGAAAAAATAATAAATTCAGATATTATAGAAATTCATAATAGACCTAATTACATAAAGTATTTGTATAATTTACAAAATAAAAAAATTATTTTGTATTTTCATAATGACCCATTATCAATGAATGGTTCTAAATCTACAAAAGATAGAATATTTTTATTAAATAAAATTGATAGAATTCTATTTAATAGTGAGTGGTCTCAAGAAAGGTTTTTTATAGGAATAGATAACAAAAAGCTATTAAAACAAAAAACATCAGTTTGCTATCAATCTACAGATAGAATCAAAGTAAACTTTAATGATAAAAAAAATTTAATATCTTTTATTGGTAAATTAAATACTGCTAAAGGTTATGATATTTTTGGCAAAACAATTATTAAAATTTTGAATAAATATAAAAATTGGAAAGCTGTAGTAATTGGCGACGAACCGAGAGAAAAACTTTTTTTTAAACACAAAAATCTTAAAATTTATGGATATGTAAAACATGATAAAGTGCTAAATTTATTAAAGAAAGTCAGTATATCTGTTGTATGCTCAAGGTGGGAGGAGCCATTTGGTAGAACTAGTTTAGAAGCAGCAAGCAGAGGATGTGCTGTAATTATAAGCAATAGGGGAGGTCTTCCTGAAACTACCAAAAATGCTCTTGTTTTAAAAAATTTAAACTCTGATAATCTTTTTAAAACAATTGAAAAACTAATTCTAAATAAAAAATT
>CACIDN010000011.1 GCA_902585415.1 uncultured Pelagibacteraceae bacterium
GTGGAATCATAAAATAATCCAAACTGAAAAAAATATCAGCCCTATTTCTGGAAGTATAAACAAGCAAACTATAAATTTTATGAAAAAGGAAAAAATAAACTTGTATGGTAAAGTTTACGACACCAGGCATTTTGTTATTTTATCAAAAAGACTCCATAAAGAAGATAGTGAAGAACGCAGATATGATGTTTGGCTAGATATAAATACTAATCATATTTTAAAAATGACCTACTCAAAGTATGGTTTGTGGGAATATAAATTAAAACAAGTTATTTATTCAAAATAATTATTTAGTTTGTCTTGCTTCTATCTCTAGAAATTAACTGGGTTAATGAGTCTACCATTAAGTCTGATGCGGTAAATATATCTGTGGACTTAAATTCGTGGGAATGATTTTTCTCTGGATTACTTTTATCCTCTATAACTATATCACCACTTAAGGAATTATCTTTAATGTATATCAAGATCAACCATTCTTCATCTTTCGAGTCATCTTTTTTGATAAAAATTTCACCTGTTTCAAATCTTCTATCTATACATCTAAAAATAGACATTTCTCTTGTTAGATGTCTTTTATTTAATTGAAAAACTAAACTGCTAGCACTCCTGTAAAAACTTTCTAAAGAATTTTCAATTAAGAGATAAAAGCAAAGGTCAAAAAAAATTTGTTTTACATGATGGACCCCCCTACGCTAACGGAAATATTCATATGGGGACAGCTCTCAATAAGATTTTAAAAGATATTGTTACCAAATTTCATCAAATGAGCGGTCAAGATTCAGTTTACGTGCCAGGATGGGATTGTCATGGTTTGCCAATAGAATGGAAAATTGAGGAACAATATAAAAAAAACAAAAAAAATAAAAACGATATTCCAATAGTTGAATTTAGAAAAGAATGTCGAGAGTTTGCTGAAAAATGGATTGAAATACATAAAGATCAATTTCAAAGATTAGGGGTAATTGGTGACTGGAATAATTATTACTCAACAATGAGCTTCGATGCTGAGGCCCAAATAGTGAGAGAGCTAGGTAAGTTCTTAAAAGAGGGAAGTTTATACAGAGGCTATAAACCAGTTCTTTGGTCTACAGTGGAAAAAACAGCATTAGCAGATGCGGAAGTTGAATACCTAGATCATACATCGGATACCATATATACATCTTTCCCAGTAAAAACTTCAAAAAATAGAGATCTATTAGATAGTGAAGTAATTATTTGGACTACGACACCCTGGACAATTCCTGCAAACAAAGCTTTAGCTTACAATAAAAGTCTTAAATATTTAATTATCGAGGTTACTAGTGAGTCTGATTTTAAAAATAAAAAATTAATAGTTGCGAAAGATTTGTTAAACTCATTTGTAGATGAGTGTAAAATCGAAAAATTTCAAATAATTTCTGAATTTTTGGGAGATGCCTTTGAAGACACTGTCTGCTCACATCCATTTCATAATCTTGGTTATGACTATAATGTTCCAATGTTAGAGGCAAGATTTGTTACTATTGAGCAAGGAACAGGCATTGTTCATTGTGCACCAAGTCACGGCCCAGATGATTTTAATTTATGCTTGAATAATGGTATTAAAGCTTTAGAGACAGTTGATGATGATGGCAAGTATACCAATAATATCCCATTATTTGAGGGTACTCACATTTTTAAAGCTAATACGATCGTTATAGAAAAACTCAAAAAAGAAAAAAAGTTGGTATTCAATGGCAAATTAAATCATTCATACCCTCACTCATGGCGATCAAAAGCTCCTTTAGTTCATAGAGCAACTCCACAATGGTTTATCTCAATGGAGAGTCATGGCCTGAGAGATAAAGCGCTTAAAGCCATAAATAAAACAGTTTTCTATCCTGAGAAAGGAAAAGATAGATTAAAGTCTATGATTGAGACCAGGCCAGATTGGTGTGTTTCAAGGCAAAGAGTTTGGGGTGTCCCTCTACCAATATTTATTAATAAAAAAGATGGAAAGGCTTTAGTTGATGATGAGGTTTTTGAAAATATAGCAAATATTTATGAGAAAGAGGGCTCAGACTGTTGGTTTAAGGATGACGCTCAAAAATTTTTAGGAAAAAAATACAAAGCAGAGAATTTTACAAAACTTTCAGACATTGTAGAGGTATGGTTTGATAGTGGTTCTACACATTCTTTTGTTTTAGAAACTAGAAAAGATCTAAAATGGCCTGCTTCCATGTACTTAGAAGGTTCAGATCAACATCGAGGATGGTTTCATTCCTCACTATTACAATCTTGTGGAACTAGAGGAGAGGCACCATTCGAAACAATTTTATCACATGGATTTGTTGTAGACGGAAAAGGACTTAAAATGTCCAAGTCATTGGGAAATGTTATTTCTCCTGACGATATCTTAAAAAAGTATGGTGCTGATATTTTAAGAATTTGGGTCGCAGCTTCGAATTATTCAGAGGATTTGAGAATAGATTATACAATCCTAGAGCAACATGCAGATGCTTATAGAAAGATAAGAAATACTTTTAGATATATTCTTGGAAATTTAAAAGATGAATTTACGAAAGTAGACTTTAATGAGATAAATTATAATGGACTGTCTGAACTGGATAAGCTGATGTTACATAAAATTTATTTGTTGAATTATAAATATCATAAAAATTTTAAATCTTATAATTTTCATTTGTTATACAAGGATTTGCTTAATTTTTGCACTGTTGATCTATCATCTTTTTATTTTGATATTAGAAAAGACACTTTGTATTGTGATGCTCTAAAGTCAAACAAAAGGATAAATTGTTTAAAAATACTAAATATTTTACTAGAGTGTTTATTAAAATGGTTTGCACCTATTTTATCTTTTACAACTGAGGAAATTTTTAAATTAATCAATAAAAATTCAAATTTGAGTGTACATTTAGAAGAATTTGTATCAATACCTGAAAAGTGGAATAATGAAAGTCTTGCAAAAAAATGGGATGAAATTTTAAATGTTAGGGAAATTGCAAATGCAAGTATTGAACATAAAAGATCAGATAAGTTAATAGGTTCTAGTCTAGAAGCTGAAATAATAATTGAACTCAATAGAAAAGAATATAACCTCTTTAAAGATTATGATTTTGCAGAAATTTGCATAACATCGGTGGCTGAACTGAAGTTAAATTCTGAAACTAAGGATAGTATAAATGTTATAACTAAAAAAGCAGAGGGAGAAAAATGCTCTGTTTGCTGGAAAATTTTTAAAAGAAAGTGTGAGAGACATAATTGTGGTTTTAATGCAGAAAAGAAATAAATTTTTTTTTCTCAATATATCGATTGTAATTGCAATATTTTTAATCGATAGAGCAAGTAAATTATACGTGATAAATTTGTTTGAAGATTTAAATAGCCAACAAATTTTTTTGACATCCTTTTTGAATCTTTATTTAATCTGGAATGAAGGGATAGCATTCGGTTTGTTATCATTTGAAAATAATGAAATTTATGACGCTATAACCTTTTCGATAATATTAATTAATTTAGTAATTATTTATATTTTATTTAAAGTGAAAGATTTTAGAAGATATTTCTTTCTAATTATACTAGGTGGGTCGCTCGGAAATTTATTTGACAGATTAATTTACAATGCAGTACCAGATTTCATTGATTTTCACTTAGGACACTTTCATTGGTTTATTTTTAATCCAGCTGATATATTCATAAGTTTAGGAATAATCTGCCTTATTTTAGATGAAATTTTTTTTAAAAATCGAAGTAATGATTAAAAAACTATTCATAATCATCTTTTTGATTTTGCCAATTTCTTGTCAGTCAGTAAAAGATGGACTTTCTGGAAAAAAATACGAGTCAAGTGATGAGTTTTTAGTTATTAAAAAAAATCCATTAGTATTACCACCAGACTTTAATGACTTGCCACAGCCTAAAAACCAAGAAAAATTGTCGAGAACAGAGACCATAGAAAATGAAATTGAAAATGTAATTTCTTCCATAAAAACTGGAGATACATCAAGCAAAAAGAAAATATCGTCAGAAAGTAAGTCCACTGAGGAGTTTGTGATTGATCAAATAAAAAATTAATTTGATGTTGTCCAAAAACATAAAATTTCAAAACTTTAAGAAGATAAAAATTCAGAATAGTTTAAAATTAATTTATTATAAATTAATTAATCAAAAAAATGAAAAAAAAAATCTTATAAATACATTCACAAATTCATATGTTTATTCTTATGACAGAAAACTTTTAAAAAAATACAAAAAATTTAAAACATACAATATTTATGGGATGGGTGGCTCTTCTTTAGGAGCGCAAGCAATTTATGATTTTATGAGTTTTAAAATAAATAAAAAATTTAATTTTTTTAATAATCTTGAAAAAAAAAATGAACTAAAAAAAACAAAAAATAAAAGTCTTAGTATAATAATTTCCAAATCAGGAAACACTTTGGAAACTATTGTTAATGACAATATTTTTCCAAATAAAAATAGATTATATTTAACTGAAAACAATAATAATTATTTAAGAAATTTAGCGTTAAATTTAAAATCAGATATCATAGAGCACAAAAATTTTGTTGGTGGAAGATACTCAGTTTTATCTGAGGTTGGAATGTTGCCTGCTGAGTTAATGGGGCTCGATAGTAAAAAATTCAAACAATTTAATAAACTAATTTTAAATAAAAGTTTTGTTACAAATTTACTAAAAAATGTGAACTCTCTATATAGTTTAATAAAAAGAAAAAAAACTAATTCAGTAATTTTAAATTACGATGAAAGCTCCCATAATATATTTAAATGGTATCAACAGCTTGTAGCTGAGAGTTTAGGTAAAAATTCTAGTGGTGTACTTCCTGTAATTTCTGAAATGCCAAAAGACAATCATAGTCTAATGCAACTTTATTTAGATGGAAATAAAAACGCCTTTTTTACTTTTTTTGACGTATTAGATAAAAAATCACCAAAAATTAACAAAAAAAATGTAACAGAAAAATTTTCTTATTTAAAAAGGCATGATTTACAATCTATTAAATTGGCACAAAAACAAGCAACTAAAAATGTATTTAAATTTAAAAATATTCCATTCAGGAGCTTTGAATTATTAAACAAAAGTGAGGAAACTCTTGGAGAATTATTTACTTTTTTTATGCTTGAAACCATATTGCTTGGAAAGATGATGAAAATAAATCCATTTGATCAACCAGCTGTAGAATTAATTAAAAAGGAAACTAAAAGAATTCTGGTTTAATCAAACTTTCCAAAATAAATTTTAGATCGGCCATAATTTTTAGTTATTAAAATTTTAAAATCATCTGGAAATTTATCGTAAAACTTTTTATCCCTATGAAGTAATATTACACCATTTTTTTTTAATATTTTTTGGTTTTTAATTATTTTCAACAAGATATCTATTCTACTTTCTTTAAATGGAGGATCTAAAAAAATTATCTCAAAATTTTTAATTTTAATATTTATATTTTCTAATTCAAAAGCATCTTTATCGATAATCTTTATTTTTATTTTGCAATTTAAATTTTGTATATTTTTTTTTAACATTTTCAAAGCTGGAGGATGATTTTCAATAAAAGTCACATTTTTTGACTCTCGAGAGATACATTCTAAGCCAAAACTACCTACACCAGAAAAAAGGTCTAAAATATATGAATTTTTTATTTTAAATTTTATAAATTTTGAGTGCTCTAAAATATTAAATATCGACTCTTTTACCGCATCTCTCAAAGGCCTAGTAAAATTGTCTTTTGGAATAATTAGTTTTTTTCCTTTAAAATTTCCTGAAATTATTCTCATTAATCTATGACTTTGTAACCAATGTCTTTTCTAAAAAAGCCATTACCCCAATTAAGCCGAGCTATCAAATTAATCAACTCTTCTCTAGATGTTTTAAGATCATCTGATAATGACACGAAGTTTAAAACTCTACCTCCATTAGATAAAATTTGGTCATTTTCTAATTTAGTTCCTGCATGAAATATATACTCGTTTTCTTTTAAATTTAAATTACTCAGCCCATCTATTAAAATATTTTGATCATATTTATCTGGATAACCTTTTGAGCATAAAACAATACAAATGCTTCTTTTGTTATTTAATTTTACCTCCTCTTCTTTTAACTTTCCTAAACAACAATTTAAAAATAGTTTAGTTAAGTCATTTTCTAATAACGGAAGGATAGTTTGGCACTCTGGATCACCCATTCTCACATTAAATTCAACTAGAAAAGGATTTTTATCTTTTATCATTAAACCTACATATAAAAAACCTATATATCGATTACCTAAATCCTTAATCGCTTTCAAAGTTGGTTCTACAATTTTTTTATTTATTTTTTCAGACAATTCAGGGCTAAGTAATCTTGACGGAGAGTAACATCCCATACCACCAGTATTTTTCCCGGTATCTCCTTCACCTACACGTTTATGATCTTGAGCACTACCAATAAATTTATAATTTTTGCCGTCACAAATTACAAAGTAACTCATTTCCTCTCCTAATAAAAATTCTTCAACCAATAAATTTTCAGCATTTCCAAACTTACCACCAAAAATTTCTTCAGCTGCAGTTATTCCATCACTATAATTTTTGCAAATATAAACACCTTTACCTGCAGCTAACCCATCTGCTTTGACAACTAATGGGAACTGAGCCTCATTTAAAAATTTCTTACTTTCATTTATATTCTTGAATATTTTAAACTTTGCTGTTGGGATATTATATTTATCGCAAATTTTTTTTGTAAATATTTTAGATCCCTCAAGTTTTGAAGACAATTTATTAGGTCCAAATATTTTTATATTAGTATTATCAAAGTAATCAACTATACCATCAACCAATGGTTGCTCAGGCCCAACAATTAAAAGTTCGATTTTGTTATTAAGACAAAAATTCTTGATAGATTTAAAGTCATTAACTTTAATATTCACATTCTCTGCTATATTACTTGTTCCAGCATTGCCTGGGATGCAAAAAATTTTAGTTGTTAATGTTGACTTTTTAATTTTATAACAAATTGCGTGCTCTCTTCCACCACTTCCAATAATTCCAACAATCATCTATAATATCTTATAACTTAAAAATGAAAAATAAATTAGCAAAATTAAAATACTTGCCAAATAATTTTGAAATTATTGAGCCTGGAGATCATGTAATTTGTGCTGTGTCTGATAAAAAAATTATGTTAAAAGATCTAAATTATTGGAACGTAGATTTACAAGAGGCCTATTTTTCATTTGTAGAGGCTCACTTAAAAAGAGAAAAAATTAAATAATCAATATTTCCAACGATTATGTGTCCAGATCCATTGATCAGGATTTTTAATAATTTTACTCTCTAACCATTTATTTAATTTTTCTGTAATTTCCTCCGAATTTTCTTTTTTAGTAAAACTTAATTGTCTTTCAAAAAATATTTTGAAATGATAATTATTAATTCTTTCAATGTATACAGGTTGAATACTGCTTCCAAACTTTTTAACAAATTGTGCTGGAACTGTAGTTGTATAAGCATTTTTACCAAACAGTTTAACTTCAATACCCTCGGTAACTCTTTGATCAATCATTATTGCTAAACTTTTGCCTTCTTTAAAATTTGCAAGAGCCTCTTTCATCCCTCTTAAACCTTTTTTGATTTGATATTTGCAAATATATTTTTTCCGCAAATATTCCATAATTATATTCAAAAATTTATTATTCAATGGTCTGTAGATTGCGCAAAGATCTATTCCTTCCCGCTCTATAATCAAAGCCATTAATTCAAAATTGTTAAAATGGCCTGATACAAATACCACTGGCTCTCGTTTTTTTTTCAATATTTCTAAATTTTCTAATCCTTCAATTTTTAGATAGTTCTCTAGTTTCCTTTTTCTAAAACTTGGAATGAAAGCGTATTCTGCTAAAATTCGTCCATAATTACCCCACATTTTTTTTATAATTCCATTTAATTCATCATCTTTAATAGAGGGATTAAAAAGTTTAATATTTTCCTCAATTACTTTTTTTGATCTAAATTTTGGACCTATGACTTTTCCAATTAAATTTCCTAATTTTGATGATGCTTCGTAACCTATGATCCTAAAAATTAAAAATAATAAACATATTATTAAAAATTCGATAAAGTAAATTTTTGAAAGTTTGTAGATATATACTCTCCACTAAAAACAGGAATACTTGGTTTTATTTTTTTAATTTTTTTTAAAAATTTAGTATTTATATTTTCACCTAAAATAAATATCGCATCATATTTTTCCAGATTTTCAAGTCGCTCTCTTAACGGTCCTGCCGGTAGTCTTAATTGATTTCCAGCAAGAGATAATGAATTAAAGCAAACTATTTTCAGGTCATATTGTATTTTTTTATCTTGCAATCCATCATCAAATATAGCTAATTCGAATTTTTTTTTTATTGCGGTTAACAAGGATTCTAATCTGTTTTTTTTAAAAATAACTTTATTATTTTTCTCTAATAATATTTTCTCATCTAAGTGGTCTAGATACTTTTTTTTAATGATTATAGTTTTAAATTTTTTTTTTAGCATCTTTGCCAGAAAATCAACCAAAGGTGTCTTACCAGTGCCTCCTAAATAGATGTTACCCACGCATATAGTTTTTATTTCTGAATATCTTTTAGGCTGTATTATTTGATCAAATAACTCTTTTAGATCAATTATAAAGGTAAACGGGTATAAGATTAAAGATTGAAAAGTTAAATGACGCTTATCCCAAAATTTAGGTTTTAAAAATTTCATTCAAATTAGTTCTCTAATTTCACTAAAATATTTATTTAAAATATTATTACCTATTTTTTTAAAACTCTTTATTTTTTTTTTATTTTTTGATTTTTTAACTAGTAAAGTTAAAATTATTTTCTGTAGTTGATTATAATTTTTTGCCTCAAAAGATAATTTGTTATTACGAAGCATATTATAGATTTCTGTAAAGTTAAAAATATGTTTACCATGTACCACATTGCAACCACATCTAATAGCTTCTAATGGGTTTTGACCACCCTTTAGAACAAAAGAACCACCTAAAAAAACAACATTACTAATTGAATAGAATGCTTTGCTTTCGCCGTAGGTATCAACTAAATAAACATCAGTATTTTTTTTTAATTTCTTACCCTCACTATGAAGAACAAAATTTATGTTTTTACTGTTCAAAATCTCAGTGATTTCTTTAGTTCTATGTACGTGTCTAGGTATTAATATCGTCAGTAAATTTTTTAAATCATTGTTTAATTTTTGGTGAATTTTTAAGATTATTTCTTCTTCATTATTATGTGTGCTTGCTGCACAAAGAATTTTTCTTTTATTAAAATTTTTTGGTAAATTTGTATAATTTGTTTTTTTTTTAGATTCTGAAAATTTTAAATTTCCAAGCATTTTTAAATTATTTAATCTAAAATATTTTAAATAATTCATTGTTTCTTTATTTTGGGGGAAAATATAATCAAAATTTTTAAATATATTTATTTCAAATTTTTTTAAATACCTCCACCTTTGATAAGATTTTTTACTAATTCTGGCATTTAAAAGTAAGGTTTTTATTTTTCTAGATTTTAAGGATCTTATCATCTCTGGCCAAATTTCTGACTCAATGAAAAAAGCCACTGATGGCTTCCAATGATTTAAAAAATTATGTACTATTAGTGGATTATCTAGTGGGTAAAATTGATGAAAGGTTTTTTTAAAATTAAATTTGTTAAATATTTTTGATGAACTTAACGTAGATGTAGAAACTAAAATATTCTTAATATCTCTCTCTTTTTCTAACCTTTCTATTAAAGGAATAATACTTAAAAACTCACCAACACTTGAGCAATGAAACCAAAGTAATTTTCCTTTATTCCTTCTTTTTTTTGAAAAACCAAATTTTTCTAGAATGCTTTTTAAATTTTCCTTTCCATTCAAAATTCTAAAAATTATTATTACTGGTGAAATGATAATGACTATTATTATTATTGAATTATAAAGCAATCTCATTAATCTTTTTGGATTTGTTTATCATAAAAATTTTTGTACTCTGATGAATTATTTAATAACTCTCTATGATTTCCTTCCGCAACGACTTTGCCTCTGTCAATTACGTAAATTCTATGTGAATTTAAAACCGTAGAAAGTCTATGAGCTATTACTAAAGTAGTTTTGCCTTTAATTAGAAAACTTAAAGCATCTTGTATTTTTTTTTCGGTTTCAGAATCTAAGGAAGAAGTAGCCTCATCAAGCAGTATAATTTTACTTTTTTTTAAAAGGGCCCTAGCAATGGATAATCTTTGTTTTTCTCCACCAGATAACCTCACGCCGTTTTCACCTATTAATGTATCATATTTATTAGGAAGCAAATTTATAAACTCTTCAGAAAAGGACAATTTTGATGCTTCTATCACCTCATTTTCAGTCGCATTTAAGTTTGCATATTTTATGTTATTTAAGACTGTGTCATCAAATAAAGTGGTCTCTTGACTTACCAATGAAACACTTTTTCTAATAGATGATAAACGACTATTTTTTATTGATTGATTATCAATTTTTATTTCTCCCTTAGTGCAATCATAAAATCGAGGAATCAAATTTAAAATAGTGGATTTTCCGGCGCCACTATGCCCTACAAGCGAAGTCATCTTACCCCCAGATATATTTAAATTAACGTTATTTAATATTATCCGTGGATTAGAATTATAATTAAAATTTACTCCTTCAAAAGTGATTGTTCCATCTAAAATCTTTAATTCTTTTAAACTTTTATTTTCTAAAATATTATGTTTTTGATCTATTACTGGAAGAATTCTTTTAGCTGCAGCCAATCCTTGGTTAATTGTTAAATTTAAAGTAGCAAGTGACCTTACTGGCTGATAAGATAACATCATAGCAGCTAAAAAAGAGAAAAAATTATTAATTGCTATTTCACCGCTTATAATTAAATTTCCTGAATAATAAATTAAAATTGCAATCATAATCCCAGTTAAAAATTCCATAATTGGAGAGGATCTTGCATAAAGTATCGCAAGTTTTTTACTTTTTTCTTTAAATTCTTCTAAAGCTCTATTAGTTCTTGATGTTTCATAAGTCTCCTTTTGAAAAACCTTAATTAATTTGTGATTCCTAAAAATTTCCATTAAAAGTGTATTGAGGATTGCAGCCATGTCCATAGCCTGCACAGTAACTTTATTTACTCTTTTTCCAAGAAACCTAGCAAAAAAACTAGCAAGAGGGATCATAACTATTGCTACCAAAGACAATTTCCAATTTTGATAAAACATTACAGCTAATAATCCCATTAAAGTTAAAGAGTCTTTAAAAAGATTTAAAATTCCAACACTTACTAATGTTGTCATATAACTAACATCACTTATTAAATTTGTGATTGCTTTTCCAGAGTGCCTTTTCTCAATCGTCTCAGTATCAGCTTTAATTAAATTTTTCATCATGTCTACTTGCAAACCTTTTCTTACTTCTTCGCCAACACTAATCATTATCGTTCTAGCCAGATACAAAGATAAACCTTTACCAGTAAATGCAAAAATTATACCAAATGGAATTAAAAGTATTAAACTTTGATTTTTTTCAATAAAAAGTTTTTTAACAGCCGGATCTAATAACCAAGCAATTGCAGATGTGCTTGCAGCAAGTATTAAAGAGAAAATTAAACCTAATAGAATTTTAAAAATATATTTTTTTGTATAGTCATTAAACAATCTTTTTAAAATCTGTACGTCAGTCATTATAGATATATTTTATTTATTAAAATATTTAAAAAAACCAAAAAACCTAAAAAGTTATTGCTTTTAAATTTTTCTAAACATATATTTTGGTTTTTTGTATTTAGATTAATAATTTGATAAATTAATAATTGTGCAGCTATAACTATCAAGCCTATAAAATAATAATATTTAAAGTCCATTAATATTCCAGCGGTCGCTTGCATTAAAATAAATATTAAATAACATACAAAAATAAATATCTTTGGGTTCTTCTTAAATTTTATTGATGTTGATTTTACTCCTATAATTTCATCATCTTTAATGTCCTGAAACCCATATATAGTGTCGTAAGCTAATGTCCAAAATATGGCTCCAATGTAAAAAACAAGCGGAATAGAATTAAATTCTGGATTTAATGAAAACCACGCCATTATAAGCCCATAATTAAAAGTAAAACCCAAAAAAAGTTGAGGCCAGTAAGTAAATCTTTTCATAAGTGGATAACTAAATGCAAAAGGCATAGATGCTAGACCTAATAAAATTGTTGTCAGGTTAAACTGGATTAAAATTAAAAATGACAGTGAACATAATATGATTACGTATAATAAACTTAGCTTTACAGAAATTTTTCCTGAAGCAATAGGTCGATTTTTAGTTCTCTTTACAAGAACATCGTATTTTCTATCTAGTATATCATTAACTATACAACCTGCGGACCTCATCAGAGCTGATCCTAAAAAAAAATACACTAAATACAAATAATATTGAAAAGAACTATTACTAAAATTGTTTGCTAAAGTTAAACCCCACAAACATGGCCAGAATAATAACATTATGCCAATTGGTTTTTTAATTCTTATTAAATCTAGAAAAAGTTTAAAATTTCTCATTATAATTTACTTGTAAATAACAAAGCATCGATTCATAATCAAACTGATTCGTATGGATATTGATTACACAGTTACTGCTTTAATGTTTCCTGCTATTCCGTTAATTATGGGAGTCTATAGTAACAGATTTCATACTCTTAGTAATTTAATAAGAAAAATTCATGACGAACATGTTTTTGAAAAACACACCCCACCTGAATGGAAGGACCAGCTTAAAAATTTAAATAACAGAATAAATGTATTGAAGTATACAATTATGTTCTCCGCTTTTGGTTTTTTATTTAATATGTTGACTGTATTTGCTTTATACTTAGATAAAATATTAGTTGCCAGAATAATTTTTGGATCATGTTGCTTATCGATGATGATATCAATTGTTTTTTTTATAAGAGAAATTCAGATTTCAACTAAAGCTTTAAAACTTCATATGTCTGATATGGATGTTCAGTTTAAGGAATAATTACAGCTGGACCCAATATTTTCCGGCCTTCAAGATCTTTATGAGCATCTATTACATCCTTCAATTTATATTTCTTGAATAATTCAACTTTTACTTTTCCAGATTTTACCATTTCAAACAGCATTTGTGAGGCCTCGTCTAGCTCTTCTCTTGTTGCAGTATATTGAGCAATGCTTGGCCTGGTTAAATATAAACCTTTTGGAGCAATTAATTTACCAACATCAACTGGATCAAGTTTTCCGGATGCATTACCAAAAGAAACCATCATGCCTCGCATTTTTAAACATGCTAAAGATTTTTCTAGAGTTACTTTTCCCACCCCATCATATACGACAGGTAGCCCTTCATTATTAGTAATTTCCATAACTCTATCTTTAAAGTTTTCTTTTGAATAATTTATCACTTCGTCACAACCATATTTTTTAGCTAATTCTATTTTTTCATCAGATCCAACAGTACCAATAACTGCACAACCTAAGCTTTTAGCCCACTGACAAAATATTTGACCAACACCTCCTGCTGCAGCATGAAATAATATTGTTTGACCTTTTTTTACCTCGTAGGTTTTATGTAACAAATAAAAAGTTGTTAAACCTTTTGTCATCAAACACGCAGCTACATCAAGTTCAATTCCATCTGGAACCTTAACTAAACTTTTTATGGGATAAATTCTGTGTGAAGAGTAAGATCCTAGTGGTGCAGCGGCATAGGCAACTTTATCACCCTCTTTAAAGTTAGAGACACCTGGTCCAACTTTTTCAATAATTCCTGCTCCTTCTAAACCAATTCCTGAAGGTAAAGACACAGGATACAAACCTGATCGGTGGTAAGTATCTATGAAATTTAATCCTATAGCAGAGTGTTTAATTAATACTTCCCCGTTTTTTGGATCTTCAAGTTTAATTTCTTTATATTCAAGAACCTCGGGGCCACCAGTTTTTAAAAAAGATACACTATGCATTATTTTACAAATGTTCCATTATGATAATCATTCACCGCATCTAATATCTCTTTTTTTGTATTCATTACAAAAGGACCTCCTCTTGCTATCTCCTCATTTAATGGTTTTCCTGATATAAGTAAAAATTTAGAGTCTGAAATTGATTTAACTTTTAGGCTATTACCTTTGTCAAGTAGTACTAATGTACTATCTTTAATTTTATCGTGTTCCTTACTTCCGATTTTTAATTCTCCATTAACTAAATATACAAATGTATTATGTGTGCCAGGAATATTAAAAATAAATTCTTTATTTTTTTTAAGCTCAACATCAAAATAGATAGGTTCTACATTATGACCTTTTACTGGACCTTCCGCTTTTTCGAATTTCCCGGCTATAGTTTTTACCTGTTTATCATGATCTTTATGGATACTCATTTTATCTGCTTTAATAAAAATATATTCAGGTTTACTCATTTTTAATTTAGCTGGCATATTTATCCATAATTGGAATCCGTGAAGCTTTCCTTCTTTCATTGCTGGCATCTCAGAATGGATAATGCCACTTCCGGTCTTCATCCACTGAACATCACCAGCAGTCATTTTTCCTTTACCACCAGTACTATCCTTATGTTCAAAATCTCCATTTAGCATATATGTAACAGTTTCAATTCCTCTATGTGGGTGTGGAGGAAATCCTGCAACATAATCCTCACTATTCTCAGAACCAAATTCGTCTAACATTAAGAATGGATCATAATAATTTGGTTCAACACCTATACTTCTTTTTAGTTTCACACCGGCACCATCCGAAGCTTTAGTTGGTTTTATAATCTTGCTTACCTCAATCATATAATTATTTGTTACCTCTAATAACAAAATATAAACTAATCAGAAAGAGAAATATTTGCTCACTCGTAAAAAGTTTTGTTGTAAAAAACCAATCTGGATGACCAATAGCAAAAACATTAATCATTATAATTGTAATTGTGAAAGCACTAAATCTTGTAAGTATATTTCCAATAGTCCCTTTTATAAATCCACTTATTATTAATAATATTCCAGATCCAACTTCTGATATTGCAACAACAGACGATAAAAGTGGCGATAAACCAAAGTAGTCTATCAATCCGACCGGTGGTAATGGAAATTTAAAATATCCATGTATAATAAATGCTACACCAAGACCCAATCTTAAAAACCAAGGTGCAAGAAAATTTAGTTTATTAAATAAGTTTTCCATTTATTTGTTATGAGATCCATCACAAAATGGCTGATTTTTAGTTTGTTTACAAGCACAAAAAAATAATTTTTTTGTTATATCTGCTTTAAAAGGTATCGGTTTAAATTCAGTTTCTTTATGTGAGCCATCGCAAAGAGGTTGTTTTAAACTTTTTCCACAGCTACACCAAAAATAAGATTTTCCTTTTTCCACCTCTAGTGCGATTGCTCTATCTCCTGCTCTTATTGGTTTATTCATTTTATAAAAGTTTTAGTAATTCATTAAGATTATTTATTTCATTATTGGGAACATAATCAAGTTTGTCAAAAATATTTTTATTTCTATTTACCCAAATAGCATTGAAACCAAAATTACCTGCACCTGAAACATCCCAAGTATTAGCACTTAGAAATACGACTTCATCTTTTATAATATTGTATTTTTTAACAGGCAAATCATATACTTTTGCATCTGGTTTATAAATTCCAACTTCTTCAATTGAAAATATGTCATCAAATATTTTTTCCAAATTGTTACCTTTTACTAGTTCATCTAAAAGATTGGGAGTACCATTAGAGAGTATTGAAAGTTTATATTTTTTTTCTTTAAGATTTTTTAATACTTGTTTTACTTCGGGAAAAGTATTTAAAATTTTATAAAGATTAAGCAACTCAGATCTCATACTAGGATCAATTTTAAATGCTAACAAAGATTTATCTAAACTATCTTCTGTAATTTGCCAAAAATTTTTATGTCTTTTCATTAGACTTCTCAACCAAGTATACTCTAATTGAGTGGTCCTCCAATAATTTGCAAAGTTCTCCCATTTATCGCCAATTTTTTCTTTACATTTTTCTGCTGCAGAATTTACATCAAAAAGAGTGCCATAAGCGTCAAAAATTATTACCTTAATTTTTTTCATAAAAAGTTTAGTATCTTAATATGAACAATATTAGATTATTTTTCAAAGAAAGTTTATCTAATAATTTAACTGGTAAATTAAATAAAGATCAATCTCATTACTTGCTAAAAGTAATGAGAATAAAAAAAGGTGATAATTTTAATTTATTCAATGAAAATGGAGAATGGGTTGCTCACTTTGACAGCATTAAATCTGGATTGATCTATTTTAAACTTGGAAAACAAATAAGATCAATAGAACATAAAAATGAATTGTGGCTTGCCTTTTCCCCTATTAAATCTAACTTTTTTAATTTTATGATACAAAAATCCACTGAACTAGGTGTTACAAATTTTATACCAATCATTTTTGATAGAACTATCGTTCGAAAAATAAATTTAGATAAATTGAGAAAAATAGTTGTGGAAGCAAGCGAACAGTCCAATCGGATAAATATTCCAAATATCGAAGAACCGACATCGTTAAAAAAATTTCTAAATAAAAATCAAGAAGATATAAATTTAATATTTACAGATTTAAATTCAAAAATCACAAAGCTTGATAAGAATAAATTATTAACAAAATCTAATTGTATACTTATAGGCCCAGAGGGAGACTTTTCAGAGTCCGAGAGAATTGAAATTGGTAAATTTAAGTATGTTTATAAGTTGAGTTTAGGAGGAAATATATTAAGGGCTGAAACAGCAGCAATATCAGCATTATCTATAGTAGGTTACGAGTTAAATTGATAAATTGTCGCGAAATCTTAAGTGTAATTTCTATAAAATCACTTTATATAGTTTTAAAGATGCAAAAAACTTTTTTTATATTATTAACGTTAATTTTGTTACCTTCAAAGGTATTTGCAGATCAACCTAGAGATTGGCAACTTGGATTTCAAGACGCTGCCTCACAATCAATGTATGAAATAGTGAGTTTTCATAATTCAATTTTACTTCCAATAATTATAGCAATAAGTGTTTTTGTATTATTTTTAATGGCTTATGCTTGTTTTAGATTTAGAGAGACTAGGAATCCTAATCCTTCTAAGACAACACATAACGTTGCTATAGAAGTTCTTTGGACTTTAATACCTTGCTTAATTTTAATTGTGATGGCGGTCCCATCTTTCAAAATTTTATATTCTCAAGATACAATTCCTAAAGCTGACGTAACAATTAAAGCAGTTGGTTACCAATGGTACTGGGGTTATGAATATCCCGATGAGAATATAATTTTTGACTCTTATATGATTGAGGAAAAAGACCTAAAGCAAGGTCAACCAAGATTACTAGCAGTCGATAATGAAGTAATTGTCCCCGTCAATAAAGTAGTAAAAGTTTTAATCACTGCTAATGATGTATTACATGCTTGGGCACTACCTGCTTTTGGTGTTAAAAGAGATGCTATGCCTGGTAGAGTAAATGAAACTTGGTTTAAAGCAGATAGAGTAGGAACTTTTTATGGCCAATGTTCAGAGCTTTGTGGAATTAAGCATGCTTTTATGCCAATCACTGTAAAAGTTGTAACAGATGAGGAATATCAAGAATGGCTTAATGAAGCCAAAATAAAATTTGCAAAAGAAGATATAACTAATCAAAATAATAATTTAATAGCGAGTAAATAAAATAATGAGCACTGCAGCTACACATCACGATCATCACACACCAACCGGATGGAAAAGATGGGCGTATTCAACAAACCATAAAGACATTGGAACCATGTATTTAATCTTTGCAATTATTGCAGGATTAATTGGGACTGCGTTTTCAGTTTTAATGAGAATGGAACTTATGCATCCAGGAGATGGCATTCTAGGCGGAGACTATCATTTATATAATGTCTTAGTTACTGGACATGGATTAATAATGATTTTCTTCATGGTAATGCCAGCAATGATAGGCGGATTTGGAAATTGGTTTGTACCAATAATGATTGGAGCACCTGATATGGCATTTCCTAGAATGAACAATATTTCATTTTGGCTATTACCTGTTGCATTTATTTTATTATTATCATCAATTTTTGTAGATGGACCTCCTGGAGCTCAAGGTGTTGGAGGAGGCTGGACAATTTATCCGCCACTATCATCCAAAACAGGTCAACCAGGTCCTGCAATGGACTTAGCAATTTTAAGTTTGCACGTGGCTGGAGCTTCGTCAATCCTTGGAGCAGTAAATTTCATAACTACTATTTTGAATATGAGAACTCCAGGAATGACACTTCACAAGATGCCTTTATTTGCATGGTCAATTTTAGTAACTGCATTTTTATTATTATTATCATTACCAGTATTAGCAGGCGCAATAACAATGCTCTTAACAGACAGAAATTTTGGAACCGCGTTTTTTGATGCTCAAACAGGTGGAGACCCTACACTGTTTCAACATTTGTTTTGGTTCTTTGGTCACCCAGAAGTTTATATACTAATTTTACCAGGATTTGGAATGATAAGTCATATAGTTTCAACATTTTCAAAAAAACCAGTTTTTGGATATCTAGGTATGGCTTATGCAATGGTTGCAATTGGCTTTGTAGGATTTGTGGTTTGGGCCCATCATATGTACACGGTTGGCTTAGATACAGACACCAAAGCTTATTTTCTTGCAGCGACAATGATTATTGCAGTTCCAACAGGAATTAAAATTTTTTCATGGATTGCAACAATGTGGGGAGGATCAATTTCTTTTAAAACGCCAATGCTTTGGGCACTTGGATTTATATTTTTATTCACTGTAGGGGGTGTAACTGGGGTAGTGCTTGCTAATGCGGGTGTTGATACAGCTTTACATGATACTTATTACGTTGTTGCACACTTTCATTACGTTCTATCTTTAGGTGCAGTTTTTGCAATATTTGCTGGATGGTATTATTGGTTCGGAAAAATGTCAGGATATCAATATTCAGAGTGGATGGGTAAACTCCACTTCTGGTTAACCTTTATAGGTGTGAACTTAATATTTTTTCCTCAACACTTTTTAGGTTTAGCAGGAATGCCAAGAAGGTATGCAGATTATCCAGATGCATTTGCTGATTGGAACTACATTTCTTCAGTCGGCTCATATATATCAGTAGCCGGTGTAGTAGTATTTCTAATAAATTTATTATACTCATTTATTACTAAGAAAGCCTCATCATCTAATCCATGGGGAGAAGGGGCAACAACACTTGAGTGGACAGTGCCATCACCGCCAAATTTTCACACTTTTGATGAACTACCTAAAGTAGACGTTTACGAAGGAGCAGAGAAATCTAAATCTTAATTTAAAAGAAATTAAATGAATGCTCTAAACTCATTATTAAAAAGAAATCTACTTGGTGAGATTAAACTATTTAATGGTTTAATTGATCTTATGAAGCCTAGAGTGATGTCCTTAGTAATTTTCACCTGTGCGGTAGGATTACTTACAGCACCAAATCAAATATCAATGTTTGATGCAATTATAAGCATAAGTTTTGTTACATTGGGTGCTGGAGCAGCTGGTGCTTTGAATATGTGGTATGAAGCGGATCTTGATAAATTAATGTCAAGAACATGTTTAAGACCAATCCCCACTGGAAAAGTAAACAAGTCACAAGCTTTAATTTTTGGATTATCTTTATCTTTAATTTCAATTTATGGATTGTATTACTTTTCAAATCTTTTATCTGCCTTTATACTTTTTTTTACCATTTTCTTTTATGTTGTTGTTTATACAGTTTGGTTAAAAAGAAGAACGCCTCAAAATATAGTAATAGGTGGTGCTGCAGGCGCATTACCTCCAGTTATAGGCTGGACAATCGCAACGGGCAATTTATCATTAGAAGCAATTTCATTTTTCCTAATTATATTTTTCTGGACACCCTCACATTTTTGGGCCCTTAGTCTCTACAAAGCAGAAGATTATAGATTAGCAAAAATACCAATGTTACCAGTTATAAGCGGAGTACAAAATACTAAAATAAATATACTTATTTATTCGCTAATTATGTTGCCAGTATTGTATTTGCCATACCATATTGGTTTTGTAGGAAGCTTTTTTGCATTATTTTGTTTACCTTTAACTATATATTATAACTATATCTGTTTTGATCTTTACAAGGATGAAAAGCACAAATTTAATATTTTAAAAGCTAAAAAGGTTTTTAGTTATTCGATAATTTATTTGTTTGCAATTTTTGTATTATTTTTAGTTGATAATTTCGTATGATGGAAATTGATAAAAAAGTAAAAAAAAAAAATCTTTTAACAGGAATAGGACTTGTTGTTTTTATAATCTTATTGTTTATTTTCACTTTATATAATGTTGGTGTATTTGAGAGAGCAATATGATATCAAAAAAAAAATTAACCCCTCTATTACTATCTTTCATATTTTTGCTAATGCTAGGTATGTCATTTGCTGCTGTTCCGTTATATGACCTTTTTTGTCGTGTGACTGGTTTTGGAGGTACAACGCAAATTTCAAAAGATATACCAAAAATCGTAATAGATAAGCCCGTATCTGTAAGATTGGATACAAATGTTCAAACTGATTTATCTTGGAACTTTAAAACCGAAAACAATTTGATTAATGTCAAACCAGGTAAAGTTTACAAAGTAAACTTCGTTGTTGAGAACTTTAGTAAAGATCCTACTAGTGGTGTTGCAAGTTATAACGTTTCTCCATCTTCATTCGGTCCTTACTTTAATAAATTAGGATGCTTTTGTTTTGAAAAACAAACTTTAAATCCTGGAGAGAAAAAAAGTTATTTCATGACTTTTTATCTTGATCCAGAGATAGTAAATGATCCAAAAACAAAAAACGTAAGTGATGTTACTTTGTCATATACTTTCTTCTCATCAGATTATTATAAACAAACTAAGGTAATAAAATAAATGTCTGCAAAAGATCAAAAACATGATTATCATTTAGTAGACCCAAGTCCTTGGCCGATTTATACTTCATTCGCTACGTTAATAACTGCTATTGGTACCGTCTATTATTTTCACTCAAAAGTTATGTGGGCTATGCTTTTTGGTTTTGCTCTTTTAGTTTATGGTGCTTTCATGTGGTTTAGAGATGTTGTTAATGAAGCAGAACATCAAGGACATCATACCCCAGTAGTTCAAATTCATCATAGGTATGGAATGACATTATTCATTGCGTCTGAAGTCATGTTTTTTGTTGCATGGTTTTGGGCTTATTTCGATGCAAGTCTTTTTCCAGGTGAATTTGTAGGCAATGTTTGGCCTCCAAAAGATATTGAAACTTTTGATCCTTGGGACATTCCTTTAATTAACACTTTAGTTTTGTTGTTGTCAGGCACAACGGTAACATGGTCCCACCACGCTTTACTTGAAGATGATAGAAAAAGTTTTATTCAAGGTTTGTGGCTCACAGTTATATTAGGTGCATGTTTCACTGCATTGCAAATTTACGAGTATCAGCATGCTAGCTTCAATTTCTCTGGTCATATATATGGTGCAACATTTTATATGGCAACTGGTTTCCATGGTTTTCATGTTTTAGTTGGAACTATATTTTTAGCAGTATGTTTATGGAGAGGGAAACTTGGTCATTTTAACAAAGATCATCATTTCGGTTTTGAAGCAGCGGCATGGTATTGGCATTTTGTTGATGTAGTTTGGCTATTTTTATTTGCAGCAATATATATTTGGGGCAGTTAATCAATATTGAAAAATAAATTAGCATTTTCATTATTTGTATATTTTTTTATATTAGTGTTTTTATCATTGGGCGTTTGGCAAATGATAAGACTTGATTGGAAGTTAACATTAATAAAACAAATTAATCAGTCATTAGACAGTGAACCATCTGAATTTAATGGCACAAATTTAACAAATTTTAGAAGTATAAAATTTGTAGGTAAAATTGACTATAATAATCAGATTTATCTTTACAGTTTAAATGAAAAAGGAGCCCCAGGTTTTGATTTAATTAATCCGATTATAATAAATAATAAATTATTTTTAGTTAATCG
>CACIDN010000012.1 GCA_902585415.1 uncultured Pelagibacteraceae bacterium
AAAAAATTTCAAACTACAAAAAGAAATATACAGATATAAAGAATGAGCTTAATAATATAATTATTCAATCTAAAATTTCTGCAAATTACAGAGATAAAAAATTGGTAAGAAAATCTATTAAGTCAAATATTTCAAAAAAACAGTTTTTGGAAAATGTTAAAAAAGCAAAAAAATACATTCAAATTGGTGACATATTTCAAGTTGTTTTAAGTCAACGTTTTGAAACAAAATTAACGAAAAAACCCCTGAGCATTTATAAAAGATTAAGGTTGACAAATCCGTCCCCTTTTATGTTTTACTTTAACTTTAACGATTTTCAAATTATTGGTGCAAGTCCTGAGATCTTAGTTAGACTAAGAGATAATAAAGTTACAATTAGACCGATAGCAGGAACAAGGCCTCGTGGTAAAAATGTTAAAGAAGACAAATTTTATAAAAAGGATCTTTTATCTGATAAAAAAGAAATTTCTGAGCACCTTATGCTGTTAGATTTAGGGAGAAATGATATTGGAAAAATTTCTAAAATAAATACAGTAAAGGTAACTGAACAATTTAAAATTGAGAAATATTCCCACGTGATGCATATTGTTTCAAATGTAACAGGTGAATTTGATAAAAAAAAATCAAAATATGATACGCTGATGGCAGGATTTCCAGCAGGCACTGTATCAGGCGCACCAAAAATAAGGGCTATGGAAATTATTGATGAATTAGAAAAAAATAAAAGAAAAATCTATGCTGGAGGAATTGGTTATTTTTCTGCTAATGGCGACTTTGATACTTGTATTGCCTTAAGAACAGCTTTAGCTAAAAATGGAAAATATTACGTGCAAGCCGGTGCAGGTATTGTTGCTGATAGTATTCCAGAAAAAGAATTTCAGGAAACAGTAAATAAATCTAAAGCTTTAATTAAGGCTCTCGATTAATGAAGATTGTATTAATAGATAATTACGATAGTTTTACTTATAACCTTTACCATTATATTTCTCAATTAAAGTGTAAAGTTGAGGTTTACAGAAATGATAAAATTGATGCAAAAAAAATTTTAAGAAAAAAATTTAAAAAAATTGTTATATCACCTGGTCCTGGTAATCCAAGTCAATCGGGTAACTGTCTAAAGATAGTGAAATCAATTTATAAAAAAATACCGATATTAGGTGTTTGTTTAGGGCACCAGATAATTGGTCAAGTTTTCGGTTCAAAAATAGTACAGGCAAGAAAACTTATGCATGGTAAGACAAGTATTATAATTTCAAAACAAAAAGGAATTTTGAGGAATTTACCTAAGAATTTTGAGGCTACAAGATATCATAGTTTAATAGTAGATAAAAAAACCTTATCAAGTGAGCTTGAAATCACAGCAGAAACAAAGGACGGATTAATAATGGGTATTCAACATAAAAAATTTAATATACATGGCGTACAATTTCATCCTGAAAGTATTAAAACAAAATTAGGTATTAAAATATTAAAAAATTTTATTGATTTTAAAGTCTCATGAAACACTTCATAGAAAAAATAAGGAGTAAAGAAAATTTATCTTTTGAGGAGAGTAAGGCAGCATTTAAGTTATTAATGGAAGGCAGAGTAAATGAACCAGATATTTTTGACTTTTTAACTTTTTTATCAGCAAAAGGAGAGACTTCAGAAGAGATTGCTGGTGGTGTTTACGTTCTTAGAGATAAGTCCAAAAGAGTTAATGTTGGCAATTGTATTGATACTTGCGGAACTGGTGGTGATGGTATGAATACTCTAAATATATCAACAGCATCTGCATTATTGCTTGCAAGTATGGGAATTAAAGTTGCAAAACACGGTAATAAAGCTGTGTCCTCTAAATGTGGATCAGGAGATGTTTTGGAGGCATTAAATATAAATATTAATTTTGAGCCAAAAGATATTGAAAATCAAATAAATAAAAACAATTTTGGGTTCATGTTCGCACCTAATTATCATAGTGCAATGAGGTTTGTGGGACCGACAAGAAAAAAAATAGGTAAAAGGACTATATTTAATATGATTGGTCCATTAAGTAGTCCTGCTTTAGTAAAAAGACAAGTAGTTGGAGTTTTTGAAAAAAAACTTCTAAAAATTTTTGCAAATGCTTTAAATAATTTAGATATTAAATTTACATGGGTTGTAAATAGTGAAGACGGTTTAGATGAGATTTCACCATATGCGAAAACAAATGTTATACAATTAAAAGATAATAAAATTTCTGAAATTACTATTGATCCAAAAGAATTAAATATAAATGCAGATAAGTTTGAAAATATCGTCGGAAATGATGCAAAATTTAATGCAGATAAGTTAATAAATATATTTAAAGGTGAAGACAATGATTTTTCTAAGGCCGTATGTCTAAATGCAGCTGCAGGTCTAATTGTATCAGAAAAATATGATGATTTTAAATTGGCATATAACTACTCCAGAGATTTTATTAAGTCAGGAGAATCTTACAAACATTTAATTAAAATTCAAAATGACTGAAAATATTCTTGAAAGAATAATAAAAAAGAAAATTGAGAAAATTGAAAATTTAAAAAAAAAAACAAAATTAGAGACTTTAATTGAATTAATAGATAAAAATAACTCATTTATAAACTTTAAAGATAAAATTCAAAAAAATATAAATAGTAAAAAATTTTCTATAATTGCTGAAATAAAAAAAGCAAGTCCTTCTGCTGGCATAATTATTGAAGATTATAATCCAGTCGAAATTGCAAATACTTATTATCTAAATAAAGTAACTTGTTTGTCTGTTTTAACCGAAGAAGACTTTTTTTTAGGAAACCTAACACATATTAGTAAAATAAAAGAAAAAATTAAATTACCAATTCTATGTAAAGATTTTTTCGTCGATAAATTTCAAGTACCTTTAGCTAAAAGCTATGGAGCTGATGCAATACTGATTATATTAGCTGGTGTTAGTGAAAGTTTGGCAAATGAACTATATGAAGAGGCAATAAAATTAAATATGACTGTAATTGTCGAGGTTCACACTGTTGATGAAGCTAAACATGCACTAAAGTTTAAAAGTGCTCTGATTGGAATTAACAATAGAAACCTAAAAAATTTAAAAACTGACATAAATACAACTTTTGATATCCATAATATTTTGATAAATCATACTGGGCCACTAATATCTGAGAGTGGTATAAAAACAAAAGAAGAGCTGTTGGAACTATCACACAAAACGTCAATCAAAACTTTTTTAATTGGTGAATCGCTCTTAAAAAATTTAGATAACAATTCTATATTTTCGATATTGTAGCTAAATAACACTGAATTTACTTATTTTTTTAACTGTTGTTAATTATAAAGAACTTTAGTAGAACATTATTTGTACGATATTTGTTCTTATGTTAACAAAAAAACAAAAAAACCTATTAATTTTTATCAACAAGAAGTTGAGAAGTTCTGGTGTATCTCCTTCTTATGAGGAGATGAAAGAATCATTAAATTTGAAGTCAAAATCTGGAATACATCGTTTAATAAGTGCTTTGGAAGAAAGAGGTTTTATAAAAAGATTACCACATAAAGCTAGAGCATTAGAAGTTGTTAAGTTACCTGAAACTGCGTCTGCAAATGATATCTATAATTACTTTTCACCTAGTGTAATAAAAGGTGGTTTAGATGAAAAAGGTATAGAAAAAAATGAAGTTCCGGTCCTTGGTAAAATAGCTGCAGGAACGCCTGTTGAAGCAATACAAAATGAAGTGTCAAGAGTTTCTTTGCCTAATAATATAGAAAAAAATGGAGAGTATTTCGGTTTAAAAGTCCAAGGAGATTCAATGATTGAAGCGGGTATTAGCGAAGGCGATACGGTAATTGTTAAAAAAACTGATACAGCTGAAAATGGAAAAATTGTTGTTGCTTTAATTGATGACCATGAAGCTATGCTTAAAAGAATAAGAAGAAAAGGCAAAACAATAGCCCTTGAGAGTGCAAATAAAAATTACGAAACTAAAATCTTTGGACCAGATAGAGTAAAAGTACAGGGTGTGTTAGTATCTTTGTATAGAAACTTCTAAAAAAATAGTTTATTTATATTAAATGCTAAAAGTAGCAACTAGATTTGCTCCGTCACCAACAGGTCCATTGCATATAGGTGGGGTCCGAACAGCTTTATTTAATTGGCTTTATTCAAAAAACAAAAATGGTGATTTTTTTTTAAGAATTGAAGATACTGATAAAGATAGATCTAAAGATGAATATAGAAAACAAATTATTAATTCACTAAAATGGATTGGTATAAATTTTGATGGAGAAGAATATGTGCAATCTAAAAAAATAGAAGATCATATTAAAGTTGCCCATGAATTATTAAAAAAAGGTAGTGCTTATAAATGTTATTGTTCATCTGAGGAAATTGAAGAACAAAAAAAACGAGCTAAACAAAAAAAAATCCCTTATATTTATGATAGAAAATGGAGGGATATAAAAGAGACTGATACTCCTAAAAATATAAAGCCAGCAATAAGATTTAAAAGTAAAATAGATGGAACCTCGATACTAAAAGATTTGGTTCAAGGTGATGTTAAAATTGAAAATAACACAATTGAGGATTTTGTAATCTTGAGAAATGATGGTACTCCTACATATAATTTATCGGCATCAGTTGATGACCATCAAATGAATATGACACACATTATTAGGGGAGATGACCATAAAATAAATACATTTAAACAAATTCAAATTTATCAAGCTATGGAATGGGTAGTACCTAAATTTGCTCATATACCATTAATACACACAATTGATGGTAAAAAGCTATCTAAACGAGATAAGGCATCAACCTTAGATGATTATTCTAAAATTGGCATTATGCCAGATGCTCTTAGAAATTATCTTTTAAGATTAGGATGGTCTCATAAAGATAAGGAAATATTTACTTTAGAGGAAAGCATTAAATATTTTAATCTTCAAGGTATAGGTAAATCTCCGTCCAAATTAGATATGAGCAGAATTTTATCTATGAATGAACACTATATCAAGAACATGAATGAAAATGACCTATTTGATCAGTTGATAGAATATTGCAATAAATTTAAGAAAGAAATAAAATCAGATAAGAAAGATAAAATAAAAAAATCACTATCCTTTTTGAAAAATAAATCCAAAACATTGGAAGATATATTCAACAATGGTAGATATATAACTGTTGATAAGGTAATTTTTAATGAAGACGATATAAAATTAGTTGATGAAAAAGCCAAAAAAGTTATTTCTGACTTTAGAGATCAATTCAAAAAAATAGACCAGCCTAGTAGAGAAGTTTTAGAACCAGTTGTGAACGGACTCATCAAATCTCATGACACAAATTTTAAAGGAGTTGGTCAGCCTTTAAGAATAGTATTAACTGGTTCGAGATTTGGACCTGGAATATATGATATTATATTATCTTTAGGAAAAAAAGAGGTCCAAAAAAGATTAGATGCCAAGATAGCTTGAAACTACAGCAGAAGCCTCAGCAGATGAGGAAGTTTTAGATCTAATCTCATTTAATGTAATATTTACATCGTAAATTTGTTTTTCCATAAGTTCTGGATTATTCAAAAAATAAACGACAGATTTAAAAATTTCTTTTGAATTACATTCATTTTGAATTAATTCTGGTATTATTTCTTTTTTGTTAATAATATTGATTATATTAGCAAATTTTACTTTTACTAAAAGTTTCAGTATCAAAAAATTTATAAAATTCATTTTATAGATAATTATTGACGGTATTTTTAAATTACAAATCTCTAGGGAAATAGTTCCAGATTTTACTACAGCAAAAATAGATTTTGATAATATTTGAGATTTAATATTCTCATCTGATACAACATCAACATTAACAAAATTATTTTTTTTTAATTCTTCTTTTATTAAATCTTTATTTGAAACGGTTGAATGAAAAATAAAATAATATTGATTAAACCTTTCGTTCATTAGTTTAATAAAATCTAGCAGAATGGGTAATAAGATATTTGTTTCTGATATTCGACTTCCAGCAAATAACGATATTATTTTTTTATCTTTTTTAATTAAATTAGATAAATCAGTTTTAATATTATTTTTAGTTTCTAGCAACGGATGGCCAACAAATGTATTTTTAATATTTTCTTTATCAAAGTACTTTTTTTCAAAATTAAATAATAAAAGAATATGATCTAAAAAATTTTTAATTTTTTTAACTCTTCCCTCTCTCCAGACCCATACCTGAGGAGCAACATAATGAATAGTTTTAATATTAGGATTTATTTTTTTAACTTTTTGAGCAACTCTTAAAGTAAAATCAGGACTATCTACACTAAGTAATATGTCAGGATTAAATTCAATTATTTTTTTTACAGTTAAATTAATTTTATTTCTAATTTTTAATATATTTAAAATAACACTGGTAAAGCCAATATAAGTTATTTCTTTAAGGTCATATATAGATTTGACTCCATATGAATTTAAATAAGAACCACCTACACTCAAATACTCTATATCAGAGTGTTTTTGTTTAAGTTTAGCGACTACCGTCGATGCTAATTTATCTCCTGAAGGTTCACCAGTTAGTATAAAAATTTTTTTCATTTTACCAAGATAAACATCCTGTTTTTGTTAGCAAATTTGATACATTTGTTTTTATCTAGAAATACATGTTGTTTACTTTTTAAAACAATTCCTTTCAGTCCGGCACCCTTACATTGTTTTAATGTTTTTAGTCCAATTGTAGGTAGGTCAATACGAAGATCTTGTTTTTTCTTCGGAAATTTGACTATAACACCATGATTTCTAAATTTTCTGCTTTTGCTTTTTTTTAACATTATTTTAGTACCACCCTTACCTTCTATCGAAACAACTTTGTTATTTCTGACTATAACTCCCTGGCTAAAATCATATTGTTTTAGACTATTTAATGTTTTAATTGCTTTTTTTATGTCCAATTTATCCTGGTTATTTGCTTTAATTTTTGAGTAATTGCCTTTTTTTAGCATTAACTCAGGATTAAATTTGAGTGAATTTTCAGTTTTTATTCTGTTTTGAGCCAATATTTTTATAATTTCTTTAAGGATTGCAGCATCTCCTAGTTTCGACGCTTTTATTATTCTTGAAAAATAATAAATACCTTTAAAATCTAATTTTAATTTAGTCAAATTTGGCCTATTTACTTTTCCAGCAAATAATACTTTTTTACAATTATTGTTCTTAAGAATATCAATAATTTTACCAAACTGTCCTAAAGCAACTGAGTTTGATTTTTTATCATTTTTAAATTTTTTTGATTTCGATAAATCAATTATTGTGTATTTTATTTTTCTCTGCTTTATTGTCTTAAGAATATGATTTGGAAAATCAGAGTCGCCAAAAATAAGACCAATCATGCATCTTTTTTTTCTATGTAGTTAAAATTGATTACTACTCTTCTACTTACATCTGTGCAATCAACGCCACAATGAAGTTGGTCACCATCAAAAATTACAGCTCTATTTTCTTTGCTATAAATTCTTTCTCCATTTTCAAATAGGGTTGAGCCATTATTATTGTTACAATAGTAAACAGCTGTTTTAAATTTTTCGTTATTTTTTAATTTTACATCTGTATGCATTCCGGTCTCTATATTTTTTTCTTTTTTAAATGTAATATTAGCTTTTATTCTTATAACTTTACTTATATTTAATTTGCTAATAAATGGGTCAAGTATTTTAACAAATCTTGATTGTGGCGCACCCGATAAAAAAAAATTGTGACACATTTGGAAATGGCCATCTCCTTTGTGAACTTTATCCTCTAAAAAAAACCATGGAAACTCTTTACTTAAGATAAATTCTGATAACTTTTTAAAATCACTATTATCTAATAAATCGTCAATTACTTTAATCATATTATTTTGGTAAAGCTATTATCCTTTTTTTATCAGATTTAATAAAATTAATCATCTCTTTTACTAAATAATTTGCTTTTATTGCATTATCTAATTTTTCTATATTGTTCAATATATCTCTTTTATTAAAAATTTCTTTATATGCTTTATTTAACTCAAAAATATCTTTATGTTCTACCTTGGCTCTTCTTAATCCTATCAAATTTAAACCATCTAAATAATTTCTATTACCTAACGATAAACCATATGGTATCACATCTTTCAAAACTCCAGTCATACCTCCTATCATTGCCATTTTGCCTATTCTTGTAAACTGTTGAACTGCAGAATTACCGCCTATTATAACATTGTCACCTATATTTACATGTCCTCCTAACGGAACATTATTTGCTATAATCACATTATTACCGACGATACAGTCATGAGCTACATGAGAAGAAATCATAAATAAGCAATTATCACCAATTTTTGTTAAACCTCCTCCGGTAACCGTACCCGGATTTATTGTTACGTATTCTCTAAATTTATTATTATTTCCTATAATTAATGAGGTATTTTCTCCATTGTATTTTAAATCTTGAGGATCATTTCCTATAGACGCAAAAGGATAAAATTTATTACCACTTCCAATTATTGTATTTCCCGTGATGTTAACATGAGATTGTATGACTACATTTTCGTTAATTTCTACATCTGGGCCAATGATGCTATAAGGGCCTATCTTAACACTAGAATGAATTTTTGCTTTTTTATCTATTACTGCAGTTTTATGAATCATTTACTTTCTTTTAAAAAACTTTTTAAATTTCTAGCCGGGTAACCCATTACTTTTGAATTGTCAGATATATTTCTTATGACTCCACTACCTCCACCTATTTGCACATTATTACCAACTTTAAGATGACCAGAAATTCCAGCTTGACCACCTATCATAACATTATTACCTATGATTGAACTACCAGCAAAACCTACTTGGCCAGCTATTACACAATTTTCGCCGATCTTCACATTATGCGCAATATGAATTTGGTTGTCTAAAAATGTATTTTTTCCTATGACTGTATTTGATAGTGATCCACGATCAATTGTTGAGTTGCACCCAATTTCAACATTATCATCAATAATAACAACACCAATTTGTGGATATCTAAAATTAGTTTTATTGTTAGGAAAAAAACCAAAACCTTTTTTTCCTATTATGCATCCATCTAAAATATGAACATTGTTTTTAATTAATGAGTTTCTGACAATTACATTTGTACCAATTAAACAGTTGTTTCCAATAGATACATTAGACTCAATAATTGAATTATGTCCAATTAAGCAATTTGATCCAATTTGTACATTTTTACCAACCAAGACATTTCTTCCAAATTTTACTTTATCCTTAAATTGTGTATTTTCAATTTTTTCAACATTATTATCAAAATCATCTGTAATAGAATTTGGATAAAATTTTTTGGTAATTTTAGCAATATCTAATAAAATTTTATCTGAGATTATTGCTTTACAAGTAATTGGTAAAAATGGTTTCAAATTTTCAGCAGTCACACAAAATGATGCTTTTGTCGACTTGACAAGTTCACTATATTTTTTTGAATGAAAAAAAGTTATATCACCCTTTTCTGAAGAGCTTAAATCTTTTATGTCATTTATTTTTTCATTCGAAAAAGATTGGTTTTTCACAGATATTAATTTAAGCAAATCATTAATATCATAAGGTCCGGTATTTTTGAAAAAAGGATTAATCATTAATAAGTTTAATATCAAAACTTAATTTAAATGCTTATCAAGATTTATTGCTAATTATTTCCTATCAACAATTGTTGCAGACCATACAGCATCAGCCATTTTTTTATTATCAACTGTGGCCTCCCCTTTATATTTCCATACTCTTCCATGTGATCTTAAAGCCTCAATGTATAATTCAAGTTTACAATCTGGTAATACTGGTTTTCTAAATCTTGCTTTTTCAACATTCATTAAATAAACAAGTTTATTTTCATAAGTTTCTTTATCTAAACCATGAGCAGTTAGTGCCGCAGCAGCTTGACCAAATGCTTCAACAATTAAAACACCAGGCATAATCGGTTGTCCAGGAAAATGGCCTTGAACAAAAAAACTATCTTTTTTTACATTTACAATAGCTGTAGCTGAAAATAGTTTTTTTATATTATTTAATTCATCTATTAGTAACATGGGTTCTCTATGAGGTAGGAGATTTTCTATATCTTTTTTACTTAATTTATCCATAATTATTTTATCTTAATTTCTTTTATTTTTTTATTTGCTATAGAAAGTATTTCATCAGTGATTTCTATTTCTTTCTTACCCATCACTATATTTTTTTTTTGCAAAATCAAACTTATAGAATTATTTTCTGCATATTCTTTTAGAATAGGTGATAGCTCTACTATAAGTTTATTACTTGCCCCAATTCTTAATCTATTTAAATTATCACGAGCTTTGACCTGCTCTCTTTGAAATTTTATTATCTCAGATCTGAGAGAGGAAATTTCTTTTTCAAAATCTTCTTGGTTTAAAATATTTTTTTGTGCGATAATTTTTTTTTCTTTTGTTTTTAAAATTTCATCATTTGTTTTAAATTTTTCCAAATTTTTATTATAAATATTTTCAAGTTGTTTTTTGATAGATTTACCTGCCAAAGAATTTTGCATAATTTTATCAACATTTAAATAAACAATTTTTTGTTCCTCGCTATGAACATGAGAAAAAAAAATTAAAAAAAAAATTACAATTAAAAAATTTTTATACATTAAAAAGTTGTTCCAATATTAAATTGAAATCCTTCAAACTCATCCGTAGATTTTTTTTTAATTGCATGAGATAATTTTAAGTTTAAAGGTCCTACTGGAGACCACCACTCTAAACCTGCTCCGGTTGATACTCTTAAAGAATTAGAGTCATCAAAATTTGCAGATGAATAATCTGTCCCCCAAACATTTCCTACATCAACATAATAATTAAACTCAAAATCCTGTAATGTTGGTGCTATGAAAGGTAAATTAGTAGTAATACTAAGTGCTGCTGCATAATTTCCCCCAACATGATCATTGTTATCTACAGGTCCTACTCTTGAATTATTAAATCCCCTTAACCTGTTTCTTGGTATTGTAATTCTCTCTGAAACTCTTACATCGTCTGACAGTCCTGTTACATTTTTTAAAAACAATCCAACACTTGTTGTAATTTCATCATAAGAAAAATAATTATCAAGTATATATCCTGTAGTTAGTGTATTACTATCGGATATCAGTGGGATTGTTTGATAAAAATTACTTCTAAAACCATCTGTTGTTTGAAATCTTTGATTTCTAACATCATAATCAAAAGAATAGGAAATTGTAGAGGTAAAATAATTTCCCTCTTGTTTTTTTATTGCTGAGCTTGCAGTATTATCTGTTGTCAGTTTTTCAGCAACAGTTCTAAAAGAAGGGCTAAAGTACAAATTGTCATATTGTTCAAATGAAGTACCGAACCTGAAACCTACTTCACCAGATTCATAACCACTGTCTTTCATTTTATCAGTATCGATTGCAAAAATACTTGTTGATAAAGCTTTTTCAGTATAATTAATATTTGGATTATCCACTGTAAATTCACCTTTAATCTTGTCTGCGCTTACCTCTATTGACGATACTAAGCCAATTCCTTTACCCATAAAATTTTTTTCAGACACTGCAAATCCAAAAGACCCACCATCATTTCCGACACCTGCTGACGCTAAAATTTCTCCTGTAGGCTTTTCCTCAACAGTAATATTAATATCTTTTTGTTGAGAGTTTTCATTTGAAACTATTTCACCTTTAACACTTTGAAAAATTCTTAAAGCTCTTAAATTATTTAAAGATTTTGTATTAAGTAATTTATTAAATGGGTCTCCTTCATCTACCTCAAGTTGATTTCTTATTACTTTTTCCTCTGTTATATTATTCCCGAAAATGTTAATTCTATTTACAAAAAATTTCTCACTTTCAACAATTGAAAATGTCAAATTTAATTGATTATCGTTTACTTCATCAACCTCAATTGTAGCATCAATAAAATCATATAGTCTCGCTACAGAAATATTGTCAATTTCTTTAATAACTTTATTTATTTTATTTAAAGAATATTTCTTTCCCTCCATTTTTTTTTATTACTTTTTTTACTTCTTTAAAGTCTTTAGGTTTATAATCAGATGGTAGCTTAAATTTTGTATTTTTAATAAAATATTTGTTTCCAGAATTAACATTATACATTAATTCAAAAAAATTTTCCTTAAAAACTGCTGAAGAACTTTCAATTTCAACATTATAGAATCCTTTATTTAAATAAAAATTTTTCAAAAGTCTTTTATCAAGTTCTATTCTTTTTACATCTAGATACTTTTTATTACTAATGAATTTCCAGAATTTTGCTTCTTCACTCACAATTACACTTCTTAGTTTTCTATCTTTAAAAAATTTATCTCCAGTGAACTTGATATTTTGTATTAATGCTTTTTCACCTATATCAATTTTGTAAATCAAATCTATAGTTTCATTATTGTTATCTTTTATTTTTACCTCTACATTTGCAAAATAATATCCTGCTGTACCTAATGAATTTTTAATTTTTATTAGGTCTTGTTCAGCCAAATATTCATCAAATGGACTTTTATCTTTTAATGACAGCACTTTTAAAATTTTATCAGTATTTTCTTTTGATTTGACGCCATCTATGATTATTTTTTGTACTATTTTTCTTTCTTTAATATCTATAATTAAAATATTATTTTCAATTTTTAATTTAATATCTGAGAAAAAATTTGTGTCATACAAGTCTATTAGAATTTGATTTAGTTGATTTTCACTATAATCCGAACCGATTTTAATATTACCAAAAGAAATTATACTTTCTTTTGAGACTCTTAAATTATTATTAATTTTTACGTCTCTTATAATTTCTGCGTATACAGAGCTTAATAAAGTATTAAATATTAATATAATTAAAATTATAAATTTCATTTTGATGAGGATATTACACTTAAAGAATTTGTTTTCAATCTTGCAAACTTATTTAAACTTTGAATTTGAGCTAAATTACGAAGTTTTTTTAACTTTAATTTACAAAAATTTTTAGAATTTAAAAGTTTATTTAATTTTATTGGTATATTGTCAAAACTTATAATTTTTTTCAAAAATAAATTAACCAACTCATCATTTATCGTTACTAAAAGAGTTTCAA
>CACIDN010000013.1 GCA_902585415.1 uncultured Pelagibacteraceae bacterium
TATTGACATTGAAATAGACCTCCCATCATATCAATTTTATAAAATTTATATTATTCCTGGTCCAACTCATTTATTTACTGAACCAGATTCTGTTGTGTTATTTTTAAAAGATTTTACTGAAATTACAAAAGCACAAAAATTTAAAACTGATTTTGTCGCTAATGTAAGCCATGAATTAAGAACACCTTTAATGGCAATCAAAGGATCATTAGAAACAATTGAGGGCCCAGCGTCTGATGATGAAAAGGCTAAAAAAAAATTTATGAAAATAATGACTGATCAATCAAATAGAATGGAAAATTTAATTAATGATCTTTTAATACTCACAAGAATTGAATTAGAAGAACACATAAGGCCAAACTCTTTAGTAGATATAAATGATCTTTTCAAAACAATCATCAGTAATTTTGAGATTATTTTAAAAAGAAAGAAATTAAATATTAATTTATCTCTCGCTAATCCAACGATTGTTACTGGAGATGAAAAAAAATTACAAACTGTTTTTTCTAATCTTTTAGATAATGCAATTAAGTATTCAAATGAAAACAAGTCTATTTTTATATCAAGCAAAATTAGTGTTGGTAAATTGTTAGAAAAAAATTTTATGATCAGTATTAAAGATGAAGGTGTTGGTATTCCTCAAAGATATATTTCTAGAATTACAGAAAGATTTTTTAGGGTAGATCTTGAACAAAGTAATAGGGTTGGTGGAACTGGTTTAGGATTAGCTATTGTTAAACATATTGTTACTCAACATCGTGGACATTATGAGATTCTAAGTGAGGAAAATAAAGGAACTGAAGTTCAAATTTATTTACCAACAAAAACTTAGATTTAAAAAGTATTGTTTTATAATAATTTTAGAACGTTTTTATAACATTTCTTTACTTGATTAATGTTAGTCTTTTTATTATTTTTAAGCATGATTAGAATACTTAAAAATATTTTAATTTTTGCTTTTTTGTTAAGCTCTTTAACAACAAGTGTTTTTTCCAAAGATATAACAACATTATTAAGAAATCAGCAACTTACAGTTTTTGATATTGGGATTTTTAGACTAGAAGCAGATTTAAAAACTTCATATCCTTCTATAAAAGATCATTTAGAGATTGCTGAATCTGAATTTTATACTGACGTAGTTACCTCATATTCTAAAAACTCAATTGATTTAATTGTTTCTGTTCCTATGAGTAAAAATCTTAAGGAGGAAAATTACTTTTCGGATTCTTTTAGATGTAGAAATATTTTTAGTTCTGTAAGAGATTTTTTATTAAGGAATGAAAACTTGAGTAATTACAGATATACTATGGCTACAAGTTATTTAACCTCTATATTTTCAACACCAAGTTCATGGCCTAGCTGGAGATATGATGAAGATATTAGAGAAGAATTAGTAAACTTGGTAAAACTTGAAGTAACTTTACGTCCAAGCAATGAACTAGCTCTTAGTGAAAAGGTAAACCCCGTGTCATGTAGTGGAGGCCTAGAAACTGATGTTGAAAAGATAATTATATCAAAAAAATACAACTAAAAGTTTTCTTAAGTTTCAACTATAAAGTTACATTTTTAACAAAAGTGTAACAATTCTGTAATATTAAAGATTCAATAAATTTATACGAGTCTGTCATCTTTTAATTAATAAATAATGAAAGGATTAAAGATAATGAAAAAACTAACTATAATAATTGCTTCATTAGTTGCTTTATCAATAGCAACTGTTGCTCAAGCAAGAGATCAAATTAAGATAGTTGGTTCTTCTACGGTATTCCCTTATGCGACTGTTGTTGCTGAAAGATTTGGTGGTTCAGGATTTAAAACTCCTGTTATTGAGTCTACTGGTACTGGTGGTGGAGCTAAACTATTTTGCGCTGGTGTAGGTGAACAACATCCAGATATTACAAATGCATCAAGAGCTATGAAAGATAAAGAAAAAGCACTATGTAAGAAAAATGGTGTTAATGATATCGTTGAAATCGTAATTGGAAACGACGGTATTACATTAGCTTACAGTAAAGATGCAAAACCAGTAAACTTTACAAAAGAACAATTATACTTAGCGCTAGCCGCTCATACAGTTGTTGATGGTAAATTAGTTCCAAATATTTATAAAACTTGGGATCAAATTGACCCTAGCTTACCAAAACAAAAAATTTCAGTGATGATCCCACCAGGAACATCAGGAACTAGAGATGCTTGGAATTCTTTAGTAATGAAAAAAGGTATGACTAAAGAAGCTAAAGCTCTTTATAAAGCAGGTTTTGAAGCTGGAAATAAAAAATACAAAAAACCTCAAAAACTTTACAGAGAAGATGGTGCTGCTATTGAAGTTGGAGAAAACGATAGTTTAATCATCCAAAAGTTAACTCAAGATAAAGAAATGTTTGGTTTCTTTGGCTTCAGTTATTTCCTAGCTGCAAAAGATAAATTACAAGCAGCAAGTATTGATGGTGGACAACCATCATTGAAGTCTATTCAAGACTACAGTTATGCTGTTGCCAGACCTTTATTCTTTTACGTGAAAAAAGCTCACGTTGGAGTAATTCCAGGCTTACATGAGTTTGTGAAAGAATTCACAACTAAGAAAGCTATAGGAAAAGGTGGTTATCTAGCAGACATTGGTTTGGTGCCATTAGACTCTAAGTTGTATAAAACAACTAGAACTAATGCTACGAAGCTAGTTGCTATGGGTAATTAATTGTTTCTCAGTTAACAAATGATTAAAAAGGGGGTCTTTTTAGACCCCTTTTTTTTCAAATAATAGTAAAGTCCCAATAAAGGAGATTCTTTTGAACTTAATATTGTTTACATTTATTGTTCTTCTAGGTTTCACAAGCTATTATTTTGGACGCAAAAAAGCATATACAATTCAATCTTCAAATAAAAGATTAACTGCATTACCACAATTTTATGGTTATTATCTTGCAATTTGGTGCGCAATACCAGCCTTTATAATTTTTTCTTTATGGGCAATTTTTGAGCCTACAATTGTAAAGTTATTAGTCTTAAGCGATTATTCAAATCAAGGTTATCTTGATGATGAATTAAATTTAATATACGAAAAAACAAAATCATTGTCGCGAGGACAATTTACCGGAGAAATTACACCTTTTATTGAGGCTTCAGCAGAAAAATATTTAAGTCTTCGATCAATAGCTCAAAGTTCAAAAGCTGTTATAGTATTATCTATAATCATTGCTTCAGTTGCTTATGCGTATAAAAGAATTTCATCTAATTCTAGAACAAGAGAACCAGTTGAAAAATTTTTGAATGCAGTTTTATTTACAGCCTCTTTAGCTGCAATATTAACTACTGTTGGAATAGTTTTCTCACTTATATTTCAAACTATAGATTTTTTTAAAGTAATTCCATTATTTGATTTTGTCTTTGGAACTCATTGGTATCCAGCAAAAGCTTTTGTAAGAGATTCTTCTGAGGCTTTAGATCCATCAATGTATTCAGATACTTTTGGAGCGGTCCCTATTTTTGCAGGTACTTTTTTTATTGCATTTATTGCTATGTGCGTTGCTATCCCAATTGGATTAATGAGTGGAATTTATTTAGCTGAATATGCATCTAGCAAAGTTAGACAATATGCAAAACCTTTAATTGAAATTTTAGCTGGTATACCAACAGTTGTTTATGGTTTTTTTGCTGCCCTAACAGTTGGACCATTTTTGAAAGAATTAGGAACCTCAATGGGTCTTGAAGTTTCAGCTGAAAGTGCTTTAGCAGCAGGAGGGGTAATGGGTATTATGATCATACCATTTATTTCAAGTTTAAGTGACGATGTAATTACAAGTGTGCCTCAAAGTTTAAGAGATGGAAGTTACGCTATGGGAGCGACTAAATCAGAAACAATTAAGAGAGTTATTTTTCCCGCAGCTTTGCCCGGGATAGTTGGATCTATTTTACTTGGCGTTTCAAGAGCTATTGGAGAAACAATGATAGTTGTTATGGCCTCGGGTTTAGCTGCTAACTTAACTTTAAATCCATTAGAATCTACTTCAACAATTACAGCGCAAATTGTGGTAATTTTAATTGGAGACCAAGCTTTTGGCGACCCAAAAACGCAAGCCGCTTTTGCTTTAGGTATGTCATTATTTCTAGTAACGCTTTGTTTAAATATCGTGGCCTTAAGAGTAGTTAAAAAATATAGAGAGAAATATGAATAAAAGTAAAGAACAATTATTAAATAAAAGATACAAAGCTGAACAGAGATTTCGCTTATACGGTCTGAGTGCAATTTTTATGGCACTTTTATTTTTAACAATCTTTATTTTTAAAATTTTTTCAACTGGCTATTCTGCTTTTCAAAAAACGTGGCTCATTGTTCCAGTAACTTTTGATGCTGAATTAATGATGTTAGAACAAAATCCTTCTAATGAGGATTTACAGGATGCTGATTATTACGATATAGCATTAAAATCAATGGCTGACCTAGATCCAAATGCCAATGAAGATCAAGAAAATGAATTGAAGAGAATGGTGTCTTATTTTTTTGAAAAAGAAATTAAAAATGAACTTCTAAATAACCCTGGTTTAATAGGAAAAACAAAAGAAGTTTATCTAACCGCTTCAGATGATTTAGATCAAGTCTTTAAAGGAAATTATCCAAGAGATTTACCGGAAGATCAAAGAAGGGTAAGCGATTATCAATTAAAAATTTTCGATCAACTTGTTGCAAAAGGCAAAGTTGAAAGTAAATTTAATATCAGTTTTTTTACATATGCTGACTCTAGAGAACCAGAACTTGCTGGTATAGCTAGTTCATTTATGGGCTCAATTTTTTCTATACTTGTATGCTTAATGATAGCTTTTCCTGTGGCGGTGCTTGCAGCAATTTATCTTGAAGAGTTTGCACCTAAAAATAGACTTACTGATTTTATTGAAGTAAATATAAATAACTTGGCTGCAGTACCGTCTATTGTCTTTGGGTTACTCGGATTAGGTGTTTTATTGGCTATATTTCACCTTCCTAGGTCTACCCCTTTAGTTGGAGGTATCACTTTATCATTGATGACTTTACCAACAATAATTATAGCTGCGAGGGCATCTTTAAAAGCGGTTCCTCCAAGTATAAGAGAGGCAGCACTTGCTATGGGCGCAAGTCGAATGCAAACCACAATGCATCATACCGTTCCTCTTTCAATGCCTGGGACTTTATCAGGTACAATAATTGGTTTAGCTCAAGCTTTAGGAGAAACTGCACCCCTAATTTTAATTGGAATGGTTGCTTTTGTTAACACGATACCTGGGTCACCAATGGATCCTGCAGCAAGTTTACCAGTTCAAATCTATATTTGGGCTGAAAGTGCTGAGAGAGGATTTGTTGAAAAAGTCTCGGCATGTATAATGGTTTTACTTGGTTTTTTAATAATAATGAATTTATTTGCCCAAATAATTAGACATAAGTTTGAAAAAAAATGGAGTTAAAATGATAAAGATTAAAGCAAAAAATGTAGATGTTTTTTATGGAAAAAAACAGGCCCTCTATAATATAGGTTTAGATATTGAAGAAAACCAAGTAACTGCATTAATTGGTCCATCTGGTTGTGGTAAATCAACTTTTCTTAGATGTCTTAATAGAATGAATGATGTAATTGATATCTGTAGTGTTAAAGGAGAAATTTTAATTAATGACTTTAATATAAATGATAAAAGTTGCGATGTAGTAAGACTTAGAGAAAAAATTGGTATGGTTTTTCAAAAACCTAATCCTTTCCCAAAAACTGTATATGAAAATATATCATACGGCCCAACAATTCACGGTATGGCTCAATCAAAGCAAGAAATGGATGAAATTGTTGAAACTAGCTTAAAAAAGGCTGCACTATGGGAAGAGGTAAAAGATAGGTTACATGAAGCTGGAACTGGTTTATCTGGAGGACAACAACAAAGACTTTGTATTGCTAGAGCAATTTCCGTAAGACCAGAAGTTATATTAATGGATGAGCCTTGTTCAGCATTAGATCCAATAGCAACAGCACAAATTGAAGAATTGATTGATGAGTTAAAAAAGGAGCATACAATAATAATTGTAACTCATTCTATGGCTCAAGCTGCACGTGTCTCTCAAAATACAGGTTTTTTTCACCTAGGACATTTGATTGAACATGGATCAACTGATAAGATATTTAAGAATCCTGATAACACAAAAACACAGGATTATATAACCGGGAGGTTTGGATAATGGGTGAAGCGCCACATACAGTTAAATCTTACGAAGAAGAACTCAAAAATCTTAATGCGAATATAATTAAAATGGGAAGTGCGTGTGAGGATTCTTTAGGTAAAGCTATTCAAGCCATTACAACAAGAAATAGCGATATTGCAGAAACTGTAATTCAAGACGATGAAAAAATAGATAAATTTGAGACTTTAGTTGAACAGCAAGTTGTAAATTTAATTGCATTGAGACAACCTATGGCAATTGATTTAAGAGAGACTGTAACGGCTCTGAAAATGTCTTCGGATTTAGAGAGAATAGGTGATTTAGCAAAAAATATATCCAAGAGAACACTTTTGCTTAATGAAAATCTTCCAAAGAATTTGGTAGATGCATTTAATAGAGTATCTACTAGTGTTCAAAAACAATTAAAATCAACATTAGACGCTTATCTAGAAAGATCTGCGTCAATGGCAGTAAATGTTTGGGAAAGCGACGAGCAAATAGATGATCTAACAAATCTTTGTATGCAAGAAGTTATAAAATATCTTAAAGAAGATGAAAAAAATTTAGAGGATGGAACTCACTTGTTGTTTGTGACCAAAAACGTTGAGCGTATTGGTGATCATACTACAAATGTTGCAGAACAAATTTATTATTTAGTTAAAGGTGAATATTTAGAAGGTGAAAGACCTAAGGGCACAGAGCCAATTGTAACTGGAGAAAAATGATTTATGTCAGCTCATGTTTTTATAGCTGAAGATGAAGCATCAATTGTTAGTTTGTTAAAGTATAATCTTGAAAAAGAAGGTTATAAAGTTAGTCATTCAGAAAATGGAGAAGATGCTCTTAAACAAATAAAATTAAAACACCCAGATTTAATATTAATGGATTGGATGTTACCTGAATTATCTGGTGTTGAAATTTGTAAAAATTTAAAAAAAAATAATAAGTTTAATGATATTCCTATCATTATGTTAACTGCAAAAGGGGAGGAAGAGGACAAATTAAAAGCATTTGATACTGGTGCAGATGATTATGTGACTAAACCTTTTAGTCAAAAAGAATTGAATGCTCGAATTAAATCTTTATTGAGAAGATCTAAACCTCAATCATCATCAGATATTGTAGAATTTACTGATTTAAAAATAGACCGGATTACAAAAAGAGTTTATAGAAAAGATAAAGAAATTACTTTAGGCCCAACTGAATTTAAACTTTTAGATTTTTTTATCAAAAATCCTAAAAGAGTTTATTCACGAGAACAGCTTTTAAACAATGTATGGGGAGAGAATATATACGTTGAGTCTAGAACAGTAGATGTCCATATTAGAAGATTAAGACAAGCTATAAATATTGAAAACGTAAAACCTTTAATTAGAACGGTTAGATCTGCAGGTTATTCTTTAGAGTCTTGAAGATCTTTGGGTCTTATAAATTTTTTTAACATTCCTTTTTTTTCTATTTCGTCCCAACCTTTAATATCAAACTTAATTTTAGCGAATGCCGCTGTAGGAAATTTATAATTCATTAATTTGAAATTATTGGTTTCATGATTTTTGGTTAGATACCTTACTAAATTTTTAACTGTGGGTTCATGATTTATTAATAAAATTGATTTGTAGTTACTCGATATTTTTTTAATTTTATTTATAATTGTAAATTCATCTGCTAAGTATAAACTCTTTGAATATTCTGTTGTTTTTGGCTCAGGAATTCCTTTTGACAAAATTTCAAAAGTACTTCGGGTTCTTTTGGCTGATGATATCAAAGCAAATTCAAATCTGTATTTTCTTTTAACAAAAAATTCACAAATTTTTTTTGCACTTTTTTTACCTCTTTTATTCAGCGGTCTCTCAAAATCATTAATATTCAAATCTTCCCAACTGGATTTTGCGTGTCTCATGACGTATAATTCAAACATAAATTCTAAATACATGACTGCTTTAAAAAAACAACAAAAAGAAGAACTTAAGAATAAATATATCAATAGAGAACTTTCGTGGTTAAAATTTAATGATAGAGTACTTTTTGAATCACAAAATATTGAAAATCCCTTATATGAAAGGGTAAAATTTTTATCAATTGCGGGTTCTAATCTTGATGAATTTTTTATGGTTCGTGTAGCTGGTCTATATAGTCAAATAAAACAAGAAGTTGACTCATTAAGTTCTGATGGCTTGACACCTGATGAACAAATGGATGAAGTAGTTCTTGAAACTAAGAGTCTATTAAAAAAACAGAATAAAATTTTTATTCAACTGATTATGGAATTAAAAAAAAATAATATCAGTTTAGTAAAACCAGTTAATTTAAATACTAAGGATAAAAAAAAACTTCTAGAAATATTTATAGAAGAGATTTATCCTTTATTAACACCATCAGCTATTGATCCTGCCCACCCATTTCCGTTTATAATCAACCAGGGAAGAGCACTTGTAATGAAGCTAAGGAAGAAAAATAGAAAGAGGATTTTAAACTCGATAATTGTAATACCAAAAGCATTATCTAGATTTATTGAAATAGAGTCTTCCAAAAATCATAAGAAGTTTGTTATTTTAGATGACGTAATAAGTTTTTTTGCTAATGAAATTTTTCCAGATCATGATTTAGAAAAGAAAATGATTTTTAGAGTAATAAGAGATAGCGATGTAGAGATTCAAGAGGAAGCAGAAGATTTAGTTAGATCTTTTGAATTGGCTTTAAAAAGACGTAGAACGGGTGATATTGTTCGTTTAGAGGTCCTTGAAAATAGTGATAATGAATTGATAAGATTTATTACAAATAAATTAGATATAAATCCTGACTATATTTATAATGTAGCTGGCCTTGTTGGAATTCAAGATATAGATCAAATATGTAAAGTAAAAAATCCAAAATTAAGATTCAAACATTTTATACCTAGAGAAGTTGAAAGATTAAAAGAATATAATGATAATTTTTTTGAAACTATCAAAAAGAAAGATTTAGTTGTGCATCACCCTTTTGAAACATTTGATGCTGTAATTGAATTTTTAAACCAAGCAGCAAATGATAAAAAAGTTATAGCTATTAAACAAACTTTATATAGAACAACTCTAGACTCACCTATTGTTAAAGCTTTAATAACAGCAGCAGAAAACGGAAAAACAGTTACCGCTTTAATTGAAATTAAAGCTAGATTTGATGAGGAGGCTAATATTCAACTATCAAGAAGTTTAGAAAAAGTAGGTGTTCAAATTGTTTATGGTTTTGCTAAATATAAAACTCATGCAAAATCATCATTAGTTTTAAGAAGAGAACAAGGAAAAATACAAACTTATTTTCATTTAGGAACTGGTAATTATCATCCTGTAAATGCTAAAATTTATACTGATCTATCTTTATTTAGTTGTGATAAGAAAATGGCATCAGATGTTGAAAAGTTTTTCAATTATGTAACAGGATACGCAAAACCAAAAAATTTAAATAAAATTTCTATTTCGCCAATAAATATGAGGCAAACCTTAAATGAAAATATTGATGCTGAAATTAAGAATTCTAAAAATGGTAAATTTGCAGCTATTTGGGCAAAAATGAATTCATTAGTAGATCCAGAAATTATTGATAAATTTTATGAAGCTTCGAATGCTGGTGTAAAAATTCATTTATTTGTAAGGGGTGTTTGTTGTTTAAGACCAGGAGTTAAAGATAGATCTGAAAACATAGTTGTAAAAAGTATAATAGGAAGATTTTTAGAGCATTCTAGAATTTATTGTTTTAGTAACGGTACAAAAAAAATGCCTAATAGAAATGCAAAAGTATATATTTCTTCAGCTGATTTAATGCCGAGAAATTTAAATAGAAGAGTAGAACTTCTAGTTCCAATTGAAAATGAAACTGTTCATGAACAGATTTTAGATCAAATAATGTTAGCAAATTATCTTGATACTAATCAGAGTTGGGAACTTAAAGCTGATGGTAATTATAAAAAAATTAAATATAGTAAATACGATTCCTTTTCAGCTCATGAATATTTTATGAATAATCCGAGCTTATCTGGAAGAGGTAAAGCTAAACTAACTATGCAACCTAAAAAATTGCATCTAAAACTAATTAAAAGTGGAAGTAATTAATACAAAACAACAATCTGCTTCAAAATATTTAAAATTAGCCATTATTGATATTGGTTCAAATTCTATAAGAATGTTGATTTATGATGATTTTAGCTCAACAAGAGTCCCGTCATTTAATGAAAAAGCAGTATGTGAACTTGGAAAAAATTTAGACAAATCAAGAAAGCTTCATAAATCTGGATCAGAATATGCATTAAAAGTTTTAAAAAGATTTTCAGAAATTTTGAATGTATCAAAAATTACAAATTTGAAAATAATTGCGACTGCTGTTTTGCGAGAGGTTACAGATGCAAAACAATTTATCAGCGAAGTAGAAACTCTTTTTAAAACAAAAATTAATATTCTGAGTGGTGAAGAAGAAGCAAATTGTTCTGCAGAAGGTGTAAAAATTGGTTTTGATAATGTTGATGGATTAGTAGCAGATCTTGGTGGTGGAAGTTTAGAATTAGCTAGAGTTGAAAATAATGTTGTTACGAACAAAACTTCTTTGCCAATTGGTGTTCTTAGATTAATAAATAATCCAATTGTTAAAAAAAGAAATTTACCTAAGTATGTAAAGAAATTATTAAGAGAGGAAAAATGGTTATCTAAAAAAAAATTTAATAATTTATATCTAGTGGGAGGAACATGGAGATCTTTATTTAAACTACATCTTTTCCAAAATAACCATCCTGTTCATATTATTCATCAATATTCTGTAAATAGATCTATATTGACAAAATTTGTTGAAAAAATTTCAAACTTTAACAAATCAAAGCTTAAAACTGTGGAATATATTTCAAAATCTAGAACACAATATTTACCGTATAGTTCTATTATTTTAAATGAGATAATGACTATAACAAATCCAAAAAAAATATTATGTTCAATAAGTGGTTTGAGGGAAGGTTCTTTATCAATTGATCATTTAAAAAATACAAAAGAGACAGAAATTTTTAATAAATCAATTGAATATATTGCATCAAAAAGGGGGGATTTAGGATCTACCTACCAAAAATATTTTAAATTTATACTACCTGTATTTGATGGTAATGAGCACTATAACAAAAAATTATTATATCTAGCTTGTGTTTTAAGTCATATGGATTGGGGTCTTGGTGCTTTTCAAAAAGCAGAACTAGTGTTTCAAGAAACCCTTAATACGCCTTTGCTAAGACTTACACATAAAGAAAGGATACAACTAGCTCTCTCTTGTTATTGGAGATACTGTAGTATTAAATACAATCCAAAATTTGAATATCTTACTTTTTTAAATAATAACGAAATATTTTCAAGTAAACAAGTTGGTGCTGCTTTGAGATTCTCACAATCTTTAACATCTATATCAACAATTTTTCTTGAGGAATTTAAATTGTATAAAAGAGGTAATTCAATTTTTCTAAAAATTCCATCTCAACATCAAGAAATTATTTCCAAACAGGTAACAAAAAGATTTAAGGCTCTTGCTAGAGAATTATTTTTAGAACCAAGAGTTATTTATTCAAATAATTCAAAATGAATTTATATTAATCAAATTGTAATAATAGGTAAATATTTTTGTAACAAAAATATCTTAAAGTTTAACTACAAAATTATTCTTTAATTTATATTTATTCTTCCTCTAAAGATTTAATTTTGTTAACTTCCTTCTTTCTTCCTTGTCTTTGTCGATGGGGAAGAAAGACCCCATACAAGTTGTTAATTGTTTAAAGATGCAGTGC
>CACIDN010000014.1 GCA_902585415.1 uncultured Pelagibacteraceae bacterium
GTAAATATAGGAGATAAATTATAACAATTACAAGTAGGATGACTAAATATTCCATAAATTAGATAGTTTAATTTTGCAATATTACACTTTTTAATGCAAACAAATTAAGAAAAATTAACTAATGGTTAGGTGAAATATTGTTAAAAAATATTTTTGCTGTTTCTTCCCAAGTGAATTTTTTTGCAAATTCAAGACAATCATTTCTATCAACTTTTAAAGCTTTTTGGGCTGAAACTTTAAGATTATTGTCTAAACAATTTATTTTGGATCCTTCAAATATATCTTTAGGACCTGGAACAGGATACGCTGCAACAGGTGTTCCACAATTTAAAGCCTCGGTAACCACAATTCCAAATGTATCTGTTTTACTAGGGAATACAAAAACATCGGAGGATGCAAAATGTGATGCTAATTCACCGTTGGTTTTTTCTCCTAAAAAAATATCTTTAGGGAATTCTTTTTTTAATTTTTTTAAATCAGGTCCTTTTCCTATTATTATTTTTGTACCTTCTAAATCACATTCTAAAAAAGCTCTTATATTTTTCTCAACTGCAACTCTTCCAACATAAATCCAAATTGGTCTTTTGTGGGGTAAATCAATTTTTTTAGGGTTCTTAAATGCTCCGTGATTTCCACCTCTGGTCCAAGTAATCATTTTATTATCATCTATACCTATATTAATTAATTCTCTTCTCATAGACTCTGTTGTTACTAAAATTCTCTCAGCCTTATTATGAAAATTTGCTAAAAATTTTTCAGCCCATTTTGCAGGTATAATTGGAAAATATAATTTAAGATATTTATCAAACCTTGTATGAAAACTTGTAGTAAACTTTAGATTATTCTTTAAACAATATCTTCTTGCCATAGTTCCTATAGGACCCTCAGTAGCGATATGAATTGCATCAGGTTTTATTTTTTTTATCAAACTACCAACTCTTGGCCAAACATTAATAGATAATCTAATTTCATTATATTTGGGCATCGGAAAAGTTAAAAATAAGTCTGGAGTGATATATTCTACTAAATGACCCTGTTTTTTTAAAACTTGCCCTGTTTCATGAAGAGTTCTTACTACACCATTAACTTGAGGGAAATATGCATCTGTCGCAATTAAGATTTTCATTTTTTAAGATGCTTTTTTAAGATTTTTTGTTTTTAAAGTTTGTGAAATTTCCTCATTATTGAAATATTTATCTCTTATTTTATCCCAATAAATAATTTCGAATTTTCCATTGTAATTTTCTACTAATGCGGTGCATGACTCAACCCAATCACCACAATTAAGATAATTTATTCCATTGAACTCTTGATCTTCCGCATGATGAATATGACCACAAATTATTCCATCATATTTTTTGTTTTTTGCATAATCTGAAAGTGTTTTTTCATATTCGCCAATATATTTTACTGCATTTTTAACTTTATATTTTAAGAATTTAGCAAGTGACCAGTAATCTTTGCCTCTTAATTTTCTAAAGAAATTTATAACCACATTAATTCTTAGTAATAAATTATAAGCGACAGATCCAATTTTAGATAACCATTTAGCGTGTTTCATTACCCCGTCCCACGCATCACCATGTACAATTAAATATTTTTTTCCTAAATTAGTTTCGTGAACAATTCTATTTAACATGTGTATGTCGCCAAAATTCATAGGAATAAATTTTCTAAATAATTCATCATGATTGCCTACTATGTAGAAAACTTTAGTACCATGTCTTGCTTTTCTTAATATTTTTTGAATTACGTCATTATGTTCTTGAGGCCAATAAAAATTTTTTTGCATCGCCCAAACATCAACAATATCTCCAACAAGATAAAGATTTTCTGATCTAGAGTTTTTAAAAAATTCTAAAATCTTACTTGCCTGACACCCCTTTGTTCCAAGATGTAAATCTGAAATAAATATACTTCTATACTTTAATAAAGGTGATTTATTTGTCATATAAACTTGTTTTATTTTTTGATTCGCTTATAAGTAGAAACATAACTACCTTGTACATAATAATGTTACAGAATTATTAAATTATGAAATTTTGTTTGATATATAATAAAAAATCTGCCGGTGGAAGAAAGACTAATTTTATTAAAAAGATTCTTTATGAAATTCGAAAACAACACAAGGTTGATTTTTTTGAGACAAAAAGTGAGAACCAAGCATCAGAAATAATAAAAAATATCCCAAAAAATCAATATAACAGATTATTATTAGCTGGTGGAGATGGGTCAGTTTCATTTGCTATTAACGAACTTATAAAAAATAATTTTAATTTTAATAAGGATTTTGCAATTGGATATATTCCAGCAGGAACAGCTAACATTCTACAAGCTGAATTGGGTATGTCTAAAAACATTAAACAAATTGCAAAAACATTAACCTCAAATAATTTTAATAAATCTAATTTAATGAAAATAAATGAAAAACATTTTGTTTTGATGGCAGGATTAGGATGGGATGCTCAAATAGTTCAATCAATTAATTCCTCGATTAAAAAAATAATGGGAAAATTAATATTTGGTATCAAAGGTTTACAAAAATTTTTATTTATGAAGAATAATAAAATCAAGATATTTATCGATAATGAAACTATTTATGCAGATTGGGTTCTATGTACAAATAGCAAATATTATGCAGGTCATCATTCAATAGCAAAAACAAATATCTTTGATGATAAAGTTGTTACATACATCTTTGAAAACTTAAATCGATTAAAATTATTATATTACATATATTTAGTAGCTATTTATGGTAATTTAGAAAAATCACAATCAGTGATTACAAAATATGATGATAATATTAAATTTAAAGGTGTGAATAGTAAAATACCAGTGCAAATTGATGGTGACAATTTTGGTAATTTCAAAGAAGTTTTAATTTCAAAATCAGAAAAAAAAATAAATATATTAAAGTCTGCTTAATACTATTTTACCCTACCATATACATCCTGATATCTAACAATATCTGTTTCTTTAAGGATTGAGCCTATTTGTGCTTCTACAATTTTAACCGGTTTTTTAAATGGATTTTCAATTCTGTGAATAGCTCCTAATGGAATGTAAATAGTTTCACCAGGTTTCTTTAAGAATTTACTTTTATTTAGAGTAATTCTTGGAATTCCATGAGTAACTACCCAATGTTCTGATCTATGGAAATGTTTTTGAAGACTTAAAATGCCTTTAGGTTTAACAAATAATTCTTTAATTAAAAATTCTTTGCCTTTAAATAAGTTTGTATAGCTGCCCCATGGTCTATGAAATACGTTTTTCTTTTTAAAATATCTATTTTTAATTTTTCCATACATTTTGCAGATTTCTTTCCAGCTCCCTAGATCCGACCATGGAATATCAAGCTTGATCGCATTGATATTTTTAGTTTTCTCAAGTATTGCGTAATCAAACGATTTTGCTGTAGCTTTAGAAAATGATTGTTTATTTAAATAATACACATTGCTTTTATATTTAGCTTTTATTACAGCTTTTTTACAGTTTCGAAAAATATTAGGCTGATATTTCTTAAAATTATTAATAATTGAGTCTTTTCTCAAAAAAAACATCCCAGAGTTCCAGTATCCTTTTTGTCTAATTACTTGTTTTGCTCTCGATGTTTTAGGTTTTTCAATAAATTTGGTGACCTTATCAATATTCTTTTTTTTCTTAGTAATGAAATATCCATACTCACTAGATGGACTTGTTGGCTTTATGCCAAATATAAATATATTTTTTTCATCTAAATTTGACTTATTTTTATTAATAGCTGTAATTAATTTGTTAGGCTTTTCAATTAAATGATCTGCAGTAAAATACATTAATGGCTGATTATACGGTACATCTTTAATTAATGCTGATGCTAAAATTGCTGGAGCAGTATTTTTTTTTGCTGGTTCTAAAATAATTTTATATTTTGTAATTCTGCTTTTCTTTAAAGCTTTTTTTACATCCTTAATATACTTTGAATTAGTACTTATAATTGGAGCATCAAATATAGATGCTTTAACTCTCTCCAAAGTTTTATTAATTAAAGTCCAGCCACCAAAATCTATAAATTGTTTTGCTTGATGATTAGATTTTTTGGGCCATAGTCTAGTACCTGCCCCACCGCATAAAATAACCGGTCTAATTTTCATTAAATATCAGCGTATACTTTAACCTCGTTTTTACCACCTGGATGAGTTGGTGCTCCTAAATATGCTGGTCCAACAGTTTGTGCATATTTCCATAGAGTTCCATTACCAAAGTTAATCTTTTTAGGTCTCCACTTTTTATGTCTTTTTTGTAATTCTTTTTTAGACAATCTAACATTAATTGTTCCTTTTTTTGCATCAATGTCTATTACATCACCGTTTCTAAGTAATGCAATTGGTCCTCCAACAGATGCTTCTGGTCCAACGTGACCGATACAAAAACCTCTTGTTGCACCTGAAAATCTACCATCTGTAATAAGTGCTACCTTCTCTCCTTTTCCTTGACCGTAAATTGCACCAGTTGTCTGTAACATTTCTCTCATACCAGGACCACCTTTTGGACCTTCGTATCTAATAATAATTATATCTCCATCTTTATATTTTTTATTTTTGACAGCTTTATAAGCAGACTCTTCAGTATCAAAACATCTTGCTCTTCCTGTAAACTTTAATTTTTTTAATCCTGCAACTTTTACAATTGCTCCTTCTGGTGCAAGATTTCCTTTTAAACCTACAACACCACCATCGTTTGAAAGTGGATTATTATATTTTCTCATAACTTTTTGTTTTGGATTAAATTTGATATTTTTAAGATTTTGTTTCATAGTTTTCCCTGTAACAGTCATGCAATCACCATGGATATATCCACCGTCTAACAAAGTTCTTAATAACATTGGTACACCACCAGCTATCCACATATCTTTTGCAACATATCTTCCACCTGGTTTTAAATCTGCAAGATAAGGAGTTTTTTTAAAAATTTTAGCAACATCCATTAAATCAAATTTAATTCCTATTTCATTTGCTATAGCTGGTAAATGTAATGCGGCATTAGTTGAGCCTCCAGTTGCTGCAACAATTGTTGCTGCATTTTCTAAAGCTTTTCTTGTAACAATATCTCTTGGCCTAATATTTTTTGCTAATAAATTCATTACAGCTTTTCCACTTTGTAATGCAAATTTATCTCTTTGTTCGTAGGGTGCTGGAGTTCCAGCTGAATAAGGTAATGCTAATCCCATCGCCTCTGAGACGCATGCCATAGTGTTTGCTGTAAATTGACCTCCACAAGCACCAGCACTTGGACAAGCTTTTAATTCTAATTTTCTTAAAGCATGTGCATTCATTTGTCCTGCAGAATATTTACCTACTCCTTCAAAAACATCTACAACAGTAACATCTTTACCGTTAAATCTTCCAGGAAGTATAGAGCCTCCATAAATAAATACACTTGGCACATTTAATCTGACCATGGCCATCATTAAACCGGGTAAAGATTTATCACATCCTGCAACACCGACTAAGGCATCATAACAGTGACCTCTAACAGTTAGTTCAGTTGAATCAGCTATAACATCTCTAGATACTAATGAAGATTTCATTCCTTCATGTCCCATTGCGATACCATCTGTAACAGTAATAGTACAAAATTCTCTCGGCGTTCCTCCAGATGATTTAACACCTTTTTTAACTGATTGTGCTTGCCTCATTAAAGCAATGTTACATGGAGCAGCTTCATTCCATGTTGAAACAACACCAACAAAGGGTTTTGCAACATCTTTTTCAGTTAATTTCATTGCATAATAAAAAGATCTTTGAGGAGCTTTATCTGGTCCTAGCGAAGTGTGTCTACTAGGTAGTTTTTTCTTATTAAATTTTTTCATTATAAACCTTTAACTGTGATTGATATTTTATCAATATTTTTCTTTAATTCAGTATAGTTATTTTTTTCTTGTTCAACAATATTTTTTGGTGCCCTATCTACAAAGCTTTTATTTGATAACCTTTTTGATATCACATCTAATTCTACTTCATATTTATTTTGTCTTTTTAGTAAATTTTCTTTGATTAATGACAGATCCACAGATTGATCGAAGTAAATTTTAAATATATCGCCGGCTATGACAAGATTTGCAGATGGTTTATTTTTCTCTCCATCAAGAAAGTTATTAATTCTTCCTAATTTTTTAAGTACAATCTCATTTTTAATTATAAAATCCTGATCTTTTTTTGGTAAATTGCTCAATGACATATCAACAAAGGAGCCAGGGCTTACATTTAGCTCATTTTTGAAAGATCGTAATTGGCTAATTAAATCAATTATTTTTTGGACTTCTTTAATATTCTTATCTTTTTTCATTTTATTTAAAGTCCAATTTGTGTGCATTAAATAAGTGCTGTTTAATTTATCAAGTTTATTCTTTAACCATAATTCCTCAGTAATAAACGGTATGAAGGGATGTAATAAAACCAATATTTCTTTAAAAACATATGAGGTAGTTAATTTTACTTCATTAATAGATTTTTTGTCTTTAGAATTTAAAATGGTTTTTGAAAGCTCTAAATACCAGTCACAATAAGAATGCCAGACAAACTGATAGATATTTCTAGCAGCCTCATCAAATCTGTATTCTTTGATGTTTTTTTCCACTTCCTGTGTTGTTTGATTTAACTCTGAAATTATCCATTTGTTTATATTTAAGTTAATTTTTGGAGATTTTTTTGACTTTTTAAAATCACATTTATTCATGGATAAAAAGTTATTAGCATTCCACAACTTATTTAAAAAATTTCTATACCCTTTAACTCTATCCTCTGAAAGTTTAACATCACGACCAGGTGAAGCCATTGATAATAAAGTAAATCTTAATGCATCAGCACTATACTTTTCTATTAATACTAAAGGATCAATAACATTGCCTTTAGATTTTGACATTTTTTGACCTTTTTCGTCTCTAACTAAAGCGTGAACATAAATATCTTTAAAAGGTTCTTTATTTAAAAATTCCATACCAAACATCATCATTCTAGCAACCCAAAAGAAGATAATATCAAAGCCTGTGACTAATACGGATGTTGGATAAAACTTTTTTAAATATTCATTTTTCTTTGGCCATCCTAAAGTTGCAAAAGCCCATAAACCTGATGAAAACCATGTATCTAGTACATCTTCATCTCTAACTAATTCAACATCTTTTTTATATTTTTTCTTAGCAATTTTTTTTGCCTCTTTTAAATTATTTGCAACAAATATCTTTTTATCTGGACCATACCAAGCAGGTATTTGGTGTCCCCACCATAACTGTCTTGATATGCACCACGGTTCTATATTGTTCATCCATTGAAAGTATGTTTTAGACCAATTTTTTGGAAAGAAACTTGTTTTTTTATTCTTAACTATTTTCTTTGCTTTTATAGACAACTTCTTTGCATCTGCAAACCATTGTTCAGTTAAGTATGGTTCGATAACAGAATTTGATCTATCACCATAAGGAACTTTATTTTTTATTTTTTCCTCTTTTATTAATTTGTCACCTAATTCATTAAGTATTTTTTTTCGAGCCTCAAATCTATCTAATCCGACATACTCATTTGGAGCATTATTATTTATTTTACCATCTTCAGTGAAAATATTTATGATCTCTAGTTTATTTCTTTTACCAACGTCATAGTCATTAAAATCATGTGCAGGTGTAATTTTAACAGCTCCAGAACCCTGCTCTGGGTCTGCATAGTCGTCAGCTATAATTTTAATCTTTCTGTTTGTAATTGGTAAAATTACATTTTTTCCAACTAAACTTTGATATCTTTCATCTTTAGGATTTACTGCTACCGCCGTATCTCCGAGCATTGTTTCAGGCCTAGTTGTCGCAATCGTTATAAAATTTGAAGAATTTTCTATTTGGTAATTTATGTAATATAGCTTTGAATTGACTTCTCTTTGATCAACTTCTAAATCGGATATAGCGGTTTTTAGGACCGTATCCCAATTTACTAATTTTTTAGACTTATAGATTAAGCCTTTATTATATAAATCTATAAAAACTTTAATTACCGACGAAGATAGATTTTCGTCCATTGTAAATGCATTTCTTGACCAATCACACGAACATCCCAGTTTTTTTAATTGATTTATAATTATACCACCGTATTCTTTTTTCCAGTCCCAGACTTTTTCTACAAATTTATCTCTACCGATAGTTTTTTTATCAATATTGTGACTTTCTAATTTTTTCTCTACCAAAGCTTGAGTTGCAATACCTGCATGATCAGTTCCTGGTTGCCACAAGGTCTCAAAATTATTCATTCTATGATATCTGATTAATAAATCCTGGATCGTATTATTTAATGCATGACCCATATGTAAACTTCCAGTTACATTAGGTGGTGGTATTACAATTGAATATTTTTTCTTATTTTTTTTTGGCTTAAAAAGTTGTTTTTTTTCCCAATAGGAATAAATCTTATTTTCTACCTTTGTATGTATATATTTTTCTGAACTCATTAGTGATTTATAGTTTATAATTCAATAAACACATTAAACAACAATCAAAATTTGATTGAATTTGATAGAATATTTCA
>CACIDN010000015.1 GCA_902585415.1 uncultured Pelagibacteraceae bacterium
ATTGCATGAATGTATGATTTTGGATGAATTAGAATTTTAATTTTATCTAATTCTATATTAAATATTTTTTTTGCTTCAATTATTTCAAAGACCTTATTCATTAATGTTGCTGAGTCCACTGATATTTTTTTTCCCATCTTCCAAGTTGGATGATTTACAGCCAATTTAGGGGTTTTTTTAATTTTAAAATTTCCCTTTTTAAAAAAAGGACCACCGGATGCTGTTAATATTATTTGGTCTATATTATTTTTATCAACATCTTTAATTACTGACCATATTGAAAAGTGTTCAGAGTCGACCGGAATAAATTTTGTTTTATATTTATCCAATTTTTTTTTTATTAAGCCCCACCCACAAATAATCGATTCTTTATTTGCAATAGCTATAACTTTTGTTTTTTTTATAATTTTAATTGTTGGTAATAAACCATTGAAACCTGATATAGAACTCATTGTATAGTCCAATTTTTTTGAAATAATTTTATTGATATTGTTAAAACCGTTAAAAATATTAACTTTTTTAAATTTCTTTTTTAAAATATGATAACTTTTCTTATCTGTAATAATTATATTTTTTACCTTAAATTCTTTGATTTGTTTAGAAAGTAAATTATGATTTTTGTTAGCTGTAAGCAAAAGTATTTCAAAATTTTTTTTATCTTTTCTAATTATGTCAATGGTTTGTTTGCCAATTGAGCCTGTAGAGCCTAAAATTGCTACTTTTTTTTTCATTTCATTTAAAAATTTATGTAATTTAATATTGCAAAAGAAGTGGGTATTGTAAATATTATACCATCTATCCTGTCCAATAATCCTCCATGACCTGGTAAAATTTTTCCTGTATTTTTTATTTTTGCAATACGTTTAAAAAAGGATATTATTAGATCTCCAATTTGGCTTATTAACGATATTAGAAAAATAAAAAATATAACTGCAATATATTGCTCTCCCTTTAGTGTAATATTTTCTATAAAAAAATTAAAATAAGTAAAACCTGCAATTATTGATAAAAAAAAACTACCAAACACCCCCGAATAAGTCTTATTTGGACTAATTTTCGTTAACTTAGGTCCTTTAAAAAGTTTTCCAAAAATGTATCCACCTAAATCCGTAAAAATTGAAATAACAATTATAAAAAGAAAAATATTTACTCCTTGCTCATTTCTAAACAAATAAGCTGTGTATATAGAAAAAAATATAAATATTACACCTGTGATTTTTAAAATATTGAAATTTTTGGTAATTTTAAACCATTCGTAAATTGAGACCAAAAAAACTATACTTAAAAAAAAAGTGAAAAAGAAAGACCCTTTAATTATGAAAAAAAAAGCCAATGGTAAAATCAAAAACGATGTTAATAACCTTTTTTTAAATTCGTTTTTCATTGTATATCGCCGAAGTTTCTTTTTATTTTTTTATAATTATTTATTATTCTATTATAATCTTTTTTATTAAAATCTGGCCATAGCTTCTTTTCAAAAAAAATTTCAGAATAGGCTAATTGCCATAGTAAAAAATTACTCAATCTGTTTGTGTTACCTGTTCTTATAAGAATATCTGGATCAGGAATATTACCTGTATACAGATTTTTCGATATTGTTTTTTCACTGATTTTTAAACCTTTTTTTTTTATTATATCAAATGTACTAACAATTTCACTTTTAGAACCATAATTTAACGCTAAATTAATTTGTAATTTGTTATTTTTGGACGTTAACCTTTCTGACTCATTTAGAAGATTATTTAATTTTTTAGAAAAGTTTTTTTTTCCAATGATAAATAATTTTATTTTGTTTTTGTGAAATGCCTTAATTTTTTTAATTAAAAACTTTTCGAGCAGTGAAAACAAAAATTTAATCTCACTTTTTGGTCTTTTCCAATTTTCGGTAGAAAAAGCAAATAAAGTAAGGTATCTTATATTTTTTTTCAAACTTTCTATAATTATTTTTTCTACGGTTTTAAGACCTTGTTGATGTCCATAATTCCTAGATTTTTTTTTATTTATGCCCCACCTTCCATTACCATCCATGATAATGGCAACATGTTTAATCGGGTTCATATAGTCATTATTTCTTTTTCTTTAGATGAAACTTTTTCATCAATCAAATTTATATGTGTATCAGTAATATTTTGTATTTCTTTTTCATTTTTTTTCTCTTCATCCTCAGAAATTTCTTTTATCTTAAGTAAATTTTTTAAATTATCGTTCGCTTCTCTCCTAATATTTCTTATTGAAACTTTGCACTTCTCCCCCATTACCTTTACCATTTTTTTCAAATCGTTTCTTCGTTCCTCGCTTAAATCAGGTATCGGTAGTCTAACTAATTGTCCGTCAATCTGAGGGTTTAAACCTAATTCTGACTTTTTAATTGAGGAACCAATTAAATTTACATTGTTTAGGTCCCAAACTTGTATGTTTATCATTCTTGGTTCTGGAGCAGTAATGGTGGCCAATTGATTAATTGGCATTTTTTGTCCATATACATCCACTTTTATAAGATCTAACATGCTAGCATTTGCTCGACCTGTCCTAAGAGAATTTAAATCTTTTTTAAATACCTCTATAGTTTTATCCATTTTTTGATTATAATTTTTTTTGTCAAACATTTACTCTCCAATTTTAATTCTAGAAAATTCAGTTATTTTAAGATTTCCAATGTTCAATTCTTTAATTATATCTTTTACTTTTTTTTTAGGCTCCATAACCCATTGTTGATTTAATAAAGAATTTTCCTGTTTAAACTTATTAATTTTGCCCAAACTTATTTTTTTAATAATATCGTTAGGTTTACCAGAATTTTTAAGTTCTTCCGAGATAAGTTCTTGTTCTTTTTGTAAAATGGTTTGATCAATATCATCTGAGTCTATTGCTAATGGATTTAATGCTGCAATATGCATACTTAATTGTTTTCCAAACCTTTTTAACTTATCTGTATCATCGCTAGTATTTAATGAAACTAATACACCTAATTTTGATAAATTATCTTTGATTGTAGTGTGGTGATATTTAAAAACTTTACCATCTGAATTTTTTAGTGTTTTAGATCTACCTATTGTAATTTTTTCACCTATTTTAGAAATTAAGGCTAATAAATTTTCTTCTACAGTTTTGCCGTTTTTCATCTTAGAATGCATAAGTTTATTTTTTTCTGATGCAACTGTATTATTAATATCACTTAATTCCTTAGCAAAAATAACAAAATCGTTATTCTTAGCTACAAAATCTGTCTCACAATTAATTTCTAGAATAGATGTTGTCATATTATTTCCACTTATAGCTATGACACCTTCATTTGCTGACCTTGACATTTTTTTAGATGCTTTTGATATACCTTTAATCCTTAATATTTCGATTGCTTTATCAATGTCATCTTTTGACTCATCTAAGGCAGTGCTACAATCTTTAAATCCAGCACCACTTAAAATTCTTAGTTTTTTAATTTTCTCAATGTCACCCATTATAGGAAATTTAATTAATTTTTTTTTTCGGAAGAGGATTCGCATTCTTAACAGGAATCTCCTCGTTTTTTTTCTCTTCAAGATTAGGTGCTTGTTTTTTTGCGTTATTTATTGTTTCTTTTATTAAGCTACAGTATAGATCAATAGATCTTCTTGCATCATCGTTTCCTGGTATTGGAAAATCAATACCTTCAGGATCTGAATTTGTATCCAATATTGCAATAATCGGTATATTTAACTTTATAGACTCTTTTATAGCTAAAGACTCATAGTTAGTATCAATAATAAAAACTAAATCAGGTATTTTTTTCATTTCTGATATACCACCTAAAGATCTTTGTAACTTATCTCTCTGAATTCCCATTTTAAGAAGCTCTTTTTTTGTAAAACCTCTGTTTTCTGCTTTTAAATCCATTTCAATTTTTTGAAGCTTTTTAATAGAATTAGAAATTGTACCCCAATTAGTAAGCATGCCGCCTAGCCATCTATAATTTACGAAATATTGTCCAGTTGACTTAGCTAATTCTGCAACTGACTCAGATGCTTGTTTTTTAGTTGAAATTATCAAAATTTTTCCGTTATTTGATATGGTTTCATAGATTTTTTCTAAAGCCTTATTTGTTAATTCTAAAGTTTGAGTAAGATCAATTATGTGAACAGAGTCTCTTTTACCAAAAATGTATTTTTTCATTTTTGGATTCCACCTCAAAGTTTTATGTCCAAGATGAACTCCAGCTTCAAGCAGTTGTTGTATTGAGAGGTTTGGTATCTTCATGTTAATTTCCGGTTATTCCGCCACAGTTGTTCCATTTAAGGACCGGAGGTTTAAAACCACTAACTGTGTGAGTTTTTAAGGATTATTTATTAACTTTATTGCTTAATGGCAAGTAATTTATTAAAAAATTGAAGTTGAAATACCTTGATTTTTAATAGAATTTATAATTTTTTGATCAACAAATCGTTTATTTTTAAGCTTAAAAGTATATTTTTCATTGTTTTCGTCAATCTCAATTAATATTGATACATCTCCTTGGATGTTCAAAATATTAGACAGCAAATCAATTTTCTTAAAATCTGAAATTTTAATTTTTAAATTATGTATCGGTTTATTTAAAATGTCATCTAAAGGGATAATTTTTCTGACATTTATTTTTATTCTTTGATCAGTATCTTTTGGATTTTTTAATAAAGTTACTATAACTGATTTTCCTTCTTTAATATATTCTCTATTAGTTTCTAAAATATCCGAGAATACAAATAATTCAAATACTCCTCCTAAATCACTAAATTTAATAATTGCATACGAAGTACCTTTTTGTGTTTTTTTTTCTTTTACTTTTAATATTGTAGCTGCAACCATACTTTCTTGATTGTTATCTATAATAAATTCATTATATTTTGTTATGTTGTATTCTTTAAATATCTCATTGTACTGGTTTAAAGGATGATCTGAAAGATAAAATCCAACTGTTTCAAATTCCTTTTGCATTTTTTCTTGAAATTTCCATTCATGTTTTGAAGAAACAATTTTTTCAAAACTATTATTTTCATTTTCAGAAAATAATTCTGTTTGATTTTGTAACTTATTTTGATAGATATTTTTCGATTTTAAAATTATATTAGGAATTGACTCATAAAATGATCTTCTATTAGATATAATACTGTCAAAAGCTCCTGCTTTGGTTAATCCTTCTAATTGTAATTTGTTAATATCTTTTGGATTAACTCTCTTAAGAAAATTTGAGATTGATTTAAATTCACCATTTTTATTTCTTTCGTTAACAATATTTGAGATTGACTCAATTCCAACATTTTTAATAGCTCCTAGGGCGTAATAAAAATTATTATTTTCAGAAGAAAAATCCGAAGAACATCTATTAATATCAGGTCGTATTATATTTATTTTTAATCTTTTAATTTCTTCACAGAACTCTCCAAGTTTTTTTTGATTAGACAGCTCCATTGACATAGAAGCTGCGAAAAATTCTTGAGGGAAATAAGTTTTTAAAAATGCAGTCTGATAAGCTATAATAGCATATGCTGCAGCATGACTTTTATTGAAACCATATTCAGCAAAAGGCTCAATTTTTAAAAATATACCAGCTGCAATATCTTTGCTTATTCCATTTTTAAAAGCTCCATCAACAAATCTAGTTTTTTGTCTTTCTAATTCTGCTCTTTTTTTTTTTCCCATTGCTCTTCTTAATAAATCTGCCTCACCAGGTGAAAAGCCTGATAATATTTGTGCTATTTGCATGACTTGCTCTTGATATATAATTACTCCATAAGTTGGTTTAAGTATTTTTTCTAATTTTGGATGAAGATAATCAGGTTCTTTTTTTCCATGCTTGCAATCGTTGTAAGTGGAAATGTTGCTCATAGGGCCTGGTCTATATAAAGCAACTATTGCTATGATATCTTCAAGTCTATTGGGTTTCATATGAATTAAGGCTTCTCTCATTCCTGAACTTTCTAGTTGAAACAAACCAGTTGTGTTACCTGACGACAATAAATCATAAACTTTCTGATCATCATAATTTATATTTTTAATTTCAAAATTCTTTTGCTTAGTTTTTATTAAATTTTGTGTTTTATTGATAACTGTTAAAGTTTTTAGCCCAAGAAAATCAAATTTAATTAGTCCGGCATTTTCTGCTGAGTACATATCAAATTGGGTTGACGGTAAAAGTAGATTTGAAGATGGGTCTTTATAAAGAGGGACTGTTTCAGACAAATTTTTATCTGCTATAACTACACCTGCAGCATGTGTTGCAAAATTTCGATTTAGACCTTCAAGTTTTAAAGATAGATCAATTAATCGCTCTACTCTTTTGTCTTCTTTAATAAGTTTTTGAAGTTTAGGTTCTGAATTAATACATTGATTTAAATTCATGGGTCTTGATGGATCAAAAGGTATCATTTTACAAATCCCATCAATAAATCCATATGGTAAACCCATAACACGTCCTACATCTCTTATTACCATTCGTGCTTTAAGTTTTCCAAATGTTATAATGTGGGCAACTGAGCCTGGATATTTGTTGTTCAAATATTCAAAAACTAAATCTCTTTTCTCTTCACAAAAATCTATATCAAAATCTGGCATAGATATCCTATCTGGATTAAGAAATCTCTCAAATATTAAATCAAATTTCAACGGATCAACGTCGGTAATGTATAAACACCAAGCCACCAATGATCCCGCACCCGAACCTCTACCTGGTCCAACCGGTATATTTTTACTTTTAGCCCATTTTATATAATCAGAAACTATTAAAAAATAGCTAGCATAATTCATTTTACAAATAATATTTATTTCATGATTAAGTCTTTTTTTATATTCATGAATTATAGAATTATCACTTTTAATTTTATTTTGTTTAAGTCTTTCTATTAAACCCTCTTCTGCATATTTTTTAATTATGTCATCTGCACTAGAATTTTCTTTAGTGTTAATATTTGGAAGTAAAGGCTTAGAGCTTTTAGGTCTATAACTACATCGCGATGGTAAATAATAATTATTTTCCAAAGCTTCTGGCAAATCAGAGAATAAATTAGTCATTTCTTCATTGCTTTTGAAATAATGATCTCTTGATAACTTTATACGGTTTTTATCATTTATATAATTTTTTGATCCAATACACATTAAAGCATCATGAGCATCATATAAATTTTTTTCTAGGTAATAAACTTCATGTGATGCGATTATTGGAATATCCAATTCTTTAGAAGTCTTGAGATTAAAGATTTCAAAATTTTTTTCTTTAAAATTATTGTGTCTTTGAATTTCAATATAAAAATTATTACCAAATAACTCTTTAAAACTGTCTTTTTTAAAAAAATCTCCAACTAAACTATTTATACTACCTAAAGTGATTATAATACCTTCCCTATATTTAACTAAATCTTTTAGTTCACAGAATGGTTCATTAAACTCTTTTTGATTTAAATATGAGTCAGAAGATAGTCTAACTATATTTTTGTAGCCAACATCATTTTTTGCAATAATTGGTATTAAGCCAATTAAACCTTTATATTTAAATTTAATTTGAGAACCAATTATGGGCTGTGTTTTCGACCTGGAGACTGTTTCAGAAAACTGCAATGCTCCACAAAGGTTGGATGTATCAGAAATACCAACACAGCTAATTTTGTTAGTTTTACAAAATTTTTCCAGATCTTCGATTCTTATGGCCCCCTCACAAATAGAGTATTGTGTATGTAATTTATAATGATTAAAGTTTTTAATTATTTCCTGCATTAATGGAATTTATTTTACCATTACTTAAACTCAATTTACAATCTGACATATCTGCAAAATATCTATTATGAGTTGCAAATATAATTATCCTTGTTTTACTTTTCAAACTAAATAACAGTTTGAATATTTCTTTAGCATTTTTTTGGTCTAAATTTCCTGTTGGTTCATCAGCTAAAATTATATCAGGTGAATTTATCAATGCTCTTGAAATAGCAACTCTCTGTGATTCGCCACCTGATAACTCACTAGGATAATGATTTAGCCTGTTGTCTAATCCAACTTTTTTAATAATATTTTTTGCATCCAATATAGCTTTTTTTTTATTATTATTTAAAGATAACCTTGCAATATAAACATTTTCTAAAGTTGTGAAATCAGGTAACAA
>CACIDN010000016.1 GCA_902585415.1 uncultured Pelagibacteraceae bacterium
AATGCATGGCGCCATGTGAGAAATGTATTTTGATATATTTTTCATGGTAATTATACCTTTAGATAAAAAAAAGTTTTTTTTAATTCTATAACAAACTTCAAGCTCTATACCCAAAGTTGCTTTATTTATTTTAACACTTTTACCACTACTCAAAAAATTTTTTTCATAAACTGTTGCGTAAAAAGGTTCTTTCTCTCTTAACTTTTTAATTAATGGAATACCTGTGCCAGCTGCTTTAAAACCAATTACAGGCAGATGAATTTTACTTTCACAAAGTTTTCTTAATTTTTGAGCCTCCTTTATTTTTTTAGTGTATTTATTTGGGATTGCTTCTATTAATTTATTTTTTAAAAAAGCGGTTACAAGTTTATTTGCAATTTTTTCCAAATTATTTTTTTTCATAATTTTACATTTATGACTGTTGAAGGATCTAACTTAATTCCAAACCAATTTAGCCTTATGTCTAAATGAGGTCCCGTTGATCTTCCGCTAGAACCTACAGTACCAATTATATCACCTTGTTTTACAATATCACCTTCTTCTACAAATATTTTATCCATGTGCATATATAATGTAGAAATTCCATGTCCGTGATCAAAAATAAGAGTTGCTCCAGTATAATATAAATCATTTTGAGCAAGTGTGACAACCCCATTGGCCATTGCTTTTATCGGGGTTCCAAGCTTGCCTGCAAAATCTATTCCATAATGAGGAGATCTAGGTTTTCCATTAAGAATTCTTTGACTGCCATATATTCCTGTGATTATTGCATCATCTAAAGGAGCAATAAATTTATTTTTAAAAAATTTTAAATTTGAATTTATTTCCCTAGCTCTAACAATTAGTTTATTTTCTTTTTTAATTCTTTCATAAACCTCTTTAGGAGGGGTGACTTTCTTAGGCTCTAGACCATCAATTCTTTGAATTTTGTATTCTCTTTTGATTACTTTTTTAACTATTTTGGTTTTATTACCGTTTAATGTTTTGACGATCACAACATCATTTTTTCTATCTCTATCAAGACCAAATACAAAATCACCATCCTTGGTAACTTTTATTTCTTTATCATCAATTTTAATTTTAGCTTCGGGATCTGTTTTTCCTAAAATGAAGTGACCTTGAATAAATTCACCATTAAATTCAATTGATTTTGATTCAAATGAAAAAATTAAAACAAATAATATAATATATTTGATTATTTTGCTGTCCATCCACCATCAACCAATAAAGATGTGCCAGTAATCATAGATGCTTGATCTGAAGCTAAAAAAACAACAGCACTTGCTATATCCGACAATTCAGCAAATTTTCCTAGTGGAATATTACCAAGAACTTCTTTCATAAATTTTTTGTCTTTTAAAAATTTTTTAGTCATTGGAGTTACAACAAAAGTTGGGCATATAGTATTTACTCTTATATTGTATTTTGCTAAATCTATTGACATACCCTTAGTTAAGCCTTCTAAGCCAAATTTATTCATATTATACACACTTCTAATTGGTCCACCCACATGCCCCATTTGTGAAGACATATTAATTATAACACCACCTATTTTTTTTCTTGTTTTTAATTCAATCATCTTTAGTGCACTTAGCTGTGCTATGTTAAATGAGGCTATAGTGTTAACTTTTACTAAATACTCCATGTTGCTATTTTTAACTTTAGTAAAATGTTCTGGAATATTTGTTCCTGCATTATTGACCACAACATCTATTCTTTTTTGAGAATTGATAACCTTCTTAATCTGCTCATATTTTGTAACATCACATACAAAATATTTACATTTTACTCTAAATTTTTTTATAATTTTTGAGACCTCTTTTAAATCTTTTTCAGTCCTACTAATTATTATAAGGTTTGTTCCAGCTTCAGCTAAAGCAATTGCACAGGCTCTACCTAGACCTTTACCAGCACCTGTAACAAGAGCTGTTTTGTTTTTCAAATTATATTTTTTTAAGTACATCAAACAATTAAAATTTTTAAATCAGTATAAATCAAATCTACTGCTACTACCAGTATCGCTAATAAACCAACCCACCCAATCCATTTATACTTTCTTATCCATCCAGATATTAAAGTAGCTGCAGTTGCCATTAATATAATTGATAAAACTAAACCAAACACTAAGAGTCCGTAGTGATCTTTTGCTGCTCCAGCTACACCAAGAACATTATCTAAACTCATTGTAAAATCCGCAATCAATACAGTCCATATTGCTTTCATAAAATTTGACTTACCTATTTTTACATTACTTTTCGCCTTGTTATTTGAATTTTTTAGAATATCTTTATAAAGCTTGTAGCAAATATATAACAACGCCAAACCACCAATTAATCTTAGGCCAGTTATTTGTAATAAGTAAGCAGTTAAAAGAGTGAGGACTATTCTTAATACTACAGCTCCACCAATTCCCCAAAAAATAATTTTTTTCCTCTCCGCGGCTGGAAATTGAGACGCAACCATACCAATTATTATTGCATTATCACCCGCTAAAACTAAATCGATAAAAACTATTTGTGTAAAAATTATTATTTCTTCATTCATTGCAGATTGTCTTCTAATATCATGTCAGATGCTTTTTCTGCAATCATTATAGTTGGTGCATTTGTATTTCCAGATGTAATATTAGGCATAATTGATGCATCAACTACTCTTAAATTTTCAACTCCATGAACTTTAAGTCTTTCATTAACAACTGAATTTTCATCTTGACCCATTTTGCAAGTGCCAACTGGATGAAAAATTGTTTGCGCATAATCACTACCGGCTTTAACTAGCTCCTCACTATCTTTAATATGAGCACCAGGACGGTATTCCTCTGGTTCATATTTTTTAAATGTTTCAGTATCTAGCATTATTTTTCTTACAAGCTTTAATCCTTGTGCAGCAACATACCTATCATCATCAGTTGATAAATAATTCATCTTAATCTTTGGATTATCTTTAATATTTTTACTCACAATATTAATTTCTCCCCTACTTGTTGGTCTGATATTAGCAACAGTTGGAGTAATACCATCAAAATCATGAAGTTTAGTTGCTCCTAAAATATCTGTGCTTATTGGCTGTACATGCAATTGTAGATTTGGAGTCTCTCTAGAACTATCACTTTTAGCAAAACCACATACCTGACTTGCTCCCATAGTCATTGGTCCACTTTGATTAAAGATATATTCTAATCCAATTAAAAATTTTCCAAGAAGACTATTAATTTTCTTGTTCAACGATTTTAAATTTTTAACTTTATATACCGGTCTAAACATTAAGTGATCTTGTAGATTTTTACCAACTCCCTTTAGATTTTTTATTATATCTATCCCAATTTTACTTAATTTATCACCATCTCCAATTCCAGAGACTTGTAAGATATGAGGTGATCCAATTGAGCCTGCACATAAAATAACTTCTTTATTAGCAGAAATTTTATTCAAATTTTCTCCAAGATAATATTCAATATCTGAAGCTCTTTTATCTTCAAAATTAATTTTTTGAACATGAGCATTAGTTATTATTTTTAAATTTGATCTTTTTTTTGCAGGATTTAAGTAACCTTTTGCTGCACTATATCTTAATTTCAATCCTAATTTGTTAAAAGTTGTGGTAAACTGAAAAAAACCAACACCAAAATTATCACCTGTATTAAAATCATTTACCTTAGGGATGCCTTTCTCTTCTGCTGCATTTATAAATTCATCAAGCATTTTTAATTTAATTTTTTTATTTGCAACCATGATTGGACCTTCATCACTATGAAATTTGCCTTTACCTAACTCATTGTTTTCTGATTTTATAAAATACGGTAATACATCATCCCATCCCCAACCTTTGTTACCTTGCTGACGCCAATTATCGTAATCATTACTTTGACCCCTTATCCACAACAAGCCATTTATTGATGAACTGCCTCCTAATGTTTTACCTCTAGGGTATCTAATAGATCTATTATTCATCGTTTCATCTTTTTCTGTACGAAAACACCAATCTACTTTTGGATTATGCATTGTCTTATAATAGCCAACGGGTATGTGTATCCACGGATAATTATCTTTTCCACCAGCCTCTAACAATAAAACTTTATTTTTAGGATTTTTTGATAATCGATTAGCTAAAACACAACCAGCCGAGCCAGCCCCAATAATAATGTAATCAAACTTTTCCATAATCACTTTGGGGTTTATTTTTATACTGAATCTGTCATTTTTGCCAGGTTTATTGAGATATTTGGTTCTTGTATCGTTATAAGTTTTTTGTCAGAATTAGTTTTTTAAAAATAACTTAAGAGAGGGAAATTATGAAAAAAATTATTTCAATCTTGTTTACAGCTTTTTTAGTTTTTGGTTTTGTATCAAACGCTAGCGCTAAAACATTGAAATGTCAGACCGTTCTTAATACTAAAGCAGATGAAGTAAAAATGCTTAAAGACTTCACTGATACTGTAACAGCTCTAACTGATGGATCTTTAAAATTTGAAATTTTACCAGCAGGAGCAGTTGTTGGAGTTAAAGAAACTTTAGATGCGGTTGACAAAGGTTTAATTGACTGTGGATTCGCTTGGACACACTATTGGTCAGGCGATCACCCAGCAGCTATGTTATTTGGTTCACCTGTAGCAGGAGGTGGAGTAGGTATAGATAACTTAGCATTTCTATCATGGTTCCAATACGGTGGTGGAAAAGAACTTTATGACCAATTATGGAAAGAAATGGGAAGAGACATAAAAGGATTTATGCTTCAACCAGTTGGACCAGAAGCTTTAGGTTGGTTTCCAAAACCAATTAAAGACATGGCAGACTTTAGAAAATATAAATTCAGAACTCCTCCAGGAATTCCAGGACAAACTTACAAAGACATTGGCATAGCATCTGTTGCTATGGGTGGTGGTGATATTTTACCAGCACTAGAAGCAGGTACTATTGATGCAGCTGAGTGGTGTTGTCCAAAACCAGATTTAACATTTGGTTTCCAAAAAGTCTTAAAACATTACTACCTACAAGGATTACATCAAGTTGTGGTTAATGCTGACTTTTACATAACTGGAAAAACTTATAATGCAATGACAGCTCACGAGAAAAAATCTCTTGAAGTTGCAGCAAATGCCTCATTAGCAAAATCATTAAGTTATAGAATTTACGAAAATGGAAAAGCTTTACAAGAGCTTACAACTAAACATGGGGTAAAATTAGAAGACACTCCATCTGACTATTTTGTAGAATATATGGCTGCTGCTAAAGCTACTTTAAACAAAAATGCTGAAAAAAATGCATTTTTCAAAAAAGTATATGATTCTATGAAAGACTTTGCTGATGTTGCCGTTCCATTCTGGAGCGGTGCTCAAATGTCTAATGCTAAGCTAGGAATGGCTCACGCAGCGACTTTGAAGTAAAAGTAAAAATATTAAACTAATTAAGAGCGGACTATAAAGTCCGCTCTTTTTGTTTAAGTTTAAATTTATGAAAGATCAACCACCTAAATACGATATTTCAGATGAAATGATCGCTGAGAGGCGAGGGGGCTCAAACAAAATGCCTGATGACATGCCGTCATGGATGGCAAATATAATTACAAAAATTGATAAATTTAGTAAAATTATCGGAAATATTGTTTGTTGGATATTAATACCTTTAATTTTTGCAATGACTTATGAGGTACTTGCAAGAAAATTATTTTTAGCACCTACTATTTGGGCCTACGATATAAGTAGGTTTTTATATGGGGCGTTATTTATGCTTGGTGCAGGTTATGCGCTTTCCCGAGGTGTCCATATAAGAGCTGATTTTTTATATAGAAATTTCAAAACCAAAACACAGGGACTAATTGACTTTTGGTTATATCTATTATTTTATTTTCCAGGTCTGATTGTTTTCCTTTATATGACCATTGGTTTTGTGGGTGAGTCTATTCAAAGAGGTGAGAGAGGAATGGATACTACGTGGATGCCTTATATGTGGCCTATAAAAACCTGTTTATTAATTGGTATTATTTTTTTAATAATTCAAGGTATCTCCGAATTATTTAAAAGTTATTGGGCGGCAAAAAAAGGTGAATGGCCGGGAGAAACTAAATGATTTCTGAATTAATAGATCCAGCAGTTTTAGGATTTATTTTAGTTGGTGTAATGTTGTTTGCCATATTTGTTGGTTTTCCAATCTCTTTCACTTTAATATTTTTAGGTTTTGTATTTGGTTACTTAGGTTTTGGAAAATTAGTATTCTATTTAATGACTCTTCAATTTTCCATGGTCATGACTGAGCAAACTCTTGCTGCCGTTCCACTATTTGTTTTTATGGGAATAATGATGGAACAGGCTGGGTTAATGGAAAGGTTATTTTCATCTTTTCAATTAATGTTAGCAAAAGTTAAAGGTTCTTTGTATTACGCCGTACTGTTTGTATCTGTAATATTTGCAGCAGCAACAGGGATTGTTGGTGCCTCTGTTACAATTTTAGGAATTATGGCTGCCAAATCTATGAACAGATCTGGATATGATGTTAAACTTGCAGCAGGAACAATCACTGCCGGAGGTACTCTAGGCATTTTAATTCCTCCAAGTATTATGCTTGTTGTAATGGGACCAATAATGGAAATTCCAGTGATTGATTTATTTGCAGCAGCAATTTTGCCAGGAATATTACTCGCCTCTTTATATGCAGCATATACAACAATCAGATGTATGATTAATCCTAAACTGGGTCCAGTATTATCCCATGATATGAGAGCAGCTAGTATGAAGGAAGTATGGATTGAGTTCTTTCTTGGGCTTGTACCTCCTGCAGCTTTAGTTTTTGCTGCATTAGGAAGTATTTTATTCGGTTTTGCTACACCAACAGAAGCGGCAGGCTGTGGAGCTATGGGTGCACTTCTTCTTTCTCTAGCTTACAAAAAATTGACTTTGCCAAAATTACAAGAGGCTCTTGTTAAAACTTTAGAAATAACTGCCTTAATAATGGTTCTAGTTGCAGCATCAAATTTTTTTGGAGCTGTATTTGCTAGATTAGGAACACCAACTTTGTTGACAGAATTTTTATTAGGATTAGAAATGAACAAATATCTAATCCTTGGAATGATAATGGTTATGATCTTTCTATTAGGTTGGCCTCTTGAATGGGTACCTATCGTTATGATTATAATTCCAATAATTTTACCTTTAGTTGAGGCCTTAGGATTTAATTTAACCTGGTTTGCGATATTAGTTGCTGTAAATTTACAAACCGCCTGGCTATCACCCCCTGTAGCATTATCAGCCTACTTCTTAAAAGGAGTAGTCCCAGAGTGGGATTTGAAGGATATTTATCTTGGGATGATGCAATTTATGATACTTCAAATAATTGGTCTTATCATTATTATTATGTTTCCTAAAATAGTCTTATGGCTACCTTCTGTCTTGTATGGACAGTAATTCATATATGATTATTATGGAATAGTGAGTCCTGATAAAGAAAATATTCATTTAACAAACTGGGAAATTGTTTCAGTAAATCCAACAAATAAAAATTGGAATTGGAAAGATATATTTTGTTTTTGGACTGTAGGTACTCAAAGCATAATTTCTTTCGCTTTATTAGGTTCTTTATATTTGCTCTATAATTTAAATTTTTATGAAGTTTTATTTGGCTCAATATTAGCATCAATATTAGTTTTTTTTTTTTCAAACCTTGGTGGAGCACCTTCACAAAGACATGG
>CACIDN010000017.1 GCA_902585415.1 uncultured Pelagibacteraceae bacterium
TTAATTCTTTTGTTAATGCAATTTTCAGAACATCTTCTACAATTTCTACAGTAGTAAGTTTAATTTCTTCTTTTACTTTTTTAGGAATATCAGTCAGATCTTTTTCATTATCTTTGGGAATTAAAACTTCTTTTATACCTGCTCTATTTGCAGCTAATAATTTTTCTTTTAAACCTCCAATTGGCAATACTTGACCTGTAATAGTGACCTCGCCTGTCATAGCAATATCACGTCTAACAGGAATTTTAGTTATTGATGAAACTATAGAAGTTACCATTCCGATACCAGCTGATGGTCCATCTTTTGGTGTTGCTCCTTCAGGAACATGTATATGAAAATCATTTTTTTCAAATAACGGAGGTATTATTCCAAAATCTAAACTTTTGGATCTTACGTAAGATTTCGCTGCTTTTACAGACTCTTGCATTACATCACCTAATTTTCCAGTGATCTGCATTCTTCCTTTTCCTGGCATGTTTACAGTTTCAATTTTTAATATTTCGCCACCAAATTCAGTCCATGCAAGTCCAGTCACTACTCCAATTTTATCTTCGGACTCCAATTCTCCAAATTTAAATTTTTTAACACCTAAAAAATCATTAATATTTTTTGGATCTACAGTTACTTTCGTTTCCTCAGCATTAACAATTTTTTTAACAACTTTTCTTGTAATTTTTGAAATTTCTCTTTCTAAATTTCTCACACCTGATTCTCTAGTATAATTTCTAATTATTTGTTTTATTGTTCCTTCAACCATATCCATTTCACCATCCTTAACTCCATTTTCTTTAATGGTTTTTGGTAATAGAAACTTGTTTGCAATATTAATTTTTTCATCTTCTGTATATCCGGGTATTCTGATTACTTCCATTCTATCTAATAATGGAGGAAGTATATTTAGAGTATTAGCAGTCGTAACAAACATAACATCAGATAAATCATAATCTACTTCAAGGTAATGGTCATTAAATGTTGTATTTTGTTCAGGGTCCAAAGCTTCAAGTAATGCAGAAGAAGGATCACCTCTATAGTCATTTCCAATTTTGTCAATTTCATCAAGTAAGATCAAAGGATTTTTTGTTCCTGCTTTTTTCATCATTTGAATAATTTTACCTGGCAATGATCCAATATACGTTCTTCTATGTCCTCTCACTTCTGCCTCGTCTCGAACCCCACCTAAAGACATTCTAACAAACTGACGGTTTGTTGCTTTTGCTATAGATTTTCCTAAGGAAGTTTTGCCTACTCCAGGAGGTCCAACTAAACATAAAATTGGACCTTTTATTTTGTTCATTCTTTTTTGTACTGCTAAAAATTCAATAATTCTCTCTTTTACTTTCTCTAAACCGAAATGATCTTCGTCCAAAATCTTAAGAGCTTTATTTAAATCTATATCTACTTTATCTTTTTTAAACCATGGTAAATCTATCATCCAATCTAAATAGTTTCTAACAACCGTAGCCTCTGCAGACATAGGACTCATATTTTTAAGTTTTTTTAATTCAGTCATACATTTTTTTTCAACTTCCTTCGGCATTTTTGCTCTTAATATTGATTTATTTAAACTTGAAGTTTCATCCTTACCATCCTCTATTTCACCTAATTCTTTTTGAATAGCTTTTAGTTGTTCGTTCAAGTAATATTCTCTTTGAGTTTTTTCCATCTGGGTTTTAACTCTCCCACGTATTCGCTTTTCAACACCAATAATACTTGTTTCATTATCCATAATCTTATTTATAAGATTTAATCTTTTTTTAAGTTCAAATGTCTCAAATACTTGCTGTTTTTCAGATATTGTTGTACTTAGGTGAGATGCAACATTGTCTGCAATCTTTGATGGATCCTTAAAAGTTTTGATATTGTTTATAGTTTCATTAGATATTTTTTTGTTTATAGATGTTAGTTTTTCTAATTTTTTAATGGAGTTTAAAGCTAAAGACATTAAATCCTCATCACTGTCTAAAATGTCATTTACTTTTTCATATTCACAAAATAAATAACTCTCTTTATCTTTGAAGTCACTTATTTTTACTCTCGTTAAACCTTCAACTAAAACTTTCACAGTGCCATCGGGTAATTTTAAAAGCTGTAGAATAGAGCTTTCACATCCATAATTAAAAATATCGTTTTTCTTTGGATCATCAACTTCAGAATTTTTTTGAGTAACCAAAATAATTTTTTTATCTTTCTTCATTACTTCATTTAAAGCATTTATAGATTTATCCCTTCCCACAAAAAGAGGAATAACCATACACGGGAAAACTACGATATCTCTTAAAGGTAAAAGTGCTGTGTTAAATTTTACTTCCATAAGTTATTATATGGATATTAAAACAAATAATGCAATAGTTTTTTATGTCTTATTAGGAGCTTAATTACGCAGCAGATGTCTTTGTTTTATCTTTATCTTTGCTGGATTTTGAGTGAACAATTATTGGCTGTGATTCTCCTTTGACAGACGCCATATCGACAATTACCTCACTAATATTTTCCATACTTGGTAATTCAAACATAGTTTTTAATAAAACGTTTTCTAGTATCGATCTAAGACCTCTTGCACCAGTTTTTTTGTTAATAGCCTTTATTGCAATTTCCTTGACTGCATTGTCTTTAAAAGTCAATTTTGCACCTTCAAATTTGAATAATTCCTGATACTGTTTAATTAAAGAATTTTTTGGCTCTTGTAAGATTTTAACTAGAGATTTTTCATCAAGATCATCTAAAGTTGCTGTTATTGGTAATCTACCAATAAATTCAGGAATTAGACCATATTTTAATAAGTCCTCAGGTTCTAATGATTTTATCCACTCGCCAGTTTTTTTTTCATCTATTGATTTAACTTTAGCTGCAAAACCTATCGATGAACCTTTGTCTCTTTGAGAAATTATTTTATCTAATCCAGCAAATGCTCCCCCGCATATAAATAAAATGTTTGTTGTATCTACTTGTAAAAACTCTTGTTGGGGATGTTTTCGACCTCCTTGAGGTGGTACACTGGCTATCGTTCCTTCCATAATTTTTAATAAAGCTTGTTGAACGCCTTCGCCTGAAACATCTCTTGTAATAGAAGGATTTTCAGACTTTCTACTAATTTTATCAACTTCATCGATATAGACAATTCCTCTTTGAGCTTTTTCAACATTATAGTCAGCCGCTTGTAATAATTTCAGTATTATATTTTCAACATCCTCTCCTACATAGCCAGCTTCAGTTAAGGTGGTAGCATCTGCCATTGTAAAAGGCACATCTAGTATCCTAGCTAAAGTTTGAGCAAGAAGAGTTTTTCCGCACCCTGTTGGTCCTATTAAAAGAATATTTGATTTCGACAACTCTACGTTCTTAGAAGTTTTATTTTCATAATTTAGTCTTTTATAATGATTATGTACAGCAACTGATAATACTTTTTTTGCTAAATCTTGACCAATTACGTAATCGTCTAAAACTGAACATATCTGTTTAGGAGATGGCAGTCCATCTTGATGTTTTACAAATGTATCTTTATTTTCTTCTTTAATAATATCCGTGCAAAGCTCAACACATTCATCACAGATAAAAACAGTTGGACCTGCAATTAGTTTTCTAACCTCATGTTGGCTTTTTCCACAAAAAGAACAATACAAAATATTTTTATTATTACTCATAAAATTTTAACGAATCAGTGCTTGTATATTAATATAAACAGAGTGTACGTATCAAGATATCAATTTGAGTAAACCTACATCTTGTGATGATTATGCTCTTTTTTCTACTACTTGATCTATCAACCCAAATTCTTTTGCGTTCTGAGGTGTCATAAAATTGTCTCTTTCCAATGCTTCTTTTATCTGATCTACAGATTTGCCTGTATGCTTTGAATAAATTTCATTTAATCTTTTTTTTAAAGACAGCACTTCATTCGCATGAATCTCTATATCTGTCGCTTGCCCTTGAAAACCTGCAGATGGTTGATGGACCATGATTCTTGAATTAGGTAAAGAAAATCTTTTTCCTTTTTTCCCTGCAGCAAGTAAAAATGAGCCCATTGATGCTGCTTGACCAATGCAAAGTGTTGAGACGTCTGCTTTTATATATTGCATTGTGTCATAAATACCTAGTCCGGCTGTAACTAAACCTCCTGGGCTATTTATATATAAATAGATATCTTTTTTTGGATTTTCAGATTCTAGAAATAATAATTGCGCAGTAGCTAAGGAAGCAACATTATCGTTAATAGGTCCAACTAAAAAAACTATTCTTTCTTTTAAAAGTCTTGAGTAAATATCATAAGCTCTTTCACCTCTTGACGATTGTTCAACAACCATTGGTATAAGGTTATTCATGTGTTCTGATATTTTAGAATTCATAAAAACGAATCAATTACTTATACAGCTCTTAATTACTTTTTGCTAACTTTTTTTACTATTTTCTTCTTTAAGGCTTTATTTTCATTTTTTTTAGATTTATTTTTCTCTTGATTTGAAGATAAAGATTTATTGTTTTTATTCTGTTCCTCTAAGTTTTTTTCATTCTCTGCTTTAATTATTTTCTCTGCTTCTCTTTTATCTAAAATTCTTTTGTTTGACTTTGCTTTTGATTTTATAAAGTCTATGATTTTTTCCTCGTATAGTGTGCCTCTAAGACTTGCTGAAGCAGAAGGGTTTTTTTTATAATAATCCATAATTATTTTTTCTTGACCCGGCATCATACTCAATTGTTTTTGTATTTCTGCCTGAATTTCTTCTGGATTAACTTTTATTTTATTTTTTTCTCCTATCTCATTTAAAACTAAACCAAGTTTAATTCTTTTTGATGCTTTTTTTTCTAAACTAGCTTTATTTTTTTTTAATTCTTCATCGGACTGCCCCTGGACTAAAACTTTTAATTCTTCATCTATTAGGGCCTGTGGTAAGTCACCAACTTTAATTTTTTCTAGTCCTTTTAATATCTGACTTTTTGATATCATATTAAGAGAATTTTTAAATTCTTCATTAATTTGTTTAGATATGATACTTTTTAAATTATTGAGATCTTTTGCACCAAGCGTTTTTGCAAATTCATCATTTACTTCAACATCCTTTGGTTTTTTTACAGAATTTATTTTACATTTAAAAATACCTTTCTTTCCTATAAGCTCTTTTTTAGGAAAGTTTTCAGGTAAATTTACCTCAACATTTATTTCATCACCTTTTTTTGATTTCAATAATTGTTTATCAAACCCTTTGATAAATAAATCCTTTCCAATTTCTATTTGCGTATTTTTTCCTTCATTGCCCTCAAAATCATTACCTTCAACTTTAGCTTTATAATCAAAAGATATTAAATCTCCTTCATTAGCAACTTTGGCTGGGTCTACTTCTACAAAATTTTTTTGATTTTTGGCAAGTTCTTTTATTCTTTTATTTGTTTCTGTATCGTCAATTTTAATTTCATAATCGTCATACTTAATTTTATCCAAAGAGTCTAATTTGACTTCAGGAAATTCTGTTATATTTATTGTGTATTCTAGGTCTTTTCCTTCTCCAAAACTTTTTAGATCTATTTTTGGCTGTAACGCTGGTCTTACTTTTTTTTCTTCAAGTGCCTTTGCTGAACTTTCTTTTAATATTTTATCAATAACCTCGCCATAAATTGCCTTTCCAAATTGTTTTTTAATAATATCTGTTGGGACTTTACCAGGCCTAAATCCTTTAAGAACTACATCTTTCCTGATTTGTTCGAACCTTTGTTCTAGTTCTCTACTGATTATGGATTTATCTATTAAAACTTTTAAGTTTTTTTCTAAATTTTTTTTATTTTCTACTGTTACCTTCATAATATTTTGGTAGGCGAGAAAGGACTCGAACCTTCACATGTTGCCATATTGGTTCCTAAGACCAACGCGTCTACCAATTCCGCCACTCGCCCAATTTTTAAAGACTTATATAGGATAGATTAAAATTGTCCAATTAGAATATTTGTGCAATATATAATATAACAAACTTATGATAATTTCACCTTGTATAAGTATTTGTAAATCAGATACAGTTACTGGTTTTTGCTACGGTTGTGCTCGAAATCACGAGGAAAAACTAAAATGGAAAGACAAAAGCACTGCCGATGGATGGAAATTAAAAAATTTAAAAGAGATAAGATCAAGAATGCAAGGTTGGCAGTTAGAAAGTTTTGAAAAATCTTATAATTTCAAATGTAAAAATGGAATTTCTTTGGAAAAAAAAAGAAAAAATGAATTGAATGATTAAAATAAAACATGTGGTAATTTTTTATATTTTAGGGATATTATTTGGGGCCTTTTTTTTAGATATATGGGCTGCAGATACAAACATAAAAAAAGGACTAATTGCGATGTTTTGGACGGCAATTTTTTTAGTTGCTCTTATATTTGTAGAAAAAAATAGAGAAGAAAATTAATCAATACTTTTAATAGAATTTTATAATGGAAAAAATATCTTTAATTATTCCTTGTAAAAACGAGGTAGAGTCATTGGGTGCTGTTCTTGAAGAAGTTAACGATAATAAATTTGTTGATGAAATAATTGTAGTTGTCGATAGTGAATCAGATAATTCAATACCTATAACTAAAAAATATAATTGTAAATTAATAGTCCAGAAAAATAAAGGATATGGATCAGCTATTATAGAAGGATTTAAAAATGCTAAAAATAACTTTGGATGCATATATAATGCAGATCATTCTTTTGATCCAAAATACTTTAATGAACTAATTACGCTATCAAAAAATAATGACTTTATATTTGGTAGCAGATATAAGGGATCTGGTGGTAGTGACGATGATGATATTATTACCTTTATTGGTAATAAAATTTTCACTTTTATTACAAAATTTATATTAGGAATAAAATTATCAGATATTTTATATACATATGTACTTTGTAAT
>CACIDN010000018.1 GCA_902585415.1 uncultured Pelagibacteraceae bacterium
CTCTAATGAAGAATATTGGTTAAAATTAAATTTATTTTTTAAATTTTTAATACCAATAATATTATTTATCTTATCAATGTTATAAATGGGTCCATTATGTTTTAACAAACCATCTAAGGTTTCGAAAGTTAAGTTAAGACCTTTAAATTTTAAATACTTATTTTCGAGAAACATAACTATTCTTAAGGTTTGTAAATTATGATCAAAACCTCCATAATTAACCATGCATTGTCTGAGGCTATTTTCTCCAGCGTGCCCAAATGGTGTATGACCAAGATCATGAGCAAGACTTAGTGTCTCTGCTAAATCATCGTTTAAATTTAAATACTTAGCAATGGATCTAGCTATTTGTGATACCTCTAATGAGTGGGTGATTCTAGTTCTAAAGTGATCACCTTCTGTATTAACAAAAACTTGGGTTTTGTGTTTTAATCTTCTAAAAGAGGCAGAGTGTATTATTCTATCTCTATCTCTTTGAAATGGAGTTCGGTATAAGCTGTTTTTTTCCTTAAAAAATCTTCCAGTTGACTTAAATTGTCCTAGTTTTTTGAAATTATTCATACTTTAAAAAAGGTAAATTATAATTATATTACTATTAACAGCCTTACTAGATGATTAAAGAAATTAAATTTACTGATAATGCGATAAAACAAATAAACTATTTGTTGTCTAAAAAAGAAAAAGGATCTTTTTTTAGAATCGCTATAAAAGGTGGTGGATGCTCTGGTTTTCAATATAATTTTTCAGTAGATACTGGAAAAGAAAATGATGACATTCAATATAACAATATTCTAATTGATAAAACATCAGCTGACTTATTGAAAGGATCTGAAGTAGATTTTGTTAAAGAATTAATTGGTGAACAATTTAGAATTAGTAATCCACAAAGCAAATCATCTTGTGGGTGTGGTGTTTCTTTCTCTCTATAATGATAATAAGCTCTTGGAATGTCAATTCTGTAAGAGCAAGAATAAATAATATAAAAGAATATTTAAAAAAATCTGATCCTGACATCGTAATGATGCAAGAAATAAAAACCGAGGAAAAAAATTATCCTTTTGATGAATTTAAAAATCTAAAATATGAAAGTTATGTTTTTGGTCAAAAAAGCTATAATGGTGTTGCCTTTATAACAAAGAATAAATTAAATAATATAAAACAAAATATTTTTAAAGATAAGTTAAAACAATCCAGAGTTATTTCTGGTGAATTAACTCACAAAAAGAAAAAAATTAATTTAATAAATATATATACTCCTAATGGAAATCCTGTAGATACAGAAAAATATGATTACAAATTAAACTGGTTAGATAACTTTATAAAAACATTAAAAAAAAACTTAAAGGAAAATAGTAATATCATTATAGGTGGGGATTTTAATATAATTCCTGCTGAAGAAGATGTGCATAATCACAAATCCTATGAAAACGATGCACTATTCAGATTGGAGATTAGAAAGAAATTTAGAGAAATTATTAATTTAGGATTTTTTGATACTTTTAGATATATTTATCCAGATAAAGAAGGTTATACATTTTGGGATTATATGAGTGGCGCATGGCAAAAAAATAATGGTATGAGAATTGATCACTTCTTAGTCTCAAGCTCATTAATTGATAACATTAAAGATTTTAAGATAAATAAATATCCTAGAGGGAGAGAAAAACCCTCAGACCATACACCTATAGAAATAACAATTGATTAAATTTAATTAAGAACAATCCTTTAATGCGTTAGACATATCTTCAATTAAATTAAAATACATATTTTTACTTTTATTTATAGTTGCACCTAACGGATCAAGGACCCCAGTTTTAACACCTGTATCACTTGCAATAGATTTAATTATTGCTGGATTAAATTGAGGTTCAGAAAATATACATTTTACTTTTTTTTCTTCTATAACTTCTCTTATCTCTGACAACTGCTCAGCACCAGGCATTACATCAGGATTAACAGTTAATGCGCCTACTACACTTAAGCCAAATCTTTTTTCAAAATATTGATAAGCATCATGAAATACAACAAAACTTGCATTTTTATTTAAGTCTTTTTTTATTGATTTAGTTAATGTGTCTAAATCCTTTAATAACTTTTTAGAGTTTGCTTTATATGCGGCGCTATTAGAGCCATCGATTTTCACTAATTGATTTGTAATTTTTTTAACTATTACTTTAGCATTTAAAGGATCTAACCAAATATGAGGGTCATACTCACCGTGCGCGTGGCCATGCTCATCGTGTCCATGTTCGTCATGCCCTTCTTCTTTTTTTGCATGCTCTTCATCTTCATGGTCATCATGGTCATCTTCTTTTTTAGCATGCTCATCATCTCCATGATCATCATGATCATCGTGACCTTCAAAAATATTTTTTTCTCTAAATTTTAATTTCTTCAATCCACTTTGGTCTAATAGTTCAAGGACCACAGAATTCTTAGGAATAGATTTTAATGCGGTTGGTAAAAAGCTTTCAAGATCTTCACCTACCCATATAACTAAATCAGCTTTTTGAAGCATTTTTGCATGAGAAGGTTTGATTTGAAAATTATGAGGCGATGCAACACCATCAATAATTAATCCGGGTTCCCCTACACCTTTCATAATATAACTAGTTAGTGAATGAAGAGGTTTAATAGACGTCACAACGTTAACTTCTGCTTTTAGCGGGGTAAAAATTAAAAATAAGCTTATGATTGGTGTAAATAGTTTGTTTCTGATAATATTTTTCATGGTTAAATGCCTTTATAAGTAATTGTTATAATGTAACTATGTAATAATATAACAATAAAATTACAAGCTAAATTTAATTAAAATGACAAATAAAAATAATACTTTGGTAAAATTAGAAAACGCTGGGGTTTTAGTTAATGATAAATGGTTAGTTAGGGGTGTATCTCTTGAAATTAAAAAAGGGAAAATAATAACTTTAATAGGCCCGAATGGATCTGGAAAATCAACTACAGCAAAAATCACATTAGGATTGTACAAAAATATAGAGGGTAAGGTAGAAAAATTCACTAACAAAATAGCCTATGTGCCTCAAAAAATTAATATTGATTGGACTTTGCCTATAAGAGTTAATGATTTTATGAATTTAACAAGTAACTTAAAAAAAGAAGAAATAGAAACTGCTTTAGAAACTACGGGGACGCCACATTTAAAAAATAAAGATTTAAAAAGTTTATCTGGAGGAGAATTTCAAAGGGTTCTTATGGCTAGGGCAATAGCAAAAAAACCGGAGCTTTTAGTGTTAGATGAGCCTGTTCAAGGTGTTGATTTCAATGGTGAGATAGCTTTATACGAGCTGATAAAAAAAATATCAGATACATTAAATTGTGGAATATTACTAATTTCTCATAATCTACATGTAGTTATGTCTAAAACCGATCATGTTGTATGTTTGAATGGACATGTTTGCTGCTCTGGTACACCGATAGATGTTGCTAACAATGAAAAATATCAGGAGTTATTTGGTAAAGATATTTCTAAAATATTATCTGTCTACGAACATTCACATGATCATATTCACAAAATTGACGGAACAATAGAAAAAAAAGAAAACTAATGTTAGACGATTTTTTTGTAAGGGCTTTGTTAGTTGGCATTGGAATGGCTTTAGTTACAGGGCCTCTTGGATGTTTTGTAGTTTGGAGAAGATTATCATTTTTTGGAGATACATTAGCTCATTCAGCATTGTTAGGAGTAACTTTATCTTATACGACTGAAATTAATATGGCTCTTTCTGTTTTTGTTATTTCATCTATTGTTGCTTTAATATTACTAAAGTTACAAAAAAAAACAAATTTACCTGCAGATGCTTTACTTGGTCTGTTGGCTCATTCATCATTAGCAATAGGATTAGTGGTTATTGGTCTTTTAGCTACCATCAGATTTGATCTAATGGGGCTTTTGTTTGGAGACATACTTGCAGTCAATGTTAATGATATAGCTGTTGTTTGGATAGGTGGTGCCATAATTTTAATGGTATTAAAAATAATATGGAAACCTTTGTTTGCATCAACTGTAAATTATGAATTAGCTGAGGCAGAGGGAATGAAACCTGAAAAATATAATGCAATCTTTACAATACTGTTAGCGGCAATAATTGCGATATCCATTAAGATGGTAGGTTTATTATTAATTACCGGAATGCTCATTATACCAGCAGCGATGGCAAGAAATTTATCGGATAATCCAAATCAAATGGTAATATTTTCAATTATTGGTGGTTTGTTATCAGTTTTTATAGGATTATTTGCATCATTGGAGATAAATACTCCATCGGGTCCATCGATAATAACCACAGGTTTAATATTGTTTATATTATCATTAACTAAAATAAAAAAAAAATCACAATTGAATAACTAAATATAAATTGATAAAAAAGAATATGGCACAAAAACAACAAAATTTATCAAAAAATCAAAAAATAGTTTTAGATATTATTGAAAAATCTGTTCAACCTATGAAAGCATATTCAATATTGTTTAATGTTCAAAAAAAAGGTTTAAAAGCACCTCCTCAGGTTTATAGAGCATTAGATAAATTGGTAGAAATAGGAAAAATCCATAAAATTGAAAGTAGAAATGCATTTATTGCCTGTAGAAATTCGGCTTGTACAATTGCAAATGCTACAGCATTTTCTATTTGTGAGTCATGCGAAGATGTAAAAGAAATTAGTAGCTCAAAGTTATCTAAATACCTATCAAATTTTCAAGATAAAGAAGGTATGAAATACAACAAATACAATCTTGAGTTTTTTGGTATTTGTAAAAAGTGTAAATAATCCTTTATTTTAATAAATTCTTAACATAACTGAAATAATAATAATGAAAGGAAATTTTATGTTTATAAAAAAATACCTAAAATGGATTAGTACGTTTTTAGTTTTAGTAGGAATACTGCTAACAAATTTAAATATATATCCATTAAATATATATTTTCATGGTTTGGGAGTTGTTGGATGGACTATAGCTGGATTTATAAGTAAGGATAAGGCAATTTTAACTAACTTTGGACTGCAAATACCGCTATTCGTAATTGGTATTTATAAAGTTATTTTTTAAATGAAGAATATATTGTTCGTATGCACAGGTAATTCTGCAAGAAGTATTATTGCTGAAAGTATTATAAATAATGAGTATGACGATTTGTATAAAGGTTTTAGTGCTGGGAGTAATCCAACAGGAAAAATTAACGAAGATGTGAAGAATTATTTATTATCAAAACATTATGATCTTTCAAATTATAAATCTAAAAATTTTAATGAATTTATAAATAGTCAATTTAAAATGGATTACGTAATTACAGTTTGTAATAATGCCAACAACGAAGTCTGCCCTATTTGGCCAAATAAAGATAAGATAATTCATTGGGATATAGAGGATCCTGTTAAAATACTTAATGAAACAAATGACTTAAATAAAAAAGATGAAATAATAGAAAAAGTTTACAATAATATTCATAAAAGAATAAAGGAACTTATAAATGAAAAATAAAAATCGTTATTTTCTTGCTGAACTGTTAGGCAGTTGTTTTTTAGTAATGATTATTGTTGGCTCAGGTTTAATGGCTGAAAACTTAACTAATGACGTTGCTGTGATGTTAATAGCGAATACTATAGCAACAGGTGCAGGTTTATTTGTGCTTATTACAGTATTTGCTGATGTATCAGGAGCTCATTTTAATCCATTTGTAAGTATAGCTATGACAATAACAGGTAAATTAAAAAAGAAACTGTTACCCTACTATATCATTGCTCAATTGATTGGTTGCTTGATTGGTGTTGGTTTAGCTAATTTCTTTTTTGAAAATGAAATTTATGAATTATCTACTAAGTCAAGAGATGGAATTTATATTTTAACCTCAGAGACAATAGCTACATTAGGACTTATAGTGATAATTTTTGGTTCAATGAGTTCAGGTAAAATTGCTGTTGCTGCTAGTGTTGGTCTTTATATTACCGCCGGTTATTGGTTTACTTCTTCAACTTCCTTTGCAAATCCAGCTGTTGCAATTGCTAGAATATTTACAGAGTCTTTTACAGGTATTAGTTATCTAAACACTCCTTATTATATCTTGGCTGAACTTTTAGGAATGTTAATTGCTGTATTTATTGTTAAAAAGTTATTTTTAGAGAAAAATTGAAAGACATAAAGCTTACCAATCAAATAAGTTTAATTAACAAAAAATTTAAGAAAAAAGAATTTTATCATTATTTTAAAACTTCTAATCTTTCATTAGTAATAGCAAAGATAAAAAATAAATATATATTAGTTTCTCAAAAAAGAGTTCCGATTAATAAAATTAATTATGAGTTTCCTTCCGGTATAGTAGAAAAAAATGAAACAACCCTGCGATCAGCTCAAAAAGAATTAACAGAAGAAACAGGATACAAATCAAGATCAAAATTGATTAAAATGATAACATTTTATACTGAGCCTGGACGATTAACTACTAAAATTACTGGTTATTATACAAAAAACTTGATTAAAATTTCAAAGCCAGAAAAAGGTATTAAAGTTCATCTGTTAAGTCAAAACGATGTATTTAAATTAATATTAAAACAAAAGT
>CACIDN010000019.1 GCA_902585415.1 uncultured Pelagibacteraceae bacterium
ATAAATCCCACCAGTCACCCTCTAAAATTGAGTTATCTTCAGGCACATTTTCTACCCAAGAGGATCTTCGTTCGCTACCAATAACCCAGTAACTGTCATTATCTGGTTTAATATAAGTATTAGGATCAATCCCGTTAATTTTTACTATACCAGAGGAAACCATTGGTACAATTTCCATAGATGCATTTGGATCCATATTTAAAACACCTTGTTCAAATTTCTCTCTTTCTCCTTTTTGAATACCGACAAAGAAATAATCAGGTGCTATATCCGGAATAGACCTAGCAATTTCTCTTTGAAAATTTGTGCCAACTAGAGCTAAAGTTAACAACAAAGTAACCCCTAAGCCAAGAGACATAACTGTAATAGGAGTTATACTTTTTGTCTGAGTAATATTTTTAATTGAAACTTTTAAAGAAATTATTGGACTAGATTTGAATTTTTTAAGAAAAAAAATGATTAATTTTGAAAGTAAGAAAAATACAATTAAACAAACAAAAAAAGCCACAAAGTAACCCAAGCTATAAGAAGGTTGTTCAGATCCAATCGTGAATAAAAAAATTAAGATAGATAATAAGACAAAGCTTAGAACAATTGATCTCTTAGAATAAAAAAATTGAAGGTTTTGAAATACGTTTCTAAATAAATTAGAAGCTTTTACTTGATCTATAGAGCTGATTGTTGGAATAGAAAAAATTACAAGAACTAACAAACCCACTAAAAATATTTTTAAAAAATTAAGTAAAGAAAAAACTGGGTAAACATTCAATCCCAATCCATCAGATAGATATTTATCTACTATTGGTACAATTAAAAAACTTGATCCATAAGCAACTACAGTGATGGTGAATAAAAGTATAAATAATTGAAGGTAATATAATGTTTTAATATTGCCTGAATAAAAGCCAACCGCCTTTCTTACAGCAATAGACATATTGTTTTGATTGATAAAAGAAAGCAGAGTATTTGCTACTCCAATTCCTGCAATTAACATTGCGCTGATTGATACAAGAGATAAAAATTGAGAAAAATTATTAATAATTCTCTTTATTCCACTAGCAGAATTTTCAGGATATCTAAGCTTTACTTTTTGATCGTCTTTAAAAATTTCTTCAATTCGTTGTTCGATTTCTTCTGATTTATCTTTTTCGTTAAATTTTACTTTGTATTCATAGTTTAAAAAGCTTCCAATTCCATTTAGTTTTAAAATTTCTAAAGTTTGTTTTCCTGCTAAAGCCCAATCTCCAAATGCAACAAATCCACTAACATCTGGTACTGATTTAATAATTCCAATTACTTTAAAGTTTTGATCTTGAACTTTTACCTTTTCATTAATTTTTATTTTAAGGGTTTTTGATAAACTTTCATTGATAAGAATAGAATAAGGTTCTTTTTGCATTCTTTGATAAGCACCAATTGGCTCATAAACAACATTTCCATATAAAGGATAATTTTCATCCACAGTTTTAATTCTAGTAAATAATGATTTATTTTTATCTCTTCCTGTTGTTGAAAGCATAGTACTAAATTCAATCATTTGAGAAACAGTTGCAAATTTTTTTATTTGATTAACTAGATCTAAATTTCCTGCATTACGATTGTAATCAATCTCTAAATCTCCACCTAAAAGTGCTTTGGCATTATCATTTAGTTCTTTTTTAAGACTATCTTCAATTGTGAAAATAGCACTTAAGATAAAAAGACTTATAAATAGCGTAACAATGATACTGGATATTTTATGATAATTTCTGCTTAAGTCTTTTAAAGCATATTTTAAAATCAAACTGAATTCTGAATGATTATTTAATTTTTCCATCTTTAATTTTTATTATCCTTTTTGCTTTGCTAGCAAGCATGGTGTCATGAGTTACCATGATTAAAGAAGATCCTTCATCTTTTACATACTTAAATAGAATATTTGCAATCATAATAGAATTTTCAGTATCTAAGTTTCCAGTTGGCTCATCAGCTAAAATTAATTCTGGTTTCATTGCAATTGCTCTAGCGATAGCAACCCTTTGTTGCTCACCACCTGATAATTGACTTGGTAGATTATTTAAACGATGTTTCAAACCAAAACGATCCAATAAAATTTTTGCCTCTGTTTCTGGATTTTTAAAATTATTGAGCTCAAGTGCAAGTGCCACATTTTCAACCGCAGTGTAATTAGGAATCAAATAAAAAGATTGAAAAATTATTCCAATATTTTTCTTTCTTATCTCAGATACCTCATCTTCACTAAGCCCTGTAATTTCTTGATCTTGGAAAATTATTTTACCAGAGTTAGGTCTCTCCAACCCCCCAATTAACATGATTAGACTTGTTTTCCCTGAGCCGCTTTCCCCAACAACAGAAACGGTTTCTTTTTTCTTAATATTTAAATCAATATTCCTTAAAACACTGATACTATCTTTACCAGTTTGATATTTGAGATTTATTTTTTTTAATTTAAGAAGAGTATTCATGAGTAAAACTATATTTATAAAAATTTTGATAATTTTTCTAGTGCACATAAACGCAAGTGCAGTCGAAAAGGTGGTTTTATTCGGTGATAGTTTGATGGCTGGATACGGATTATCTAAAGAACATCATTTATCAATAGTTTTAGAAAAAAATCTTAAGGAAGCTGGTTTAAATATTAAAGTTATTAATGGAAGTGTTTCTGGAAGCACGTCATCGGGTGGATTGAATAGAGTTGATTGGAGTTTATCAGAACCAGGAATAGATTTAATGATTTTAGGATTAGGAGCTAATGATATGCTCAGGGGAATTCAGCCAGATGAAACAAAAAAAAATTTAGAAGAAATAATAAATATTGCTAACGATAAAAAGATTAAAATTATTTTAGCTGGAATGGTTGCACCAAACACCCATGGAAAAAAATATAAAAAAGAGTTTGATGATATTTATCCAAAATTATCAAAAAAATATAATTTACCCTTAATTCCGTTTCTTCTTGATGGAGTAGCACTTAATCCAAGCTTAAATCAAAAAGATGGAATTCATCCAAATAAAGAAGGGACCATCAAAGTAAGTGAAACTATTAAAAAAAGTATTATTAATATATTAAATTAAATGAGTAAAATTTTGTTATTGTCTTCCAATTGGAATAAACAAAAATAAAAATAATTAATTTTTTTAAACAATTTATACTTGTATTTAATGATTATATCATTTTTTTTAGAATATATTTAATTCTAATCATCTTTTTTTTTTGTTTTGTTTATATGAAAAAAAACAATTGATGCGCTATTAGATATATTTAAGCTCTCTAAATCTTCATTAATTTTAATTTTTACAAAATAATCAACATACTTTTCGGTTTTTTCGTTTAATCCAAAACCTTCTGATCCAAATAAAAGAATATTGTCACCTTTCCATTCAATTTCTGAAAAATCTTTTTTAGCATGAGAATCAAATCCATAAACCCAAAAATTTTTTTCTCTGAGAAACTTTAATGTTGAATTTATATTGGATACTTTAAATATGTTCATATACTCAATACTTCCACTACTAGCTTTATACATTGCTTTACTTGTTTCAGGAAAATTTCTCTCTTTAATTATTATTCCGTCAATTTTAAAAGCCAAAGCACTTCTAATAATTGAACCTATGTTTCTTGGATCTGTAACCCCTTGAAGACATAGAAGTGTTTTGTTTTTTTTAATTTTAATAAACTCTTTTAAACTCAAATATTCAATTCTTTCTATTTCAGCAACGTAACCTTGATGCAAAATATTTTCATTTTTGCAATATTTATCTAATTCCTTTTTTGTTTTGAAATATATCTTTATATCTTTAAGAAGATTTATTTTATTGTTCTCTCTATGGATTGTCTTTTTGCTTTCCTCAGTTAAAAAAAGTTTAATTACTTTTCTATTGGGATTTTTTAATGCCTCAATAACTGGATGTTTCCCTACTATATAAAAGTTTGAGTTTGACATTATTTTTCCTGATTTTACTTAATTTTTTAGTCATTTTCTTGCTATTTCTCATATTGCATTTGTTCAATAAAAATATATAAAACCCCTGTTGTTTAAAGCTTTAATTGAACAAGGTGACGCTACTCCTATTTATTTATTAGGAGGGGTACCAAAGCGGTCAAATGGGGCGGGCTGTAAACCCGTTGACTTCGGTCTTCGAAGGTTCGAATCCTTCCCCCTCCACCATTCTATTGAAGAAATTAACAACTTGGAGTATTAACTTGGTTATGCGGGTGTAGTTCAATGGTAGAACGCTAGCCTTCCAAGCTGGATGTAAGGGTTCGATTCCCTTTACCCGCTCCAAAATATTAAAAATTAAAGTGAGGTAAAATATTAATGTCGAAAGAAAAATTTAATAGGTCTAAACCACATTGTAACATTGGAACAATTGGCCACGTAGACCATGGTAAGACCACATTAACTGCTGCGATAACAAAAGTACTATCGGAGACTGGTGGAGCTCAATTCACAGCATATGATCAAATTGATAAAGCTCCAGAGGAAAAGGAGAGAGGAATCACAATTTCAACAGCGCACGTTGAATATGAAACAGACAAAAGGCATTACGCTCACGTAGACTGCCCAGGTCACGCTGACTATGTTAAAAATATGATTACAGGAGCAGCTCAAATGGATGGTGCAATATTGGTTGTTAATGCTGCAGATGGTCCTATGCCTCAAACTAGAGAACATATTCTTTTAGCTAGACAAGTCGGAGTCCCAGCAATTGTTGTCTTTTTAAATAAAGTTGATCAAGTAAAAGATAAAGAGTTGATTGAACTTGTAGAAGAAGAAATAAAAGAGTTATTAACCTCATATAAATTTCCTGGAGACAAAACTCCAATTATAAAAGGCTCAGCATTAGCGGCTGTTGAAGGCAAAGATGAGGAAATAGGAAAAAAAGCTATAATGGACTTAATGAAAGCTGTAGATGAACATATCCCACAACCTGACAGACCAAAAGACAAACCTTTTCTAATGCCTGTTGAAGACGTTTTCTCAATATCAGGTAGAGGTACTGTAGTGACAGGAAGGGTTGAACAAGGAGTTGTGAAGACCGGAGAAGAAATTGAAATTATAGGTATAAGAGACACAAAAAAAACAGTTTGTACCGGAGTTGAAATGTTCAGAAAAATTTTAGACACTGGTGAGGCAGGTGACAATATTGGTGCACTTTTAAGAGGAGTTGAAAGAACTGACGTTGAAAGAGGACAAGTATTAGCAAAACCCGGATCTGTTACTCCACACACTGAATTTGAAGCACAGGCATATGTTTTAAAAAAAGAAGAAGGTGGTAGACATACTCCTTTTTTTACCAAATATAGGCCTCAATTTTACTTCAGAACTACTGATGTTACAGGTGAAGTTGAATTGCCGTCTGGTACTGAAATGGTTATGCCAGGTGATGATGCAAAATTTACAGTTAAACTGATAACTCCAATAGCTATGAGTGAAAAATTAAATTTTGCTATTAGAGAAGGTGGTAAAACAGTAGGTGCTGGGGTAGTAACTAAAATTATAAAGTAAGCTACCTTTTAGGAGTGTAGCTCAATTGGTAGAGCGCCGGTCTCCAAAACCGGAGGTTGGGGGTTCAAGTCCCTCCGCTCCTGCCAAGAAAGAATAGATTATGAAAAATCCGATGAAATTTTTTCAAGAAGTTAAACAAGAAGCTTTTAAAGTGACCTGGCCAACAGGTAAAGAAACTCTCCAGGGAACTTTAATGGTAGCTGCTATGGCAATAATCGCATCTATATTTTTTTTGTTACTTGATCAATTTTTTCAATTTATATTAAACCTTATACTTAAAGTAGGGCTGTAATGAAAAATTGGTATATAGTTCAATCTCACTCAAGTTTTGAAAATAAAGTTGCTCAACTTATAAAAGAGGAGGCTGATAAAGCCAAAATATCAGATAAAATTGAGGAGATTATTGTGCCTACACACGATGTAACTGAGGTAAAAAGAGGCAAAAGAATTCAAAGAAAAAAAAAGTATTTTCCAGGATATGTGCTAATAAAAAGTGAAATGGATAATAATATTTATCATATGATTAAAGGTATAAAAAAAGTAAGTGGTTTTCTTGGCTCTAAAGGAGTGCCAGTCCCCGTTTCTGATCAAGAGATTGAAAAAATACTTGGTCAAATAAAAGATGGGGTTGCGCAACCAAACTCAACAATTGATTACTCAATAGGTGAGAAGGTTCAAGTTGTTGATGGTCCTTTTGCGTCTTTTTCAGGTTTAATAGAAGATATTGATGAGGAAAAACTTCGTGTAAAAGTATCAGTATCTATTTTTGGAAGACCAACTCCTGTGGATTTAGAATTTAGTCAAATTGAAAAGGCAAGC
>CACIDN010000020.1 GCA_902585415.1 uncultured Pelagibacteraceae bacterium
TAAATTCTTGAATTCTAAGGCCGTTATTAGCATGAGCGCCACCATTAATTATATTCATTAGTGGAAACGGTAGTTTAAAATTTTTTTTAATAAAAAAACTTTTATAGAGAGGAACATTTTTTATTTTTGCTGATAATTTTTTAACAGCCATAGATACTGAAAGTATGGTGTTTGCGCCAAGTTTAGTTTTTTGTTTTGTGCCATCTAATTTGATTAATATCGCGTCTATTAGTTCTTGATTATGAACTTTTTTTTTCAAGATTTTTTTTGAAATTATTTTATTAACAAAATAAACAGCTTTATAAACACTTTTTCCTAAATATTTTTTATTATTTTTGTCCCTTTTTTCATATGCTTCATAAGTTCCAGTTGATGCACCGGACGGACATATTGCTTTAGAAGAAATATTTCTGCAAAAAACTTCCGTCTCAATTGTGGGAAATCCACGACTATCGAAAACTTGTCTTGCTACAACTTTAGTGATTTTAGTCATAATTTATTTTTTAATTTTTTATTAGTTTGTCTATTTGAACTAATTTATTTAATAAAGCATCCAATTCATTTAAAGCAATCATGTTTGGTCCATCTGAGGGGGCGTTATCTGGATCGTGATGAGTCTCTATAAATATGGCAGCAACTCCTACTGCAACAGCTGCTCTAGATAAGTGCGTAACAAATTCTCTTTCACCACCGCTTTTATCACCTAAACCACCAGGTTGTTGTACTGAATGAGTTGCATCAAAAACTATAGGGTAACCTAGTTTTGACATTATAGGCAATGATCTCATGTCTGATACTAAAGTGTTATAACCAAAACTTGCACCTCTTTCGGTTATTAAAATATTATTATTACCAGTGTCAGAAATTTTTTTTGTAACATTAATCATATCCCATGGAGCTAAAAATTGTCCTTTTTTAACATTAATAATTTTATTGGTTTTAGCTGCAGCTACTAACAAATCAGTTTGTCTGCATAAAAACGCTGGTATTTGAATTATATCAACATGTTTAGCCACAGCTGAACATTGTTCAGCACTATGAACATCTGTTAAAATTGGCACTCCTAATTCTTTTTTAATTTTGTCAAAAATTGGTAATGAGTTTTCTAATCCTGCGCCTCTTTTACCTTTTAAACTAGTCCTATTAGCCTTATCAAAAGAAGTTTTATAAACAAATCCTAAATTATATTTTTTTGCAATCTCCCCTATTTTGCCAGCCATATCCAACGCGTGTTGCTCAGTTTCTAATTGGCAAGGACCTGAAATAAGGCAAATTTGTTTATCATTTGATATTTGAATATCGTTACAATTTATTATTAGGTTTTTCATTATTTTTTTTTGCTGCACTGATAAAAGATGAGAATAATGGATGTGGGTCTAAAGGTCTAGATTTAAATTCAGGATGAAATTGAACTCCAATAAACCAAGGATGATTTTTTAATTCAATTATTTCTGGTAAATTATTATCTGGTGACAAGCCAGAAAATAACATACCTTTTTTTTCAAATTTCTTTTTCATCTTAATATTTACCTCGTATCGGTGTCTATGTCTCTCATGAATAATTTTAGATTTATAAATATCTTTTATTTGTGAATTGTGTTGTAATTTAGCTGTATATAAACCTAGTCGCATAGTTCCACCTAATTTAGTAGAAGTACCTTTAACAATTTTACCATTTTTGCTCCATTCTTCGATTAAGCCAACAACTGAAAAACATTTTTTATCTAATTCACTAGATCCTGCTTTTTTTATTTTTAAAACATTTCTAGCAAACTCTATTACGGCCATTTGCATCCCAAAACAAATACCAAGAAAAGGTATATTATTTTTTCTTGCATAATTTATGCATGCTATTTTACCTTCAGTGCCTCTTTTACCAAAGCCACCAGGTATCAAAATTCCAGATGCATTAATTAATTTCTTTCTAATTTCCGGTATTTTTAATTTATCAGACTCAATTCTTATTATTTTTATTTTTACGTTATTTTTTATTCCACCATGAACTAAAGCTTCATCTAAAGATTTATATGCATCTTTCAAGTCCACATATTTACCAACAATTGCAATATTTATTACTTTTAAATTTTTATCAGTTACAATTTTTGTTACATTTTTCCACGGAGAAAGATTAATTTTTTTTTTTGGTTTTATTTTAAAGTATTTTAAAACTTGTTTATCCAAACCCTCATTAAAAAAACTTATTGGTGCTTCATAAATAGTTTTTACATCTACTGTTTCTATAACTCTCTCTATTGGAATATTACAAAATAGAGATATTTTTTTTCTTTGATCTAATGGTATTGATTGTTGTGATCTGCAAATGATAATATTTGGTTGTATACCTATGCTTCTTAATTCTTTTACTGAATGTTGAGTTGGTTTTGTTTTAATTTCATCTGAAGATTTTAAAAAGGGTACTAAAGTTAAATGAACAAATAAAGTTCTCTCTTTTCCAATATCGTTAGAAAATTGTCTAATAGCCTCTAAAAAAGGTAAGCTCTCGATATCACCTACGGTTCCACCTATTTCACAAATAACAAAATCTTCATTTTTAATATCTTTTTTAATAAACTGTTTAATTCTTTCTGTAACATGCGGTATAACCTGAACAGTCTTTCCTAAATAGTCTCCCTTACGCTCTTTAAAAATTATATCACTATAAATTTTTCCAGTCGTAATATTATCACTTTTTTTTGCAGATATATTTGTAAACCTTTCATAATGCCCAAGATCTAAGTCGGTTTCGGCTCCATCGTCAGTTACGAATACTTCCCCATGCTGAAATGGACTCATTGTGCCAGGATCAACGTTTAAATAAGGATCCATTTTTCTAATTCTAACTTTGTAACCTTGGGATTTGAGTAAAAATCCTAGCGAAGCAGATGACAATCCTTTTCCAAGTGATGAAACCACGCCGCCAGTGACAAAAATGAATCGCGCCATGGAATTATGTTATAGCTCTTATTAGTAAAATTTAAAAGTATTAATTAATTATTTTGGGGAATCGTGGGAGCGTCACTATCAATATTTTGCTCAATTTTATCTAATAAAGACTTCTCAGGTTCCAGTTCTTTATTTGAGAGAATAGTTAAGCACAAACTACAGATTATAAATAAAGTCGCTACTATAGCAGTTGCTTTAGTAAAAAAATTACCACTTGTTCTTGAAAACATATAATTTTCTTGACTAACTCCAATACCCAATGCCCCACCCTCTGACTGCTGGAATAGGACAAGTATAACTAGTATCAAAGCGAGTATTATATTTATTGTGAGTAATATATTTTCCATGACCTTTAATTAATTGTTTTTTTAATTATATCAATAAATTTTTTTGAATTTTGAGATGCTCCTCCTATCAAAAAACCATTTATTTCCTCAATTTGTTTTAAATTATTTATGTTTTGGTTGTTTACTGATCCTCCATAAATAATTTTTGTTTTTTGGTTTTTAAATTTATTTTTAATAATTTTTTTAATAATAATTATTTGTTTCGTTAATTCTTTATTTGTTAAAACTTTTCCAGTACCAATGGACCAAATAGGCTCATATGCAAAAATAATTTTATCAATTTTTTTAATTTTTTTTAATCCTAAATCAATTTGTTTTTTTAAAATATTATTAGTTTTCTTATTTTTTTTTTCAAATAAATTTTCTCCAATGCAAAAAATTACATTCATGTTATTTAAAATTGCACTATGAATTTTTTTATTAATTAGATTATTAGTTTCACCATTAGATCTATTTTCAGAGTGGCCAATTATAATATACCTAGCACCTAATTTTTTTATCATAGTAGAGCTAATTGATCCTGTATAAGGCCCGGTATTTACCTCGTAATGACAATTTTGAGCACCAATATCTAAATTAGTTTTCCTGGTTTTAATTACAAAGTTGTTTAAAAGCGTATACGGAGGACAGTAAATAATTTTTGCATTTTTATAATTCTTTTTTTTACTTAAATTTATGACACTTTCGATAGATTTCACTGAATTTAAATCTCCAAACATCTTCCAGTTTGCAATGAATAATATTTTGTTTGTCATAATATTAATTATAATTTATAGGTTTGTTATTATAGTTCAATATTCTATCATATGTTATGTTAAATAAACTTAGAAATTTCACTAAAACTAAACTGGCTACAGTATTAATAGGTATAATAGTAATTCCTTTTGTCTTCTGGGGTATGGGAGGAGTTTTTCAAGGAGGCAATACGAACAATATAGCAAAGATTAAAAACGTAAATATTTCAACTGAGGATTTTTTTGATCACATAAGATCTCTTGGAATTAATGAGGAAATCATTAGTAAAAACATTGAAAATGATATTCTTAAAGAAATTTTAAATGATCTTTTGGCAAAAAAATTTATTGAATTAGAAATAAAAAAACTCGGTATTAATATAAATGATGAAAGTTTACTTTTGATTATTAAAAATAATAAAAACTTTTTAGATGAAAGTAAAAAATTTAGTAGACTTAAGTATGAAAAATTTCTTTTAGAAAACAATACTACAGCTTCAGAATTTGAAAAAAAATTAAGGAAAAGAGAATTAGAAAAAATACTTTTTAGTTATTATAGCTCAGGCTTATATATTCCAAAATATCTGGTGAATTATTTTAATTTCAGCAAAAATAGGAGTATTGATGTTGAATATGTATCTTTAGAAAGTAATTATAAAAAAAAAGAAGAATTCAATGAAACAGATATTAAGAATTATATTGAAACAAATAAAGATAATTTAAAAATAGATTTTATTGATGTTAAATACGTAAAATTAACACCTGAAATTTTAACAGGCTCATCTGATTATAATGAAGGTTACTATGAAATAATAAGCAAAATAGAGAATGAAATATTTAACAAAAACAGTTTGGAAGAACTGCTTACCGAATATGAAGGAATTAAAATAAATGAAATAAAAGAGCTAAATCCAAAAAATGTAGAAACAGATTTACAAGATATTTTTAATTATAAAGAAAGTAATCAAATACAAATTTTAGATAAAGAGGATTATTTTTTAGTTTTTAAAAATGAAAATTATAGGCAAAAAATACCTAAAGTAGACAAAGACTTTGAATCTGAAATAAAAGAAATTTTATACAAAGAAAATAGATACAATTATAATCAGAAATTATTTTCAAAAATTAGTACTAATAAATTTAAGGATGAAGATTTTAATAATTCAGTTAAAAATAAAAATGAA
>CACIDN010000021.1 GCA_902585415.1 uncultured Pelagibacteraceae bacterium
TTCTGGAGGAGTGTATTAAATCTATATTAGGAAAAGCAAAAATTCTAATCGTGGAAAACTCTGATAACAAAGATTTCAAATTAAAATGTGAAAAAAAATATGCTAATTTAGAAGTTGTTTTATCTGGTTCAAATCTTGGGTATGGCGCAGGTAATAACAAAGGTATTAGCTTAATTAAAACGAGATATGTTCTAATTTCCAATCCTGACGTAATTTATGAGTCAGATTTTTTTGAGAATTTAAAAAAATATATTGATAATGATGTGGATTTTACGATTCTTGGCCCTATATATAGATCAAAGGATTACGCAAGTCACGGATTTTTTGACGATTTAAATAAAGATAATTTTCAAAATAATATTTCCAATATCCTGCCACAAGTGAAAAAATCAAAACTTAATACAAACCCATTGGATTGTCGGCTGCACGATGTTTATAGATTTAAGTAAATTTAACAACAAGAGCTTATTTGACGAAAATTACTTCTTATTTTTTGAAGAATTTGATTTGTGCAGACAGGTTTTAAAAAACCATGGAAAAATATTTGTTAGTAAAAATTTATTTGTAAAACATCTAGGCCACAAAGGATCTGTTGCTGCTAATCCTATATATGAAAAAGAAACTGCATTTCTAAGAAGTTGGCATTGGATGTGGTCGTCTTTTTATTATTATGAGAAAAATTTCAGTTATTTTTATGCAGTTAAATCCATGTATGGAAAATTCTTTAGATCGCTATTTAAAATGATTTATTACAAAATTTTTTATAACAGCGTAAAGTTTAAGATGTATTATGGAAGAGTTTGCGGTATCTGGAATAGGCTACTAGGTAGAAAATCTTGGTACAGATTAAAAATTAATTAGTGTCCTGGAAATTCAATTAAATTCTCAACCTTAAATCCTTTGTTAATTAAACTTTTACAACCACCTAAATCAAAAAGATTTATAACAAAAATAAATGCCGCTACATTACCATTAGATATTTTTACTAACTTTGCTGCTGCCTCTGCAGTTCCACCTGTAGCAATTAAATCGTCGATAATAATTACACTATCGTCTTTTTTTATAGAATCTTTGTGAACTTCTATTGTGGCAGTGCCGTATTCTAATTCAAAATCTACTGAATAGGTATCAGATGGTAATTTATTTTTTTTTCTAAATAATATGAATGGCTTTTTTAAAATATAGGAAACAGCTGAAGCAAAAACAAAACCTCTGGATTCAATTGCTGCAATTTTAGTGAAATTAAATTTTTTTGACCTTTCCACAATTTGATTAATAGTTTCTTCAAATGCTTTTTCATCTTTAATTAAAGTTGTGATGTCTCTAAATAAAATGCCTTTTTTAGGATAGTCTGGTATAGACCTTATAAATTTTTTTAAATTCATTAAAATTTGTAATATCCCCTTAAATAAACTATCTTTTAAGTATGGCAAACAATAAATTAGCGATTATAGGTGGCAGTGGATTATATGATGTAGAAGAATTTAAAAATAGAGAATTATTACAAATTAAAACACCTTGGGGAAATCCATCTGATGAAATTCTAAAAACTGATTTTAAAGGAAAAGAAATTTATTTTTTACCAAGACACGGTAAAGGGCACTTTATAAGTCCATCTAATATTAATTTTAGAGCTAATATAGATGCTCTTAAACAATTAGGAGTAACCGATATAGTCTCTGTTTCCGCGGTTGGTTCACTTAAAGAAGAACTACCTCCAGGTAAATTTGTAATTGTTGATCAATTCATAGATCGAACATTTGATAGAAAAAAAACTTTTTTTGATGATGAAATTGTTGCACATGTATCTATGGCACACCCTACATCACAAGGTTTAATGAATGCATGTGAGGAGGCTATTAAAAAAGAAAAAATAGAATACCAAAGAGGTGGAACCTATGTGGTTATGGAGGGACCTCAATTTTCAACATTAGCTGAATCAAATTTATATAGATCTTGGAAAGCAGATGTAATTGGAATGACTAACATGCCAGAGGCAAAGTTAGCTAGAGAAGCAGAAATAAGATACGCATCTGTCTCAATGGTTACAGATTATGATTGTTGGCATCCAGATCATGAAAATGTCGATGTTCAACAAGTAATAAAAGTTCTTTTGGGAAATGCCGCAAAGGCAAAAAATATGATTAAAAATCTTATAGAAAATTTTGAAAATTGTATTGATCCGAAGGATCCAACTAATAACTGTTTAGATGTTGCTATCATAACAGCACCTGAAAAAAGAACACAAAAAACAAAAGATAAATTAAAAACAGTTGCGGGTAGAGTTTTAGATAAATGAAAATTAATGGAAAAGAATATCGAACAATTTGGTTTGAAAATGATATCGTTAAAATAATTGATCAAACAAAACTTCCACATCAATTTGTTATTAAAGATCTAAAAACAGTTAACGACGCTATAAATGCAATAAATATGATGGAGGTAAGAGGTGCTCCTTTAATAGGAGCTACTGCAGCTTATGGATTGGTTTTAGCAATTATTGAAAATGATGATCAATCATTTTTAAAGAAATCTGCCGAAGATTTAGTTAACTCAAGACCCACAGCAATAAATCTAAAGTGGGCAGTTGATCGTATGATGAAAAAACTATCAGGTGTTAATAGTGATAAAATTTTAGAGATCGCATTAAATGAAGTAAAAGAAATTTGTGAGGAAGATATTAAGTTTTGTGAAAATATAGGTTTAAATGGTCTTAAAATAATCGAGGACATTTATAATAAAAAAAAAGATACAATAAATATTCTTACACATTGCAATGCAGGGTGGCTTGCAACTATTAATTGGGGAACAGCAACTTCTCCAATATACCATGCACATAAAAAAGGCATCCCAGTTCATGTTTGGGCAGATGAAACTAGACCAAGAAATCAAGGTGCAAATCTTACTTCTTATGAATTAAACGAGGAAGGAATTAATAATACAATAATTGCAGACAATACTGGTGGTATTTTAATGCAAAGAGGTGAAGTAGACATGTGTATTGTTGGGACTGATAGAACTCTAGCAAATGGTGATGTTTGTAATAAAGTTGGGACTTATCTCAAAGCATTAGCCGCCCATGATAATAAAATTCCTTTTTATGTCGCTCTTCCAAGTTCGACAATTGATTGGAATATAAAAGACAACAAAGAAATACCTATTGAGGAGAGAAATTCTGAAGAACTATCTCACATAGAAGGTTATGATAGTGAGGGAAATTTAAAAAAAATACAAATATATCCAAAGAAAAGTAAAGCAATGAATTTAGCTTTTGATGTAACTCCTGCAAAATTTGTGACTGGATTAATTACTGAAAAAGGTATTTGTGAAGCATCCACTGAGGGATTAAAAAAACTATTTAAATGAATAATTTAGAAAAAAGAAAAGAAGTAATTAAATATTCAATTAAACTTAATACCACTAACTTATCTGCCTTAAGATCTGGAAATATTTCTGTAAGAAGTATTGAAAATAGTGTTGAGGGGTTTTTAATAACTCCTTCAGGAAAAAAATACGATACACTCAAAGAGGAGGATATAGTTTTTGTATCTAATGATGGAAATCATGATGCAAACTTAAAACCATCATCTGAATGGAGATTTCATAAAGATATATATTTGAAAAAACCAGATGCAAAAGCAATAGTTCATGCTCATTCTCCACACGCAACTGGTGTATCAGCGCATGGTAAAGATATTCCAGCCTTCCATTACATGATAGCTTTGGCAGGTGGCGATAGTATCAAATGCGCTAAGTACGCTACTTTTGGCACACAAGAACTTTCTGACAATATTATTGATGCATTAGAAAATAGAAAAGCGTGTCTAATGTCAAATCATGGTCAAGTTGCATTTGGACAAAATTTAGAAAGTGCATTTGAATTAGCCGAGGAACTAGAAAATATTTGTCATCAATACATAAATACAATAAAGTTAGGAGATCCTAAGATTCTTTCATCAAGTGAGATGGACGTAATATTAGAAAAAGTAAAAAATTATAAAAAAGAATAAATTTATGACTAAAGTAGGGGAGCACGTCACTTTTGACATTATTGGAACTCAAAGAGAGTACGATCCAAAATTTTACGAAAAATTAGTATATAAAATTGCAAAGAAAGCAAAAGTTACAGTTTTAGAAATTTCAAAATACAAATTTGAGCCTCAGGGCTTTACTTTAATAGCACTATTAGCAGAGTCTCATATTAGTTTTCATACATTTCCTGAAAAAAACATTATAAGTTTTGATTTTTTCACTTGTGGCAGGATATCCCCATCTGTTGCATTAGAAGTGTTAAAGAAAGAAATCAAATATACAAGGATTGTAAAGAAAGAGTTTAATAGAGATACAGTTGATTATTACGACGATATTTATAGTTCACCAGGGCTTAAGAAATATTATATCGTTAAAAATATTCTTGAGGACTTCACATCAAAAGTAGGACAACACATTCAAATTTTAGATCTAGAGCAATTTGGCAAAGCTTTGTTTATAGATAATGAATTACAAGTAGCAGAGAAAGATGAACACCTTTATAGCTCTACTTTTGTAAATTCTGGATTAAAGCTAAATTCAGAAAAAAATAACTCAGCTATAATTGGAGGTGGGGATGGAGGAGTAATAAGAGAGTGTATTAATCAAGGATTTAATTATATTGATTGGTATGAACTAGATCCCCAAGTGGTTGATGTGTGCGAGAAACATTTAAGTAAAATTGGTCAAAAAGCCACAAAAAAGAACTCTGTTAAATGTGTATGGGGTGATGCTTTTGAAAGTATAAAAAAAGTCGAAGATAATAAATATGATAAAATTTTTGTAGATTTAAACGATGACCAATATTGCATCGATCTTGCTGCTAAAAATATTAAGTCTTTAAAAAGAATTCTAAAAACTAATGGCGTTATCACTGCACAAGTTGGAAGCCAAGATAAAAAACCAAAACAAGTTGAAAAATGGTTAAATTTATTTAGAAAAAGTTTTAATAATTCCTCTCTAGATAGAGTTTACATACCAAGTTTTGATTGTTCTTGGAATTTTGCATCATCATTAAATAAATAATTTATTTTAATAACTAGTGTACTCCTTAACCTCTTTAATCTTTGAACCAGTTTGATTATTTATTTCAAGTTTAATTGAGGCTCTTTTGTCATTTAAAAAATGAACCTCCCTAGATAATTTTATAAATTTTTCTCCAAAATCA
>CACIDN010000022.1 GCA_902585415.1 uncultured Pelagibacteraceae bacterium
ACTAACCAGAAATATAAAATAATTTTTACAGGTGGTCTTGCACACTTATTTAATGAGGATACAAAAGATAAGATTACTATAGATAAAAATCTAACTATTAATGGATTAATTAAAGTTTCAAAATATTTTAATTTATGAAAGATGAATTAATTTTTTGTCCGCTTGGCGGATCAGGTGAAATAGGTATGAATATGAATTTGTTTGGTTTCGGTAAACCTGGGGAACATAAATGGATCATAGTCGACATTGGTGTTACTTTTGCGGATGAGAGTATTCCAGGTATAGATTTGATATATCCAGATCCTGGATTTATAATTGATAAAAAAGAGTCTTTGTTAGCTATAGTTCTTACTCATGCTCATGAAGATCATATAGGTGCTATTACTCAAATATGGCCAAAGTTAAATTGTAAAATATTTGCAACTCCTTTTACTGCTGCTTTAGTAGTAGAAAAATTTAGAGAAAAAAATATTGATATAACAGCTTTTCTAAAAAATTGTTGAACTCAACGGCAAAATTAATTTAGAGAATTTTGAAATCGATTTCATAACTTTAACGCACTCAATTCTTGAACCTAATGGATTAAGAATAAAAACTCCCTTAGGAAATGTTTTACACACAGGTGATTGGAAATGTGATCCAGATCCCTTAATAGGAAAACAAATAGACTCAGATAAACTTAAATCAATTGGGAAAGAAGGCGTTTTAACAATGATATGCGACTCTACAAATGTATTTAGTGTTGGTAGATCAGGATCTGAGTTGTCGGTTAGAAAAAGTTTATTTAAAATAATTGAGAGATTAAAAAAAAGAGTCATTGTAACGTCTTTTGCATCTAATGTGGCAAGAATGGAAACGATATTTTTTTGTGCAGAACAAACTGGTAGACAAATTTCATTAGTAGGAAGGTCAATGCACCGAATTTTTAAAGCAGCAAGACAATGTGGTTACTTAAAAGATATAATTGATCCAATTGATCCAAGAGATGCAAAAAAAATACCTAGAGATAAAATAATATATCTATGCACTGGAAGCCAGGGTGAGCCTATGGGCGCTATGAATAGAATATCTAATTATACTCATCCAGACGTATTTATTGAGAAAGATGACACAGTCATATTTTCCTCAAAAATAATACCAGGTAATGAAAAAAAACTTTCAAAGTTGCATAATACTTTAGTTTTAGAAGGGGTAGAAGTTATTAATGAGGAAAATGAATTTGTTCATGTATCAGGTCACCCTAACAGAGAAGATCTCAAAGATATGTATAATTGGATTAAACCAAATTCTGTTATCCCAGTTCATGGGGAACATAGACATATTATTGAACATCTTTCTTTTGCCAAAGAGATGAAAGTTCCGTATCCCATAAAAGTTAAAAATGGAGATATAATTAGAATCGCACCATGTGAAAAACCAGAGGTTTATGATAAAGCTCCATCAGGAAAACTTTATGTGGATGGAAACGTGAGTGTTTTTGAGGACTCAAAATCAATAAAAGAAAGAAAAAATTTATCTCTTAACGGCAGTCTTGATGTCACTATTTTAGTAAATAACGAGGGAAACATATACGATACGCCAGTTATAACGGCTAAGGGATTACCAATAGAAAATTTAGATGAATTCAAATTCGGACTAGAGAAAGAAATAAATAAAACAGCAAGAACATTTGCATTGAATAATATAAAACAAGAAGAAAATGCTATTAATGCAATAAAGACTGTATGCAGAAAGTTTACTAAAGAACAAGTTGGCAAGAGACCTTTTACTAATATAAATTTAGTAAATATCTAATATGAGTATTACTGGTTCATTGATAATTTATGTATTAATTTGGTGGATTATTTTTTTCTCATTATTGCCAATAGATGTTGACAGAAAACACAAGGAAATGGTTGAAGGAGTTGATGAAGGATCACCTGAAAATCCTAAAATTATCAAAAAAATAATTCATACAACAATAATTACCTCAATTATTTTTATAGGTATATTTATGTTAGTGAAGTATGATTATTTAAATTTAAGAAGGTTTATTTCGTAATGTTTTTTTCTACTTCATTAATTCCTATTTTGAAAAATTACCCTACTGAAGCAAAAATTAAATCACACAAATTAATGTTAAGAACAGGTATGATTAAACAATCTTCTGCAGGTATATATTCTTGGTTACCTTTAGGTTTTAAAATAATGAAAAAAATTGAAAATATCGTAAGAGAGGAACAAAATAAAATTTTTGCACAAGAAATATTAATGCCAACAATTCAATCCAGTGAAATTTGGAAAGAAAGTGGTAGGTATGAAGATTATGGTGAAGAAATGTTAAGAATAACAGATAGACAAAAAAGAGAAATGTTATATGGGCCTACTAATGAAGAATTAATAACTGACATATTTAGAAGCAGTATAAAATCGTATAAATCTCTGCCACAACTTTTATACCATATTCAATGGAAATTTAGAGATGAATTACGTCCAAGATTTGGGATAATGAGATGTAGAGAATTTTATATGAAAGATGCTTATTCTTTTGATCTTGATGATCAATTAGGCGAATACTCTTATAATAAATTTTTTTTATCATATCTTAAAACTTTCAAAAGGCTTGAGTTAAAAGCAATTCCTATGGCAGCTGACACAGGCCCTATAGGGGGTAATATATCTCATGAATTTGTTGTTTTAGCTGAAACAGGAGAAAGTAAAATCTATACTGACAAAAACATATTTGAAGTTGATCATACAGATTGTTACTTAGAAAAAGAATCTTTAGAAGATTTAAGAAAAAAATTTGATAATTATTATGCTGTTACAGATGAGAAATATAATAAAATTGAATTTGATAAATTAGTTAGAAAAGAAAACCAAATAGAAACAAAAGGAATAGAAGTTGGACACATATTTTATTTTGGTGATAAATATTCGAAACCAATGAATGCTTCTGTAGATTATGATGGAAAAAAAGTGTTTGTAAAAATGGGATCATATGGCGTGGGAGTTTCAAGACTAGTAGGTGCCATAATTGAAGCTAAGTTTGATGAGAAAAATGAAAATATGAACTGGCCAATCAACATAGCTCCATATGAATGTGCGATTTTACCATTGATTTCTAAAAATGATAAAACAAATTTAGAAAAATCTATTAATTTATATAAAAAACTTAAAGACAATAATATTGACGTAATAGTCGACGATACTGATGAAAACTTTTCATCAAAACTGAAAAAATTTAATCTTATTGGTGTTCCTTATCAAATACTTCTAGGAAAAAAATCTGACGATGAGATGCTTGAATTTAAAAGAGTTGGAGAAGATTCAGTTAAACTAAAAATAAGTGATATAATAAAGATAATTAATTCAAAAAAAGAAAATTGATTTCAAATCTAGAAAAAGAAATAACATTTAGATATTTAAAAACCAGAAAAAAAGATGGTTTTTTGAATGTTATTACAATATTTTCATTTATAGGTATAACTTTAGGTGTTGCTGTTTTGATTATTGTAATGTCGGTAATGAACGGTTTTAGATCTGATCTAATAAAAAAAATTAATGGATTTAATCCACATGCAACAATTCAAAGCTATGATGGTAAAATAGATACAAAAAAATAGAAAATTCGAAATTAGTAGATCAGATCAGTAAAATTATGCTTAGCAATAATGGAGAGGCAATTCTAATTAAGGAGAAATTTACAAAGGGTGTGATGTTAAGAGGATATAAAAAAGATGATTTTAAAAAACTAGAAATTGTAGAAAATGAAAATTTTTCTGGCGAAAAAATTTTAAAAAAAGAAACAATTTCTATAAGTAAAGAAATGGCGTACAATTTAAATTTAAAATTAGGTGATAAACTAAGTATGATTTTTCCCTCTTCCGAGAGTACTTTAATTGGATTATTTCCTAAACAAAAAACATTTCAAATCAACTCCCTTTATAGCAGTGGTTTTAATGATTTTGACAATAATATAGTATTTTTAAATATCGATGATTTAGAAAATCAATTAAGTTTAAAACAAAATAGTAGATTTTTGGAAATTTACTTTAAAGATCCTAATAATATTAATAATTTTAAAAATAATTTAGTTCAAATATACCCGACAAAATTAATTTATACCTGGTCAGATTTGAACAAACCTCTCTTTTCAGCTTTAAAAGTTGAAAGGAATGTAATGTTCATAATTTTATCACTAATAATAATAGTAGCTGCATTTAACATTATTTCTGGTTTGACAATCTTAGTAAAGAATAAGACCAGAGAGATAGCAATTTTAAAATCTATTGGTGTTAAAAATAATTCTATAAAAAAAATCTTCTTTCTAGTTGGATTTATAATTGGTACAAGTGCCACTTTTTTTGGTGTCTTCTTAGGAGTCGTTTTTTCAATATACATTGAAAATATAAGACAATTTATAAGTAGCTTATTTAATATATCCTTATTTCCAGAGGAAATTTACTTTTTAAGTAAAATGCCTTATGAAATAGATCCTAAATCTATTTTTTTAATTTCAATCTGCTCTATAATTTCAACAAGCTTGGTGTCTTTGTTTCCAGCTATTAAAGCCTCAAAATTAGACACAATTAAATCACTCAAATATGAATAATTTAATTGAATTAAAAAATATTTCTAAAAACTATTATACCTCAAAAAAAATTGAAGTATTAAAAAATA
>CACIDN010000023.1 GCA_902585415.1 uncultured Pelagibacteraceae bacterium
TTTTTCAAATTTGATATACCCTTCACCAAATTTTGAGTTTTATTTTTATCCCAAAAAAATTTGGCATCATTTAAACGGGCCTCGACTACATTTTCATTTCCTATTTTTATTAAACCTTTACTGTCTTTATTATCTGCAACTAGAAAAAAATTATTTGTTAAATTATCTCTGCTATCAAATGTCGGAAAATACTTTTGATGAACTTGCATTGTGGTCACTAATATGTCATCTGGGATCTCAAGAAATCTTTTATTGAATTTACATTTAATTATATTTGGTTTTTCAACTATATTTGTGACTTCATTCAAAAGATTAGAGTTGAAATGAATTTTTAAATTTTCTTTTTTTGCTATTCTGTTCAATTGATCTACAATAAATTGCTCTCTTTTTTTATTATCTAAAATGATTTTTTGTGACCTAAAAAAAGCTAAGTAATCTTTAAATCTAAAAAACTTTGCGGTTTTTTGCTCAAAATCTTTATCGATGAAAGTGATATTTGATGAAACTAGGTGATGGTATTTAAATTCCAAAGTCTTATTGTCAAAACAACATAGTATAGATTTAAGTGGCCTTCCCCAATATAGCCCATAATCAGCCCAGCGCATTGATTTCTTCCAGGATATATTGTCTAAAATTCTTGGTAAATTTTTTTGCAAAAGGGACTTTGTTTCAATATTTTCTGATGGTTTTTTAAAGAAATAAAATTCTCCTTTATCAGTTTTTTTTTTATAAATTTTGTCTATGGTTATCTTGTATGATTTTAAAAAACCGTTTAAAGCTACCTCTGGAGCATTAATATTGGGGCCCCTAATTTCATTTTCTTTTTTGATAATTTTTTTAGATATATTTTCAAAGTAAACAATCAATCTATTTGGTATTGAAAAAGCTGTAGCTTCACCTCTATATTTTATCTCTTCTTTTTCTAAAAATTCTTTTAAATTTTGAAAAAAATCTTTTCTTGTCTTATCCTGTAAATTTGCAGGAATTTCCTCACTAAAAAGTTCTATAAAAAATTCTGACATTTTGTTTTTTATTTTTGGTTATCTACCCAAGCTTGTCCTACACTTTTTGTCATGTCTCTTATCTTTGCAATATACTCTGCTCTTTGAGCAACACTAATTGCTCCTCTTGCATCTAAAATGTTAAAAACATGACTTGCTTTTAAACATTGATCATAAGCAGGCAATGGCAGTTTTTTTTCAAGCAATAATTTAGTTTCTTGTTCAACCATATCAAAAATTTTGAATAGATTGTTCACATTTGCTAGTTCGAAATTATAAGCTGAAAATTCTTTTTCTGCTTGAAAGAAAATATCCCTATAAAGTATACCCTCATTATTCCAAACTAAATCAAACACATTTTTTTTTTGTTGGGTAAACATGCAAAGTCGTTCCAATCCATACGTAAGTTCAACTGAAATGGGTTTGCAATCCATACCAGCCATTTTTTGAAAATATGTAAATTGGGTTATTTCCATACCATCGCACCAAACCTCCCAGCCTAGTCCAGCCGCGCCTAAGGTCGGGCTTTCCCAATCATCTTCTACAAATCTAATATCATGTTCACTATGTTTAATGTTCAAGTTTTCTAAGCTACTCAAATATAATTTCTTAATATTTTTTGGTGATGGTTTCATTATTACTTGGAACTGATAGTAGTGTTGCAATCTATTTGGATTTTCTCCATATCTTCCGTCAGTCGGTCTTCTAGATGGTTGAACATAAGCTGATTTCCAAGGTTTTGGTCCAAGTGATCTCAGAGTTGTAGCTGGATGAAAAGTTCCAGCCCCTACTTCTAAATCATATGGTTGTAAAATTACACACCCATGATTTGCCCAAAATTTTTGTAGAGTAAAGATTGTATCTTGAAAAGTTTGTATCTTAGTTTTTTTTTTAGAAGCCATACCTTTGCCAAATAGATTTTTCTTCGATTACATTTGACAAACTATCAATATAATTTTCTGATGATAATCTTTTAGCAAGCCATCCTTTGCTCTTCTCAAATTTTTTAATTACAACATCCTCACCATAAATTTCTTTTAATACGATGTTTGCGTCACCTATTCCATCAATTAATCCTAATTCTTTTGATTTACTGCCAGACCAAAACTCCCCAGAAAATAATTCTATTCCTAAATCCTTTTTTAGTTTTGATCCTCTGCTAGTTTCAACAACATTTATAAAATCTTTATGAAGATCCAATTGAATATTTTTAAGTCTATCAATATCCTCTTTTTTTTCATCCATAAATGGATCTAAAGTGCTTTTATTCTTTCCAGCTGTATAAACTCTTCTTTGTACTCCAATTTTTTGAATTAAATCTTTGAATCCAAATGATGAATAAATAACTCCTATAGATCCAATTATAGAACTTGAATTGGCATAAATTTCATCACCAGCACAGGCTATAAGATATCCACCTGATGCAGCAACATCCTCAGCAAAAACAATAACTTTCTTTTTTTCTTTTTTAGCAAGTTTTCTTATGAAACTATAAATTAAATGGGATTGTACTGGTGATCCCCCAGGTGAATTAATTGATATAGCAACTGCAGGTGACTTTTTTATTGCAAAGGCTTTTTTAATTATTTCTTCTTGACCATTAAAATCAATCCCTTGTTTAAATTTTCCTACGCTTCCTATGACGCCAGTTAATCTTATATGAGGAATAATTTTTTTTTTTTTGAAAAAAGAGAACATTGTTAATGCTTATTAAATTTTTTTAATAATATAAAGTCTACTTATAGTTGAAGTTTAGGGTGCGTCAATTGATAAGTATTATTAATAAGCAATTATATTAACTTAAGATCATGGGTTCGGTAATACAACTTAAAACAAAAATTAATAATGCTTATTTAGATCTAAAAAATTCTGTAGATCATAAATTAGAGCTTGTTGAAGATAAGATCAAAAATAAGTTAAAAAGTGATGTCTCTTTGGTAGAAAAGATGACAACTTACAACTTAAGCACAGGTGGAAAAAGACTTAGGGCTTTAATAACTTTAGGATCTGCAAAATTATGTGGATATTCAAAAGGTGGCAGAGACGTAAATCTTGCTGCATGTGTTGAGTTAATTCATGCTGCTACATTAATGCACGATGACGTGCTTGATAATGGAGAAATTAGAAGAGGAAAAAAAACTCCTAGATCAATTTGGGGAAACAACGCCTCAATTCTAGTCGGGGATTATCTTTTAAGTAGATGTTTTGAAATGATGGTGGAGGATGGTAACATTGAAATTTTAAAATTATTATCATCGACTTCAGCTCAAATTGCACAAGGTGAAGTATTACAATTACAACATAAATCTGAAATAGATATTATAGAAGAAACATATTTAAAGATAATTACATCTAAAACAGCTTCCCTATTTTCAGCTTCTAGCAGAGTTGGCGCAATAATTGGTCAGCAAAAAGAAAATATTAAGGATGCATTAGACTCATATGGCAAAAATCTAGGGATAACATTTCAAATTGCAGATGATACTTTAGACTACAATTCTCAAATACAAAAATTTGGGAAAAGAATTGGAAATGACTTTTTTGAGGGTAAAATTACACTTCCTATAATAATATTAAACCAAAAATGTAATTCGGATGAAAAATTAAAATTAAATAAATTGTTTAAAAAAGAACAACGTAATGAAACTGAATTTAAGTTTGTATTAGATTTGATTACAAAATATAAAGTGATATCAGAATGTTATAAAAAAGCAGACTATTTTATTTCGCTAGCATCAAATTCTTTAAATGTTATTAAAGATTGCGAAGAAAAGAATGTTCTAAAAAAGTTAACATCTTTTAGTATCGAAAGATCTTTTTAAGGACTAAGTAAAAACTTATCCCATTTATTTTGAACGTATTTATATTTTAACCTTTCATGAATCCTATTCTCTCCGTCTAACCAAAATTCTATTTCATTTGGAATTAATCTCCATCCTGACCAATATTCAGGTCTTGGCACTTCATTTGTGTCTGGATATTTTTTTTTGTATTTTTCTATAGATGATAATAGCTCATCTCTATTTTTTAAAGTTGCACTTTGTTGTGACGCCCAGGCTCCTATTCTACTACCATATTTTCGTGAATTATAATAATTATCAGCCTCTTCATCTGAAACATTTTCAATTGACCCAAAAATTCTAATTTGCCTAAGTAAACTTTTCCAATGAAAGCACATAGAGGCTTTGGGGTTCACCAACAAAGCTTTGCTTTTTGGACTGTTTAAATTTGTATAAAATACAAAACCTTTCTCACTAAAGTCTTTTAATAAAACCATTCTCACATTAGGATTTCCATCCTTATCAGAAGTAGCTAATGCTAAGGCATTTGGGTCATTTGGCTCTTTTTCTTTGGCCAAATCAAACCATTCTCTAAATAATTTAAAAGGATTATCCTCATCCTTAAAGCAAATATCTAGTCCTTGAGAGTTTTTTTGATTCATAATTTAAACAAAATAATTTATACAATACAATAATGTCATTTAATACTTTTGGAAAGTTTTTTCGTTTTACTACGTGGGGAGAGTCACATGGGCCAGCTATAGGATGTGTTGTTGATGGTTG
>CACIDN010000024.1 GCA_902585415.1 uncultured Pelagibacteraceae bacterium
AAGAGAAACTGCCTTAAGAGCTTTACAAGCCAGAGGATTTAAAATTTTATCAATTAAAGATACTACACCAATGCCGCATAATGGTACAAGGCCACCGAAAAAAAGGAGAGTTTAATGGAGAATGCAGAAATAAATGTTAAAAATTGGAAGTCATTAATTAAACCAGGTAAACTGGATATAAATTTAAGCGATGATAAATCATACGCAAAAATAATAGCTGAACCTTTAGAAAAAGGATATGGTTTAACATTAGGAAACTCTTTACGAAGAATACTACTTTCATCAATACGAGGCACAGCAGTTACCGCAATCCAAATTGATGGAGTATTACACGAATTTACTTCGATAAAAGGTGTTAGAGAAGATGTTACAGATATTGTTTTGAACGTTAAATCTCTTGCATTAAAAAGTAACTCTGAGGGTTCAAAAAAATTGATACTGGATGCAAAAGGCCCAGGTGTAATTAAGGCATCGAATATTACACCAGTTAATGAAATAGAAATATTAAATCCTGATCTTGTAATTTGTAACTTAGATGAAAACACACACTTTCATATGGAAATGACTGTTGGTAATGGAAAAGGATATGTTTCTGCAGATTTAAATAAGCCGGAGGAACCACCTCTTGGTTTAATACCAATTGATTCTTTATTTAGTCCTGTTAAAAAAGTTTCTTATTCAGTAAGTACTGCTAGAGAAGGTAAAGCGTTGGATTACGATAAACTTATAATGGAAGTAGAGACAAATGGATCTATCTCTGCCGAGGATGCGCTAGCATACTCAGCAAGAATATTTCAGGACCAACTTTCAATGTTTGTCAATTTTGATGAGCCCCAAGAGGTTGCTATTACAGAGACACCAAAAGAACCTGAATTTAATAGAAATTTACTTAGAAAAGTTGATGAACTTGAGTTATCTGTAAGATCTATGAACTGTTTAAAAAATGATAATATAATATATATCGGTGATTTGGTGCAAAAGTCCGAAGGCGAAATGCTTAGAACACCAAATTTTGGTAGAAAATCTTTAAACGAGATAAAAGAAATCTTAAATGGCATGTCTTTGTATCTTGGAATGGAGATACCTAACTGGCCGCCAGATAACATAGCAGAATTATCAAAAAAATTAGAAGAGAGTATATAAAAATGAGGCATAAACTCGGTTATAAAAAGTTAAATAGAACATCTGAGCACAGAAAAGCTTTAATAAAGAATATGCTTAATTCGTTAATAAAATATGAGCAAATTATAACAACTTTACCTAAAGCAAAACTTATAAAGCCTCAAGCAGAGAAACTAATAACTTTAGGAAAAAAAAAAAATTTAAATAGTATACGAGGTTTAATTTCTAAATTACAAGATAAAACAAATGCTAATAAAATCTTAAACACTTTATCAAAAAGATATGAAAAAAGAGCAGGCGGCTACACAAGAATAGTTAAAGCAGGTTATAGATATGGAGATAATTCACCTATGGCAGTTATTGAGTTTGTGGACAGAGATGTAGAAGCAAAGAGGAAATTTAAAAAGAAAAAAAAAGAAGATCTCAAACCAGAAGATAAGAATAAAAAACAAATTCAAGTATAATCAATTTAAGATAAATGAATAGGTCTTATAAAATAAAACCAATTCACACAGCTATGCGTTTAGATAGATGGGTTAAAAACAATATAGGTAAATATCCTCAATCTTTACTAGAAAAATCAATAAGAAAAGGAAAAATTAAATTGAACAAAAAAAAAACAAGCTCATCATATAAACTTAAAACAGGAGATGAAATTAATTTTTATAATTTTGATTATAAATTTAAAGTAAAAAAAAGAATCGTATATAAACCTTCCAAAAAAAATTTAGATGAAAATGAAAAATCATTGATAGAAGATAATAATGATTTTATAGTAATTAACAAAAAGGCCGGTACTTCTTCTCAAGGTGGCACAAAATCTAAAAATAATTTAATAGATATTTTTTCTAATAGCACCCTATTCAAAGATGCAAAACCTTACTCAGTCCATCGTTTAGATAAAGAAACATCAGGGGTTATGATTATTGCTAAAAATTATAATAGTGCAAAGTTATTGACTTCATTATTTAGATTAAGAAAAATACACAAAACTTATTTGGCTATCTGTCATGGCATATTTAAAAATAAGAAAGGCGAGATAAGAGGAAATTTAGTAAAATATGATAGAGAAAAAAAAATTACAGAACTAGCGATCACTAATTATAATGTAATTAGTTCAAATAATTCATTTAGTTTTGTTGAACTTATGCCTATTACTGGAAGAAAACACCAATTAAGAAAACAACTTTCGTACATGGGTAATTCTATAGTTGGTGATAGTAAGTACAACGGCATAAAAAATAAAAATAAAAATGAAAAAAAATTAATGCTTCACGCTTTTAAAATAAAATTTATGATAAATAATAAAAAATTTAATTTTAAGGCTCAACTACCTGATTATTTTAACAATTATTTAAATAAAAAAAGATTAATAATTTAGGTAATTTAATAAATTTTTTTCCAATTTTCTTATAATTTCTGTTTTACTAACTTTCTTAATTATATTTATGTTTACGATTCCTTTATCATTTATACCACATGGAATAATTTTTTTATATTCTTCTAAACTATTAGAATAATTTATAGAAAAACCATGAAATGCAATCCATCTTTTAACACGAATTCCTATAGCCGCAATTTTTTTAATTTTGTTCTCGTGATTTGTCCAAATACCAACATTTTTTCTATCGTTGAAGGATCTAATATTTACTTCTTCTAAAGTGTGAATAATACTTTTTTCTATTGCTGATATAAATTTTCGAATATCTTTTTTTCTTTTATTTAAATCAATGACCATGTAACAAATGATTTGACCTGGACCATGCCATGTTATTTTACCGCCTCTATTTGTTTTGTATATCTTAATTGATTTTTTAATTATCTCTTTCTCTTTATAACTTGTTCCTGCAGTAAAAATCGACTTATGCTCTAAAAACCATATTAATTCTTTTCCATTATTAACCTCTAAATTTCTAACTCTTTTTTCCAATAAATTAATTGCCATTTTGTAATCCACAGCTTTTATTGATTTTTTGATCTCTATATCCATTTAAAAATTGTATTATACGTATTTTGTATTAATAGTTCTAATGAATTTTAAAAGTTATAAAAATGTCTACTTTAAAAAAAAATAAAGATAAAAAAGTAAATTTTGAATTTAATAAAGAATATATAAAAGTTATTGTAGACAAAATTCAAAATAACGATGTTGAATTCCTTTCAAATTCATTCAAAGAAATGCATCCAGCTGACGCTGCTGATATCATTGAACATTTAAACCAAAATGACCGTGAAAATTTAATTAAGTTAAACAACTTTAAAATTAATCCTGAGATATTTGTAGAATTAAACGAAAATATCCAATCTGAAATAGTAAAAATGTTATCATCAGAGTCGATTGTTTTCATATTAAAAAATTTAGAGTCAGATAATGCAATCAAAATATTAGAAAACATAGATGAAGAAAATAAAAATCAAATTTTATCTTCGCTTCCCCCAAAAGATAGATTTGTTCTTTTAGAAAGTTTAAGTTATCCCGAAGATACGGCTGCTAGAATAATGCAAAGAGAGTTCACAGCTATTCCTAGTAATTGGTCTGTGGGTCAAACAATTGATTATCTTAGAGAGAACAGAGATTTACCAGATCAATTTTTAGAAATTTATATTATAGATAGTGAATTTAAACCACTCGGAACAGTTCCTTCATCTAAAGTTTTAAGAACTTCAAGAGAAACAAAAATGATTAGTATAATGCTAAAGTCACAAGTGACAATACCAGTAGAGATGGATAAAGAGGAGGTTGGAAGATTATTTGAAAACTATAATTTAAACTCAGCAGCTGTAATAGATAAAAATGAAAAACTAGTGGGAATGATAACAAGTGATGACATATTGACTGTTTTAAAAGAAGAAGCTGAGGAAGACACCTTAAGATTGGCAGGTGTAGGAGACGAAGAAATTACAGACGGAGTTATAAAAAAAACTCAAAGACGTTTTAATTGGTTACTATTAAATCTATTTACTGCTTTTCTTGCAACTTGGGTAATTAGTAAATTTGGTGCAACCATAGAACAAATGGTTGCTTTAGCATTTTTGATGCCAATAGTCGCTTCAATGGGTGGTAATGCAGGTATGCAAACTTTAGCTGTAACAATAAGAGGAATTGCCACAAATGATTTGACTGACAGTAATTTTTTAAAGATTGTCTTAAAAGAATTTAATATTGGGGTTCTTAATGGGATAATTTTTGCAATTATCAGCGCTTTAATTGTACAATTGTGGTTTAAAGATTATGTTTTATCAATAATTATTTCTATTTCTATGATATTAAATATGATTGTAGCTGGTTTATTTGGAATTTTAATACCAG
>CACIDN010000025.1 GCA_902585415.1 uncultured Pelagibacteraceae bacterium
AATTTAATTTCGAGAGATTAAAAATAAATTACCTTGCATTCACATTTAGCATTATTTTTTTTTCATATTTAATTTATTTAACACTCCCTGGTATTTTGTATGATGAGTCTGATCAAAACTACCTTACAAAAATTTTAAAAAAAAAACATAATTTAAATTTTTCGTTATCATCAGATATATCATACTCTATTTTACCATCACCTCATTTTAAAATTATGGATGTAGTAATTTTTAGTGAAAGGGAAAATTTTCAAAAAGAAATGGCTCAGATTAAAGAATTGAAAATCTATATAAAACAAAATAATTTTTTTAAGGATAGTAATTTAGAAATAAAATTAACAGAATTAATAAATGCTAATTTTTATATCGATAACTCTGACTTTAGATATTTTAGTAAGTTTTTTAAAAATGAATTTCCAGAAATTCCCTTAAAAATTAAAAACGGGAATTTATTTTTTCAAGATAATGCTAGAAGCACTATATCTTTAATTAATATTAAAAAATCTGAAATTTATTATAATTATAAATTAAAACAAAAATTGTTAAAATCAGAAAGTGAAATCTTTAATATTCCTTTTAAATTTTTTTGGAAGGCTGATGATAACACCAAGGAAATATTTACTAATTTAAAATTTAATAAGATTAAATTAAATATAGAAAATAATTCATTCTATGACGAGTTAAATCAAGATAGAAAATTAACAGTTAATTTAAATAGATCAAAATTTACAACATTTTATAATTTGCAAAATAAAGAATTAAATATATTTTCTAAAAACTCCTCTATAGGGAATGATAAGTTTACATATTCGGGAAAAATTTATCTAAATCCATTTAGTTTTGATATAAATGCACGCCTTGATAAATTCAATATGAAAAATTTAAATTCAAACTTAATATTTTTTCAACAAATTATTAGTAATGAATTTGTCTTAAACGAAGCATTTAATGGAAGGTTGAAGCTTTTTCTAAATAACTTAAGTAATAATAATTTTTTTGATCAAGTTACTTTAAACACTAAATTCATAAGTGATGAGATTGATTTAAGTAAATCAATTTTTTATAATAATAAAATTTTAAATCTAATTATTGAAAACGGAAAATTGTATGTGGAAAAAGATAACCTGTTTTTCAAAGGAAAGTTAAATTTTGATATTCATAATGTTAATAAATTTCATAATAAATTTGTTATTTCCAAAAAAAACAGGATAGATCTAAAATCAATCAACGTTGATATATTAGTTAATTTTACAAATTTAGACTTAAAAATTATTAATATTAAATTTGATAATAACAATTATAAATCTTATGATGACATAGATAATTTAATACTCAATTACAATAACGGGCTGATTAAGGTTACTAACTGGATAGAGTTCAAAAACTTCACTAATGAGTTAATAACACTTTATTCTGGTTGAATCATTTTTTTTGGATTCACAATTTTGTGGTACTCTTTTTCAGTTAAAATATCATTTTTAACTATTTCATCTTTTAATGTAGTATTATTATTATGTGCGTCTTTTGCTATTTTAGCTGCTTTATCATATCCAATTTTGGGAGCTAAAGCAGTAACAAGCATTAAAGAATTATCTAAATCCGTTTTTATTTTATTTATATTTGCTTTGATTCCTTTAACACAATATATTGCAAAGTTTTTTGCACTGTCAGATATAAGATCTATTGATTGCAAAATATTGTGGGCTATTAAAGGCTTAAATACATTTAGTTCAAATTGTCCTTGTGAACCTGCAACTGTTATACCAGTATGATTGCCAATTACCTTTACGCAGACCATTGTTACAGCTTCAGATTGAGTTGGATTTACTTTTCCTGGCATTATAGACGAACCTGGTTCATTAGCAGGTAAACTTAGCTCTCCATAACCAGCTCTGGGGCCAGAACCTAAAAACCTTATATCATTTGCAATTTTTAGCAAACATACAGCTGCAGTGTTAAGTGTTCCTGAAAAATTTACAATAGGGTCATGTGCAGCTAAAGCAGCAAATTTATTTTTTGATGGTTTAAAATTTATTTTTGTTAGTTTACTAATTTCTTTACAAATTTTTTTATCAAATCCTTTTTTTGTATTAATACCGGTTCCAACAGCTGTGCCGCCCTGTGCCAAAAAATGTATTTCATTAATAGCTCCTTTAATCCTATTTATACAGTCCTCTAATTGAGATTGATAACCAGAAAATTCCTGTCCAAGTGTAAGAGGTGTTGCATCTTGTAAATGAGTTCTTCCAACTTTTATTATATTTTTAAATTTTTTTACTTTTATTTTTAATTCTTTATTTAAAAGATTCAAACTTGGAATTAGCTTATTTTGAGTTTCCAAAGCAACCGCGATATGCATAGCTGAAGGAAAAACATCATTTGTAGATTGTGATTTGTTAACATGATCATTAGGATGAACTGGTATTTTTGATCCTAATCTACCGCCTAAAATTTCAATAGCCCTGTTAGAAATCACCTCGTTAACATTCATGTTGGTTTGTGTCCCAGATCCTGTTTGCCAAACTTTTAAAGGAAAATTTTCCTGGAGCTTTCCTGATATAATCTCGTTAGATGCTTTTATTATGGCATTAGCAATTTTTGGTTGAATTTGCCCCTCTTTCTTGTGAACATTAGCTGCTGCCTTTTTTATAATTGCTATAGATCTTATAAGTATTTTTTGTACATAAATTTCTCCAATATCAAAAAATTTTTTTGATCTCTGTGTTGATGCTCCCCAATATTTGTCTAATGGAACTTTGATTTTTCCAATACTATCAAACTCTTTTCTAAATTTCATTTGGATAATTATATTATTCTTATACATTAAAAAATAAAAGAATCATATAGGAGACCTATGACAAATTTTAAAAAAGTAGAATTATTTATGAGAACATTTGGTCAAGAAATAAAAAAAAAATCAAGTTTAAGCAGTGACAATATTAATAATTTAAGAATCAATCTAATTGAAGAGGAACTTAACGAATTTAAAGAAGCCATAAAGAAAAAAGACTTAAAAGAGGTAGCAGATGCTCTTACAGATATCTTATATGTTACTTATGGGGCTGGTCACGCATTTGGA
>CACIDN010000026.1 GCA_902585415.1 uncultured Pelagibacteraceae bacterium
ATTAATTCGCTTTTATGATTAACTCTTTTAAAGTAATCTTTGTAATTTTTACCATTAATAATAATTTTACCAGATCCTTTTTTTATCCAAACTTTAGCTATTGATTTTTTTCTTCTTCCTGTAGAATATTTGCTGTCTTTGAAGATTGAGTTATCTATTTGATTGTTTAATTCCATACTAATTTCTAATTATATTTTTGTTATTCAATTCTTGTATGTTTATTACTGTGGGATTCTGAGCAGAATGAGGATGACTATCTCCTGTATATATTTTTAATTTAGAAAGTTGTTTTTTGGCTAGTGGCCCACTAGGTAACATTCGCTTAACAGCTAATTTTAATATAGCGTCTGGTTTCTTTTCATGTATTTTTTCTGGAGAAGTTTCTTTAATCCCTCCTGGATAGCCTGTGTGTTTATAATACCTCTTGTCTCTGAATTTATTACCTGTAAATTTAATATGTTCTATATTTTTAATAACGATAAAATCACCATGATCTATATGTGGTGTATATTTAGCTGAATTTTTACCCCTAAGTATTTTAGTAATAATTGTTGCTAATCTTCCAACCACAGCGTTTTTAGCATCAATTTCATACCACTTTGAATTGATTTCGTTTTTTTTAACAAACTTAGTCATTTGATGCGGATTAATACTTAATAATATTATATTGTCAATTTATTATATTTAGCTTGTTTTATACATTCTCACTATGATACGCTAAAACAGTTTTTAAATGGGCATTAAACTTTATTGTGAACACGTTATAACCAAATATACAAAAATAGGAGTAATATATGAGTAAATCAAAAAATCCAGAAACGATAGCTTTACATGGCGGTGAATATAGAAGTGATCCCGCAACTACGGCAGTAGCTGTTCCGATCTATAGAACTACATCATATCAATTTAATAATACTGGGCATGCAGCAAACCTCTTTGCATTGAAGGAGTTTGGAAATATTTATACGAGAATTATGAATCCAACAAATGATGTGCTTGAAAAAAGAGTAGCAGCAATTGAAAATGGTTTAGCTTGTGTAACTGTAGGATCAGGACAAGCAGCATCTACTTTTGCAATTGTAAATGTTTGCCAAGCAGGAGACAATTTTGTTAGTTCTACAGATTTGTACGGTGGAACAGTCAATTTATTTACACATACTCTCAAAAAACTTGGTATCGAAGTTAGATACGCAGACCCCTCCGATCCAAAAAATTTTGAGAAGGTAATAGATGAAAGAACAAGATGTTTTTATGCTGAAACGTTACCTAATCCGGCTTTAAGAGTTTTTCCAATTAAAGAAGTCTCTGATATTGGTAGAAAACATAATATACCTCTAATTATGGATAATACTGCAGCACCAATTATTTGTAAACCATTAGACCATGGTGCAGCTGTGGTAGTGCATTCTCTAACAAAATTTATTGGTGGTCATGGAACTGTAATTGGCGGTTGTTTAGTTGATGGTGGAAATTTTGATTGGACTGCAGATCCAAAAAGACAACCGTTATTTAACGAACCGGATATGAGTTATGGTGGTGCAAAATGGGGGGAAGTGGTACCGCAACTTACTGGTGCAAATGTTTCCTTTGCAGTGAGAGCAAGAGTTTGTTTACTTCGTGACTTGGGTGCTCCTTTAGCACCAGACAATGCCTGGGGAATTATACAAGGATTAGAAACTGCACCATTAAGAATGAAACAACATTGTTCTAACGCTGAAAAAGTAGTTGATTTTTTAACTAAACATAAAAATGTTGAAAGAGTAATATATCCTACTCTTCATAAAGGAGAAGTTGGTGATAGAACAAAAAAATATTTCTCAGGTGGTAACGGTGCTTTGATTGGTATAGAGGTAAAAGGTGGTGTTGAAGCTGGTAAAAAATTTATAGAAGCTCTAAAAATGTTTTACCATGTTGCAAATATTGGGGATGCAAGAAGTTTAGCTATACACCCAGCTACGACAACACATAGTCAGTTAACAGATGAAGAGTTGTTGGCAGCTGGAGTAACACCTGGATACGTGCGATTATCTATTGGGATTGAACATCCTGATGATATTATTGCTGATTTGAAACAAGCACTAGATGCGTCCGGTAAACCTAGCTTGAAAGCTGTTAGTTAATTTTTTTATTAATAAACAAAAGATAGATACTAAAGCTTACTAAAATTATAGAACTTATCTGGTGCATTGATGCTAATAACATTTGTGCACCACTTAAGATTGTTAAAATTCCTAATATAACTTGCAATAATAAAGCTACTCCTAATAGCTTTAATATATTATAGAACTTAGACAATTTTTTACTAACAACAAAATAAGAAATTAAAATAAAAATAAACAATATAAAATATGCTAGATTTCTATGTATGAATTGAACTAAAGATGGATCACTTAGTGCATTTATATAAAACAAATTATAGAAATTATTATCATTAGGAAAATAACTATTGCCCATCAAAGGCCAAGTATTATAAATTTTTCCTGCATCCATTCCAGACACAAAAGCTCCACATATTATCTGTAAAAAAATACTCAATAAAAAAATTAAAGGTAAATTATATCTTATAAAATGATTTTCATTTATATATATTTTTTTATGTTTGAAAATTTGCCACAAAATTAGGGATAAAATTATAAAAGCAGTGGTTAAATGCATTGATAATCTAAAATGACTTACATCAATTCTATTTATAAGCCCGCTTTTAACCATAAACCATCCTAAAACTCCTTGAAAGCAAATTAATAAAAAAATAAAAAATAATGGTTTAGTTTTCTTTATTCCATTTTTGAAGACAAAGTAAATTAATGGTATTAAAAAACATAAACCTATCAATCTACCCAAGAATCTGTGTATCCACTCCCACCAAAAAATTATTTTAAATTCAGTTAGATTCATATTAAAGTTTTGTAGCTTATATTCTGGTATTTGTTTATAAAGGCTAAAATAATTTTCCCAATCAGAATTTGAGATGGGAGGCAGAAATCCTTTGAATAACTCCCACTCTGTTATAGATAGACCTGAGTCAGTAAGTCTAGTTAAACCTCCAACAATTATTATACT
>CACIDN010000027.1 GCA_902585415.1 uncultured Pelagibacteraceae bacterium
AAAAAATTAAAAAAAAAGGATTTATACGTGATAGGTAAAAATATCGGTAAAATGCACAAAGCCTCAAGAAAAATTAAATTATACAGGAAAAATTCTTTTTCCCCCCTTAAAATAAAAAATTTATTAGACGGTATAAATAAAAATAAAATTAATAAACTTTCAAAAAATTTGGTTTTGGAGATGCAAAATACATTTATGGAAATTAAGCAAGAGTGGCCAAAAACATTGCCCAAAAATATAATACATGGTGATCTATTTATAGATAATATATTTTTTCATAGAGGAAAATTTTTAGGGTTTATTGATTTTTATTTTTCATCAAATGACTTTGAGGCTTACGAATTAGCTACATGCATAAACGCCTTATGTTTCAATATGAAAAAAAAAACTTTTTACTATGACAAAGGTAAAACTTTGCAATTGATTAAGGGTTACGAAACGATAAGAAAATTACAAAAAAAAGAGAAAGATTCTTTAAATATACTTTGTAAAGGATCTGCACTTAGATATCTTGCTACTAGATCTTATGACTATATAAATACCCCAAAATCAGCGATTATAAAAAAAAAGGATCCAAGAGAATATATTCAAAAATTAGCTTTTCATAAAAAAATTAATTCTTTTAGCTCTTATATTAAATAATGATTAAAATTTATACAGACGGTTCATGTATTGGAAATCCTGGGAAGGGAGGCTGGGCTGCAATAATTTTTAAGAATAATGAAAAAAAAATTTTGAAAGGCTCAAAAGATATAACAACAAACAATCAAATGGAACTCACAGCTACTATAAAAGCATTAAAATATATTAGTACGAAAGACAAGATTCAAATTTATACAGACTCTAAATATGTAAAGCAGGGAATAACTGAATGGATAACAAAATGGAAGATTAATGGATGGAAAACATCAAAAAAAGAAGATGTTAAAAATAAAGATTTGTGGCTTGAATTAGATAATTTAACTTCTATGAATTCTATAGAGTGGGTTTGGATTAAAGCTCACTCAGATAACGATATGAATAATGAAGTTGATTTATTAGCCAGAAAAGAAGCTGGCTTATAATAATTTGAAAAAATTCTCAGCACTTGAGATGTCGCAAACTCCGGTCTCTTTTTCTTCTTGAATTTGTAAAACATTTAAATTGTCAATTAGCATTGTATATCTATTTGACCTTAAGCCAAGTCCCCTCCCCGACTTGTCAACTTCTGCTCCTATTAACTTTGTAAAATTTAGAAAAGGATCAGCTAACATCATAATATTGTTTTCAACCTTATTTATTTTGCCCCATGCATTCATTACAAATGGATCATTTGCTGCAATACAAAAAATCTGGTCAATTCCTTTTTCATAAAATTTTTTTGAAAGGTTAATAAAACTTGGTAAATGTTTTGCAGAACAAACTGAAGTAAACGCTCCCGGCATTCCTAATAAAATAATCTTTTTTTTTGAAAATAAACTGAAAATTTTAATTTTTACTGGTTCTTCATTAATGAGCTGAAAAACTTCACAATCTGGAAGTTTTTCGTTAATTTTTAATTTCATCTATTTTTTTTAAAATATAATTTTTTACTTGATCTAAGCTATTTTCTAAAATCTCAAATTTTTCTTTCTCTTTTAATACATTTCTTAATTCTGGGGGAAGTTCTTCATTTTTCCCTAGTGCATTTTTAATAGCTTCTGGAAATTTACTAGGATGTGCAGTCGATAAGATTATACAGCTATTGTCTTGTTTAAGTTTTTTTGCAACTCCATAACCTATAGCTGTATGTGGATCTAAAACTATATTATGATTTTTAAATACTTCCTTTATTTCATTTATTGTTTCATCCTCGCTGAGTTTTTCGGATAAAAAATCTTTATTAATTTTATTTAAAGAATTTTCATCTAATTTGTAATTATTCTCTTTTATTTTAGCCATTATATTTTTTGTTTTGTCTGAATTACGTCCTTGTATCTCAAATATAAGTCTCTCAAAATTACTAGCAAGTTGTATATCCATGCTAGGTGAAAAAGTTTCAGAAACTTTTTTTGATGTATAATCACCTTTAGAAATTGCTCTGTGCAATATATCGTTCTGATTAGTTGCAACTATTAATTTATCTATCGGTAAACCCATTTTTTTTGCTAGATATCCTGCATAAATATCCCCAAAGTTTCCAGTAGGAACAGAAAAATTTAATTTTTCAGATTTTAATGAAAAGAAACAAAAAAAATAATATACTGTCTGTGCTACTATCCTAGCCCAATTTATTGAGTTAACGCCGGACATATTAATCTTTTTTGAGAAATTTTGGTCAACAAACATTGCTTTAACTAGGTTTTGACAATCATCAAAATTACCTTCAATGGCTATATTAAAAACATTTTTTTCTTTAACAGTACTCATTATTCTTCTTTGAACCGATGAAATTCTATTATGTGGATGAAGAACAAAAATATTAAGATTTTTTTTTCCTTTTATTGCGTTTATTGCAGCTGCTCCAGTGTCGCCGGAAGTTGCAACTATTATATTTATAAAGTTTTTGTTTTTTGACAGATAATATTCGTAAAAATTACCAATTAATTGCATAGCGATATCTTTAAAAGCTAATGTTGGCCCATGAAATAATTCTAATATATTGAAATTTCCAACTTTTCTTAATTTTACAACTTCTTCTGATCTGAAAGATGAGTAAGATTTTTTAACTAATTCGTATAAATTATCTTTTTCAATGAAATCTCCAGTGAATTTGTAAACGATTTCAGTAGCGAGCTCATAATAACTCATGCTTTGTAGTTTTGACAAATCTTTTTCATCAAATTTATAATCTTTCTCTGGTAAAAAAAGTCCACCATCATCAGCAAGTCCTTTAATAAAGACACTTTCAAAAGCTAAGCTTTCTGAACTGCTTCTTGTGCTTATATATTTCATCAATAATTTTTTTTCCTAAAATACAAATA
>CACIDN010000028.1 GCA_902585415.1 uncultured Pelagibacteraceae bacterium
TGTTGTTTAGTTTAGACAGCCAGGTTGTTTCAATTAATGCCTTATTTTTTGCAAAAGGAAGAGTGTAAAAAAAATGAACATTTTTTCTTTGATCACAATTAAAATCCATTAAATTAAAAATTTCATCATCAAAAATATTTTTTTCTGTTTTTATTTCCACACCTTTAAAGTGTTGCCAAAGGTTTAACTCACTATTACTTTTAGGTGGAATGCTATTGAATATTATAGAGTTTTGAATATTAAGATTCTCAGTATTTTTGTAAAATTTAATATTTTTATTTAAACTTATTCGTTTAAGAATTTTTTCATAAAAAAGGCCGCTATCAATAGTTTGATAAGGGTAGTCTTTATTTTTAACTTCGTGATGGCCTGTTTCTGTATTTACTGAAAAATTATCCCAACTTTTGATAACACAATCCTCAAAATTGTGATCCATAACCTTCCAAAATGACCATGTCTTATCTCTTTTATAGTCACCCCTTGTCTCTATTATAGCAAGAGTTTTATCTTTCAACTTGTTTTTAGCATCTAATTCATACGCCAGAGATAAGCCAGCGCATCCGCCTCCAATAATAATGTAATCAAAATCTTTCATTCAAATTAATTTCCTTACCAATTTCCATATGTTCTTCATTAGTTAAATGAATATATGATTTAGAGAATATTAATATAAATAGATCAAATATACTAAATATAGTCTGTTTTAATTTGCCAATTTTATTAACAAAAATTTTTCCAGATTTATTATAATTTTCCAAATCTTTTTTTCTTAATATATTATTTCCAATTTCTCTATAAACTCTACGTGCAACCAAAATTGCAAATCTATTTATCAGAGGAATTTCTTTTATCGATTTAAAAGAGCTTTTATAAAATAGTTCAGCTATACCTAATGTCTCTTTAATTTTTATAAAATCATGATCAATATATTTTCTATTTCTACCACTATCCTCTATAACGTCTCTTGCTATATTAGTTAACTGCATTGCTATGCCAAGATCTACCGCGGATCTAAGTGCAATTTTTGAATCTACTTTTAGTATTTTTGCCATCATTAGTCCCACTGTACCAGCAACTCTGTATGAATACACAAGTAGCTCCCGCTTAGTTTTAAATTCAATACTTTCTTTAATATCAGATTCAATACCGTCAAAAAGATCCAGAACTACTTTTTCTGAAATATTGAATTTCTTAATAAGATTGTAAATATTCTTAATCAAAGGATTTTCGAAGTTTCTTTCAATGTAATCTTTTTTGATTTTATTAAATTTTTGTTTTTTTGAATCCAAAGAGGTGTTTTCATCTGCTATGTCATCTAAGGTTCTACAAAAATCATAAAGACTCGATCCATTTTCGAATGTATGTTTCGCTAAAAAAAAACCTGCCCAACTAAATGATTTCGCATGAGTTGAGATTAGGTTGTTTGACATTACAATATTTTATCTAATACTTTAGCAGAAGATAGTACACCAGGCACTCCTGCACCAGGATGAGTACCTGCACCAACGAAATATAATCCTTTGTAAATTTCTGACTTGTTGTGAAAACGAAAGTATGCAGATTGAGTAAATTTCGGTTGGATTGAAAAACCTGACCCAAACTTTGTATTTAAATCATTTTCAAAATAATCAGGAGATAAATAAAAATCCTCAACTATATTTTTTTCGAGATCTGGCAATAAATCATCCTGCATTTTTCTTACTACAAGTTTTTTAATTTTTTCTCCTTCTATAGACCAATTAATATTTGATTGATTGTTTGGAACAGGCACCAAAACATAAAAACAATCATTTCCCTCAGGAGCCATTGATTTATCTGTGGCAGTTGGTCTATGCAAATAATAACTTATATCATCGTTTAGTTTTTTTTTATTAAATATATCATCAAGATGTTCTTTGTACTTATTTCCAAATTTAATAGTATGATGCTCTACATCGTTATAAACTTTTTTTGTTCCAAAATAATAAACAAACAAACCCATTGAATAATCCATTCTATTTCTTTTCCAATTAAAAAATAAATTTCCTTTTTTTTTATTTAATAATTTTTCATAAACTCCTGGTGGATCAGCATTACAAACAACATTATCTGCTAATATTTTTTCACCGTTATTTAATTCAACACCCTTTATATTTTTATTCTCCTCAATAATTCTTTTAACCTCTACTCCTTTAATTACTTCTATATTTTCTTCTATCATTAAAGTTTCTAAGCCTTTAACAATATTACCTGTGCCACCCATGGAGTAGTGAATTCCCCATTTCTTTTCTAGATACAATATTAATCCGTATATAGATGTTGTTGTAAAAGGGTTTCCTCCTACTAAAAGTGGATGCATACTAAATATTCTTCTTAGCTTTTCATTTTTGACAAATGAAGAAACAAGTGAGTAAACAGATTTATAACTTTTCAGTTTTAGCAAAGATGGAATTTGTTTAAGCATAAAAAAAGGTTTATTAAAAGGCACATCAGAAAGTTCCATATATCCTTTGTCAAAAATTCTTTTAGTAAAATTTACTAGATCTAAATATCCATCTACGTCTTCATTAGAAACCTCCGAGATTTGTCTCTTCATTTCTTTCTCATCCCCAGAATAATCAAATTTATAACCATCCTCGAATACAAATTGATACCAAGTTTGCAATGGTTTAATATTTAAATAATCTTCTGCCTTTTTTCCAAACAATTGAAATAATTCATTAATCAAATAAGGCGCTGTAATCACAGTAGGTCCAGCATCAAATTTAAAACCATTTTTTTCAAAAACTCTCGCCCTACCACCTAAATCTTTATGTTTTTCAATTAAAGTAACATCATGTCCTTTAGCTTTAAGTCTCAAAGCAGCTGATAAACCACCAAATCCTGAACCAACTATTACAGTTTTCATATTGTTAATTTATATTTTTTTAAATTCGAAAGTAAGA
>CACIDN010000029.1 GCA_902585415.1 uncultured Pelagibacteraceae bacterium
AAATGAAGATGCTTTAAATTTAATAATAAAGTCAATTAAAATGTCAGGCTATGTGAATGGGAAGGATGTTTCTATATGTTTAGACGTTGCTGCCAACGAACTATATAAAAATGGTAATTACTCAATACATTCTAATAAATATATGTCTGTAAGAAAATCTATAGAAAGTTACTTGAAAATTATTAGGAAATTTAAAATAAAATCAATTGAGGATCCATTTGCTGAAAATGATTGGAAAGCATGGTCTGAGTTAACAAAAAGAGAAAAAACTGTTCAGATAGTTGGTGATGACTTGTATGTTACAAACTTACAAAGATTAAAAAAAGGTTTTTTAAATCAATCCTCCAATTCAATTTTAATAAAACTTAATCAAATAGGCACCGTAACAGAAACATTAGAAGTAATTAAATTTGCTCAAAAAATTGGATATCAAACAATTATTTCTCATAGATCAGGTGATTCTGAAGACACATTTATATCTGATTTAGCAGTAGGAACAAATTCCTCTCAAATAAAAACGGGCTCTCTATGCAGATCAGAAAGAGTTGCAAAATACAATCAATTGTTAAGAATAGAGCAAGAGTTATCTAATAAAAATAATATGGCGAAATTAAAATGACAAAAAATATTAAGAACAAACTTATATTTATTATTCCTTTTTTATTAATTTTATACTTCATTTTAAATCTTCTTGGTGGAAATAGAGGTTTATTTTCAAATTTTGAAAAAAGAAAATATTTAAATAACCTTAAAAACGAAAAGAAATTAATCAAACAAGAAATTAAAGAATTAGAAAAATCAAATAATCTCTTAAGTGGTAATATAGATACTGATTATATTGAGATTTTGTTACGTGACAAATTTTTATTAGGTAAAAAAGGTGAAACAGTTTATATAATTAAAAATGAGTAAAATTAGACATCCTGAAAAACAAAAGAACCCTATTAATCCAATAAAGAAAAAACCTGAATGGATTAGATCAAAACTTATCAACAGTCGTGAATTTTTTTTAACCAAAAGCGTTGTAAACCAAAATAACCTAGTAACAGTCTGTCAAGAAGCCAATTGCCCAAACATTACTGAATGTTGGAGCAAAAGACATGCAACATTCATGATTATGGGAGATACTTGCACAAGAGCGTGTGCATTTTGTGATGTAAAAACAGGTAGACCAAATAAACTAGATCGTTTAGAACCAAAAAAGATATCTCTTGCTGTACAAAAACTTAATTTGAGGCATGTTGTCATAACATCGGTTGATAGAGATGATTTACACGATGGTGGATCAAATCATTTTTATGATACTATTATGGAAACAAGGAAAGTAAATCCATATACAACTATTGAAGTTTTAACTCCTGATTTTCTCAGAAAAGGTGACGCTTATAAAAAAGTTTTAGACGCAAAACCAGATGTATTTAATCATAATATCGAAACTGTCCCAAGTTTGTATTTAAAAGTTAGACCGGGTTCTAGATATTTTGCATCACTTGAGTTACTAAAAAATGCAAAAATAGTTGATGAAAATATTTTTACAAAATCTGGTATTATGGTTGGAATGGGTGAAACTAAAGATGAAATTATTCAAGTAATGGATGACTTGAGATCTGCTAGAGTTGATTTTTTAACTATAGGTCAATATTTACAACCATCAGTAAAACATTTTCCTTTACAAAGATATTATGATCCCATTGAATTTAAAGAACTAGAGACCATTGCTAAAGCAAAAGGATTTTTATTAGTGTCGTCATCACCACTGACCAGATCTTCATATCATGCTGACGAAGATTTTGCTCTTTTAAAGAAAAATAGAAAACTAATTAATGCCAAAAGCATCAGTAAAGAGAACCATTAATTGTTCAAAAGAAGATCTAATTAATCTTGTATTAAATATTGAAGATTATCCGAAATTTATTCCTTATTGTTTGAGTGCAAAAATTTATGAAAAAAAATTAAATAATGATGATCAATTAATCATCGCAGATTTAACAATTGGTAAAGGACCATTTAAAGATACTTACAAAAGTGATGTAAAATATATTAAAAAAGACGATATTATACTTGTCAAAAATATAGATGGTCCCCTAAAATATCTTGATAATAAATGGCAATTTATAAAAATAGGCAAATTAACAGAAGTTTCATTTGATGTTGATTTTCAACTAAAAAATAAATTTCTCGATATTCTTATGGCAAAATCTTTTAAATATGGCTTAGATAAAATAGCTGATGCTTTTCAAAAAAGAGCAGAGGAGCTATTTAATAATAGATAAAATTATTTTTAAAACTGTATTTACAGTAATTTTTTGAAAATTATTCCTAGTTTTATTCTTAAATAAATACTTTTTTATAAATATTTTCCTCTTAAATTTTAATCCTATGAACACCAAACCAACAGGCTTTTCTCTTGTACCACCTTTTGGACCTGCAATTCCTGTGATGGAAATATTTATATGGCTATTACTTATTTTACTTAAATTATTAACCATAGATAAACAACATTGAACACTAACTGCACCATATTTTTTGATAATTTTATTTGGAACTTTAAGTATTTTTTGTTTAGCTTGATTTGAATATGTTACTAATCCTAGGTCGAAGACTTTTGATGAACCACTATTAGATGTAATAATACTTGACATAAGTCCACCAGTACAAGACTCAGCAAAACTAATTTTAAGTTTCTTTTTTTTCAATAAATTTATTAATTTTTTAGAATTTGTCATAAATAATAATAAATATATATAATACAATAGTTGTAAAAATTCCTGCTACAATATCATCAAAAACAACACCAAAACCATTTTTATAATTATTGTCTATATAA
>CACIDN010000030.1 GCA_902585415.1 uncultured Pelagibacteraceae bacterium
AAAACCAATATCGTTTATGGGAATAATTTTGCAAAAGAGGAAATGTCACCTAATATATGGTTATTTTTCCAGAAAATTAGTTTAGTAAATAATAATTTAAATTTAATTAGTTTAGATGATGACAAACCTATAAGACAATGGCAAATAAATTTAGTTTCTGGAAAAGCTATTTTAACCCCAATGTTTGACCCTTCATCAAATTGGTTATGCCTTAACACAGACAAAGAATTAAATAAGCTAAAAGAACAATATAAAAGTGGAGCTTTGAGTGGTTACGAGTTTGAAGTAGCCAAAAAAAAGTTATTAAAAAAATAAATATTGGTCCAATAGTGGTCCACTGGTGGTCCACAGAGAAACCCCTATTAAACGCAATTTCTTAATTTCTTGTTTGAACGAAAAAAAATAAGTAGTATAAATCAATACGAATTTAATGGCGGGGTAGCTCAGTTGGTTAGAGCGCGGGACTCATAAGCCCGAGGTCAGTGGTTCGATCCCACTTCCCGCTACCAAAATAATTATGGCAAGTTCGACTGAATATAACACAAATTTTTTTAAAAAATTTTTAAAAAGAATTATTTCACTCTCCGGATATGAAATTAAGAGAATTAATAACTTTGTTGACAGAAATCATGACAAAATTGTTGAGCTTAATGATGAAGAATGTAAAGAAATTTATAAATTTGAAAAAATTTGTTTAGCCTCTAAAGCTAATTTGTGGTCTATTTTACAAAGTATTAAATACATTAAAAATAATAATGTTGAGGGAGACTTTGTAGAATGTGGTATCTATAATGGATTTACTCTTTCATTTATAGGAAAATTTTTAAGCAAATATCAGATGAAAAAAAAAATTTGGGGTTATGATACTTTCGAAGATGGTTTTAAACAAAAAAATATCAGCGAGTTTGATTTAGATTATAAAACAAAAAAGAATATTGACTTAAAGAATGATAAAACTAAGTATTTTTCTATTCAAGATGTTATTTCTAATATAAATCAAAATCATAGTTATAATAATGAAAGCTATAATCTTGTCAAAGGAGACATCATTAATACTCTAGATAATCTAAAAAATATTCCAAAAAAAATATCTTTTTTAAGAATGGATACAGATATTTACAAAACTACTGTTAAACAATTAGAGGTTCTTTATCCGAAATTATCACGAGGAGGAATATTACATATTGATGATTATGGGCTATGTACCGGAGTAAGAAAAGCTGTAGATGATTATTTTAAAGGCCAAAATATATGGCTTCATAGAGTAGATCTCACATGTAGATATTTAATAAAGAGTAAATAATATCTAATTAATTAATGTTGTGGAATGTTAGTGAAAATCAAAAGATAATTAGGACTTTGAGGTAAATAAACTCATATGTCCTAAGTCAGTGGCTCGATCTCACTTATTGCTACTAAATTAGTGACAGGCAATATTATATTTTTTTAATCTCCAATAATTGTATGGCCAAGGTGTTATAAAACCCACAATTAGCATAATTGGTACTACCCACCAAGTTAGTATTGCACCGCCAGTAAGAGAGTAGTCGGTAACATTCATTGCAATTTCCATACTTATCATGGAAATAAAGCTCATGCCAATTGCTGTATTAAACGCTCTTGAAAAACTTAACTTTTGTCTAATTAGAATTATTGTTTCAAGTATGATGCTTGTAATTAATCCATTAATTATTGCTAACGTCATAATACCTAAAACTGGAAATGGAATTTTTGTTAATTGAAAAAATAAGATTGTGCCAAAGTCGCCTATTGAACAACCTAGCAGACACCATGCAGTGTTTTTTGCACTTCTATTCCACGTGTGTTTACATGTCCAGTTAAAACTCGATACTGATGATTTTTGCATTAATTATCTATATTAACTTTAGCAACCATACCAATTTGATAGTGTCCTGGAACATTACACGCAATTTCAATATTTATTGCATTTTCAAACTTCCAAAAAATATCACCCTTTTCATTTGGCTCTAACAGCACGCTGTTACTATGAGAATGACCCATTGATTTGTCTATTTTAGCCATTTTTTTCATTTTGTCTTTGTCAATTGAGTCAGCTAGTAAAATTTCGTTCTCAACCATTTTTTCCATTTCTGGTTGATGTTTTTTGTGCATCATTGCGTTAGCTATATTAAATTCATGAACTAATTCTCCAGCATTAATAACTTCAAATTTTATTGTTTCTCCAGATTTTATATTAAAATTATTTGGCTCATAATAATTATCATACATGATAACTTTAATTGTACGATTAACCTCCTCAGCTTTACCTAAGGAACCGATCATCATATTCTTATCAGCAAATGACTTAAAAGGTATTAATATCAATAGTAATATATATAAAAATTTGTACATAAAAAAACTATAATTTTAATTTTATCAATTTAAAAGAGATTTTTTGACCCATTGAAATCATTTTTTAGATTAGTTATAAAGAGCAATGTTAAAAAAATTGTTAATATTATTTTTTGTTCAGTTTTTTGTTATCTATTCCTCAATTTCTATGGAAAAAGAAACTACTTTTAATAAAAAGTTGTTTGACAAAGCTCATTCTGAGGGAAAAGTTATAATAGTAAGTTCT
>CACIDN010000031.1 GCA_902585415.1 uncultured Pelagibacteraceae bacterium
ATCTTTTGACTGAACCAAACCAAGTTCCTATTTTTTTCAGTACGATAGGAAAGTCTTTAGGACCAATTATTACAATTGAAAGACCGATTATTATAATAAGTTCTAACCAGCCAATTTGTGGCATTTTTATTCTTTATTTGAAGAATCTTGATTGTTGTTATCTTCGGTATTTTCTGAAATATTTTTTGGCTTTTCATCTGTAGGGTCAGTCGCCATGCCTTTTTTAAAACTTTTAATGCCTTTTGCAACATCGCCCATCAAACTCGAGATTTTTCCCCTCCCGAATAGAAGAACTACTAAAACAACTACAATTGCTACTTGCCAAAAACTTATACCCATAAAATATATATAACCTCTTTATTACTTATTTTAAAGTAGAATTTTAGTCTTTAGTGTCATCATTTAAGGTGCTATTGAGCATTTCGTCAATATTAGAATAAATATTTTCTTTTTTCTCATCTTGTTTCTCTTTATAAAATTTTCCAGTTCCAAATATAGATGAATCAATTGTTGAGCTGTCAATTAATCCTGCTGATCCTAACTCATCTACAGTTGGTAAATCAGATAATTTTTGCAAATTAAAATGGCTCAAAAAATCCTCTGTAGTTCCATACTGTATTGGCTTGCCTGGAATTTCTTTTCTACCCATTGGTTTTACCCAATTAAGCTCCATTAGAATATCTAGAGTATTTGTACCAAAGGCAACGCCTCTTATTTCTTCTATTTCAGCTCTAGTAACTGGTTGGTGATAGACAATAATTGATAGTGTTTCAATAGCGGCCTTTGAAAGTTTTTTCTCAACTGTTTTTTGCTTGGACATTAGAGATGAGAGATTTGACGCAGTTCTAAATGACCATTTGTTTGAGATGCAAACTAAATTAATGCCTCTATTTTTATAAATATCCTCTAATTTTTTTAAAATTTTCTTTACATCTACTTTTTTTGAAATTCTATCTTCTATAGTTTCTATTTCTAATGGTTCTGCGGCAGCAAATAAAATTGCTTCAACTTCCCTCTCACCAGTTGATAATTGGCTGGGAAATGAAATTACGTTATTTTTTTTCTTTTCGTTCTTCATTTTTGTTTAATATAAATCTCATCAAATAATTTGTCTTGTTTTAAAATGACAGTCCCCTCTTTTACTAATTCTAATGAACCAGCAAAAATACTAGCACAGCCAGTTTTTTTAAAATTTGATTTTTTATAAGCTTTTGGAATAATGTCTTCGAGATTTTTCCAATCTTCCAGCTTTTTTATAATACTTTTAATTAACTTTATACCCTCTTCTGTTGTGCAAACAGGTAGTTTTGGAATGTTCATTCTTTGAAAATCCTTTTGCATAACTATTGTAGAATAAGTTTTTAAAAGTTCGTATAGAGATAGTGAATATTTAGAACTATAAATAGAACGAATTCTACCTTTTATACCTCTTACAAAAATATCTTTTCCAAGTCTTTTTCTCTTAAGCATTTGATCAGAAAGCAATCTTATTAATTCTAATTTTTTTAATTGTAATTTTAATCTTTCAGCAACTTCATGAACTTTAAACTCTTCTTCATCTGTTATAGGAAGTAATAATTTTGATTTTAAATACGCAAGCCAAGTTGCCATAACTAAATATTCTGATGCAATATCTAAATTAATATCTTTAACCTTATTAATATATTCTAAAAATTGATCAGCTAATAAGGTTATTGATATATTTTCTAAATTAACTTTTTGTGATTTTGCCAAATCTAAAAGTAAATCTAAAGGACCATTAAATTGATCTAAATTTACCTGAAAACTATCAGTTGAATTTTGATTCTCCATTGGACACTAGCTTATAATATTTATTTGTAATTTTTATTATAAATTTACTTAATTTTGGTGAATTTTCTGCAACTATATACATTTCTCTTAGATTAGCATTACAATGTAAAACTAAATCACAACCTGCGGTAAATGCTTTAATAACATTAGTTTTAATATCATATGGTAAAGCTTTCATTGATATATCATCTGACATTATTAAATTTTTGAATTTTATTTTATTTCTTATTAATTTAATTATTTTTTTTGAATGAGTTACAGAATTTTGATTATCAATTTTTTTAAAAAGTAAATGACCAGTCATAGCAAAAAGAGAGTTTTTATTTTTAAACGTCAAAAAATCATTTTTTAGTAAATATTGATTGCTATTGTTTACAATTGGTAGTTTATAGTGTGAGTCAACTTTGCCTAAACCGTGACCTGGTATATGTTTAATTACAGTTGCTATATTATTCTTATGAAATTGATCAATAGTAAAATTACCAAAAAGATCAACTATTTTTTTATTTTTCGAAAATGATCTGTCACCTATTACTTTAGAGGTTTTTTCTCGAGCTATATCCAGAACAGGCACAGTATTAATATTTATACCTAAGTTGTTTAATAAATAGCTTATTTGATCAATATAAATTTTATAATAAAGAAGTGATTTTTTTTTATTTTTTTTATACATATCACCAAAAAATTTTGAAGAATGTAATTTGGTATCTATTATTTTTTTAAGTCTATTAACTCTTCCGCCTTCTTCGTCAATAAGAATTGGATAGTT
>CACIDN010000032.1 GCA_902585415.1 uncultured Pelagibacteraceae bacterium
TACCTGGAATGTTCCAAATGGTAAAACTCTTGCAAACATTATATTCAATCCTCCAGAATTATAACTGCCGTATTTTTTTGAATGTTCAGTTTTACTGTAAATTAACTTTGAGCTTATTTGGGTTTTATTTGAAACATTATAATTTAACCTCGCACTAGTAGAATAAACTTCATTATTGTTTAGGTCGCCTGCATCAACAAAAACTTGGTTTCCTTGGGAGTCTAGTGGGGATGGTTTAGAGTGATATTTACTGTCAGAATAACTTAATGCATAATTTAAATTAAAGTTATCATTTAATACATAAGTATTATTAACTCCCAAACCTTTACTTTGGTAGTCCTCTTGCATTCTGTAATTGAATTTGTTGTAATATATATAAGGAGAAACAAAGTGATTTTTAAATGCTTTAAAATAACTTAAAGATCCAGAATGAACATCACTTTCTCCTTTTAATTTTTTGTGATTAGTATTCAAATTTGATCCAAGACTCATAAATATTGATGAACTATCACTAAGTATTCTTCCTAAAGTTAAAGAGGAACCCCTAACATGAGTTTTATCGTACTCTAACGTTAGCCTACTATCATTTACTGGAAATGGTACCTGAGAGTCAGTTGTCCCATTGCTTTTAGCTAACTGTCCAGATTTAGTTCTACCGCTAATATTATCTTCTTCAGTTTGAGAATATTTGAGATCCAAATATGCTATCCATTGTTTCTGTTTTTTTTCTTTAAATTTATTATCTGAAAGAAGTTTGGTAATTAAAGTTTTTGTTTCATCAGACGTATTTGGATCCTCAATCATTGTTTTTACCATAAAATCAACTTTTATTTTAGAGTCCATTCTCAGTAAAATTGATAATAAGTATAACTTGATATCAGAGTTTTTTGGATAAAGAGTGCTCAGTCTTTCTAAAGTTGCAATTGTAGACTTAATATTACCTGCTTTTTCTTGTTGCTTTGCATAATTTAAATTTAACTCTAGATCTGTAGGATTGTCTAAAATTTCCTTGTAAGTAACATTTGCATGGACTGATTTGTTAAATAAAAATAAAAAAAAAAAAATTACTAGAAATTTTGATAGAGTCTTCATTTTAGGTATTAAAAAATTGACTCAGTATATCTTTTCCAATTATCTTGATAATGTTTAGTATTTTCTTCAACCGCTTTTTTTTCTTCCTCTGTTACTTCTCTGATTATTTTTCCCGGTGAGCCAATGACTAGTGAGTTATCAGGTATTACCTTATTTTCTGTAATTAGTGCTTTTGCACCTATAATACAATTTTTACCAATTTTAGCTTTATTTAAAATTACTGCACCGATTCCTATTAAACTATTATCTCCGACTGTACATCCATGAAGCATAACCAAGTGTCCCACCGTAACATTCTTTCCAACTTTTAAAGGACATCCTGGGTCGGTATGTAAAACACAGCCATCCTGAATATTGGAGCCTTCTCCAATACAAATATTTTCTATGTCTCCCCTTAGAGTAGCATTAAACCAAATACTAGAATTTTTTTCTAAGGTTACATCTCCAATTATTACTGCATTAGGTGCTACCCAATTTTCGCCAGAGTTTTTTAGTTTTTTATCTTTTAAATCGTAAAACATAATTTATATATTATTTTAACATGGCATTAACAAAAACTCCAATATGTGATTTTAATCTTCATGCAATTGAGTTTAAATTAAAGTCTATTGAAAACACTATATTATCACTTGATGATATCAAAGGTGAAAACGGTACACTAATAATGTTTATTTGCAATCATTGTCCATATGTAAAAGCAATCATAAAAGACCTAGTTGAGGATTGTGAAAATCTCAAAAACTTGGGAATAAACTCTGCAGCAATTATGTCAAATGATACAATAAATTATCCGGAAGACTCTTATGAAAATATGATTAAATTTTCCACAAAATATAAATTTAGTTTTCCTTACTTAATCGATGAAACGCAGGTAGTGGCAAAAAAATACAATGCTGTATGTACCCCAGATTTTTTTGGATACAATAAAGACCTTAAACTTAATTATCGAGGTAGAATTAGAGAACTTAGGGATTTAAAACCTGTCAGAGATGGATCAAGTGAACTGTTTGAAGCTATGAAACTAATATCTGAAACACAAAAAGGGCCAGTTGTTCAAAAGCCAAGTCTTGGTTGTAGTATAAAGTGGATTAAATAATAATGCATTTAATTATAACTAGAACATTTCCTCCAGAGGTAGGTGGTATGCAAAACCTTATGTATGGTTTAGCTAAATCATTGTCTGAAAATGTAATGATTAAAGTTTTTGCTGATCAATATCCTAATCAAGATAATTTTGATAAAGAATTATCTTTCTCGATTGAAAGGGTAAGTGGACCAAAAATTTTTAAAAAATACAGAAAAGCAAACTTAGTAAACACTTATTTAGAAAATAATAAAAAGGTTAAAGCTATAATTTCAGATCAT
>CACIDN010000033.1 GCA_902585415.1 uncultured Pelagibacteraceae bacterium
GGCGAACATAAAAACGTTGAAATATTAAGACCAGGTGGTGAATTGTTCACAGACTCAAGGCCTTTAGTAAGAATTAATGTTTCTGTATTAGTTGAAAAAAATGGAAGAAAAGAAACAGGTATGTATGGAGTTGGAGGTAGGCAGTCTTATGATAATTATTTAAAAAATGATGACTGGAAAAAGATATGCGATGAAGCTTTTAGAATGGCATATTCTAATTTAGAAAGCAAACCTTCTCCAGCAGGTGAAATGAAAGTAGTGCTTGGCCCAGGTTGGCCGGCAATTCTTATTCATGAGGCTGTTGGACACGGATTAGAAGGTGATTTTAATAGAAAAAAAACTTCAGTTTTTCATGATCTAGTTGGAAAAAAAGTTGCAAGTGATGGTGTTACTATTATTGATGATGGAACTATAGATAAAAGAAGAGGCAGCTTGAATATTGACGATGAGGGAACTCCAACAGAAAAAACAGTTTTAATTGAAAATGGAATATTAAAAAATTTCATGCAAGACAGAATGAATGCTAGACTTATGAAAACAAAATCTACAGGTAACGGTAGAAGAGAAAGTTATAAACATGTAATCATGCCAAGAATGAGAAATACCATAATGCTTAACGGAAATAGCGCACAGGAGGAGATGATAAAATCAGTTGATAAAGGAATTTTTGCTGTAAGTTTTGGAGGTGGGCAAGTTGATATCACCTCAGGAAAATTTGTTTTCAATTGCACAGAGGCTTACGAAATAGTTAACGGTAAAATTGGATCTCCACTAAAGGGAGCAACGTTAATTGGTGATGGACCTTCGTCCTTGAAGCAGGTTTTAATGGTAGGCAATGATATGAAATTAGATCCAGGTATCGGTACTTGCGGTAAGGCTGGTCAAGGAGTACCAGTAGGAGTAGGTCAACCATCAATGTTGATTGATAATATGACTGTAGGTGGTACTCAAATTTAAAATGTTAAAAGAAGGCGAACACCTTAAGAAACTTGCTGAAAATTTTTTAACTAATTTAAAAAAATCCGGAGCGTCAGAAAGCAGTGTTTTAATTTCAAATTCTATTTCAGAAAGTGTTAATATAAGAAATAGAAAACTAGATGGATCAACTAGATCTGATAGCATGAATGTAGTTTTGACTGCATACGTAGGAAAAAAAAAATCATCAATTTCATCTTCAAATTTGGAGGAAAAACACATAGATGAATTAATTAAAAAATGTGTTGATACTGCTAAAATTACACCTGAAGATGAACTTAATTCTTTACCTGATAGCGAGTTATATTTTAAAGGAGTTAAGAATTTGGATTTATATGACGACACATCGATTGAAAATTCAAAAAAAATAGAATTTATCAAAGAGGCAGAAGAAGAAGCTTTTAAAAAAAAAGAAATAGTAAATACCAATGGATCTGGTTTTAGTCAAAATAAATCAAATTTTATTTTAGCTAATTCAAATGGTTTTATAGATGGATATAAATCATCTAATTTTGCTGCTTACTGTGAGGTTGTTGCAAAATCAAACGGGAGTATGGAAAGAGATTATGAGTATAGTTCAAAAAGATTTTTTAACGATCTTCTTGAACCGAAAAAAATTGGAGAAAAAGCATCTGAGTTAGCAATAAAAAAACTAAAACCAAGAAAAATCAAAAGTAAAAAAATGAGAGTAATTTTTGACAAAAGAATAGCTAAAAATTTTTTATCTTCTTTTGCTAGTGCAATCACTTCTAGCACAATAGCAAAGGGTACAACTTTTTTAAAAAATAAACTGAATACTCAAATATTTAATGACAAAATTAACATCATAGATAAACCTGATATTATAAAAGGTAGTGGGTCAAGATACTTTGACATTGAGGGCACTTCTACAAACAAACTAAATTTAATTGAAAACGGCGTCCTTAAAAATTATTTAATTGATACATATAATGGAAAAAAAATAAATATGAGATCAAATGGAAGAGCTAGTGGTACTACTAATCTATTTTTTGAAAATGGATATGAGGATTACAAAAATTTGATCAACTCTGGTAAAGAAATTGTATATATTAACGAAACTTTTGGAAGGGGTGCAAACTTGATTACAGGAGATTACTCTGTAGGTGCATCTGGCTTTATGGTAGAAAATGGAGAATTTATCTATCCTATTAGTGAGATTACTATTGCTGGAAATTTAAATGATATTTTTAAAAAGATGATTTTAGGCAATGATTTGGAATTTAATTACTCTACCAACTCTCCCTCAATGTTAATTGATGAATTGACTATTGGCGGAAAATAGATGTCAGGTTATTTTAATTTATTATTCTCAGATAAAACTCATTTTGAACTTAAATCAATTTGAAAAACTAT
>CACIDN010000034.1 GCA_902585415.1 uncultured Pelagibacteraceae bacterium
AGTGAAAATAATATTAATAAAAAACTTAATGCTAGAATAGGATGTTTTTTTGAAAGACCAGATAAATCTTCAATATTTTCATAAAATTTGTCCTTTCTCTTCAACATGAAAAGGCAACTAAAAAATGCAAGATTCATAACTAAATAAATAATTAAATAAATTATTGAACTTTGAATCCCCTGATTAGTTCCAGTGGTTAAACCGGCTAATGCATAACCCATATGGCTAATAGAGCTGTAGGCTATAAGTCTTTTGAGGTTTTTTTGACCAATAGCAGCAACTGCTCCTAAAATCATAGATGCAATTGATAAAAATATAATTATAGCTTGCCACTCATCGAAGAGATTTATAAACGGACCATATAAAAATTTTATAAAAACTGTTAGTGCTGCTATTTTTGGTAAAATTGCAAACATTGCAGTCACGGAGGTAGGAGAGCCTTGATACACATCAGGCGCCCACATATGGAAAGGGACAGCAGAAATTTTAAATGCTAATCCAACAATCACAAAAACCATACCGAAAATAACGCCATATTCAAAATCAAAATTTTGAGATATTTGATCAAAATTAGTTGAATTTGAAAAACCATAAATTAATGAACAGCCATATAAAAGTAAGCCAGATGATAAAGCGCTTAAAACAAAATATTTCAATCCCGACTCTGAAGACAAAAGATTATCCCTATTAAATGAGGCTAGAACATATAATGCAAGAGATTGTAGCTCTAAACCTATATAAAATACAATTATGTCGTTTGAACTTATCATTACAAGCATTCCAAGTAACGAACTTAAAATTAATATAGGATATTCTATTTTAAGTATATTATTTAATCGCACATAGTTGTATGAGCATATCATCACAAAGAAAGCTGAAATTAAAATTATTGATTTAATAAACAAAGATAGTTGATCGACTAAATAGCTATTATTAAAAAGAAAGATTGTCTCTGTTATATTAATGTTTAAATTAACTGCCAGAGAAACTAATATAATTAGGCAAGAAAGATAGAAAATAATTTTAGAACTATTATTTTTAAAAACTCCTAAAACTAAAAGCGCCATCACGCTTAATGAAATAAAAAGCTCAGGGATTATAAAATACAAGTTATTCATTTAGTTTTCTACTAAGCTTAAATTTGTTGATACATTAAATGTATTTATAAAATTGTCTATTGATGTAGCATATGTCTTAATTAAAGGTTCAGGATAAAAACCAAATAATATCACTAAAAAGGCCAGTGAAGTTAAGACTAATGTCTCATGTTTATTTAGATCTAACATTTGATTTACTTCAATTGTTTTTAATAAATTTCCAAAAAAAACTCTTTTGTAAAGCCATAACATGTAAGCAGCACCAAGTATTACTCCTATACTTGCAATAGTAGCTGTTATAATACTTTTTTTAAATGTTCCCATTAAAACTAAAAATTCACCAATAAATCCACTTGTCCCTGGTAATCCTAAAGCACCAAGTGTAAAAATCATCATTATTATTGCATATTTGGGCATTATATTTACGAGCCCAGAAAAGTCTTTAATCTGTCTTGTTTTCATCCTGTCGTAAACAACGCCAACAGATAAAAACAAAGCAGCTGAAATTAAACCATGACTTATCATTTGAAAAATACTTCCTTCAATGCCTTGTTGTGTAAATGTAAAAATACCAAGAGTTACAAAACCCATATGTGCAACCGAAGAATAGGCAATAAGTTTTTTCATATCCTCCTGCATCAAAGCAACCAATGAAGTGTAAATTATTGCTATTAAACTTAATGAGTAAACCAATGGTACAAAATAAATAGATGCTAAAGGAAATAAACCAACAGAAAATCTTATGAAGCCATAACCAGCCATTTTTAAGAGGATGGCAGCGAGTAAAACTGAACCTGCAGTTGGAGCCTCTACATGTGCATCGGGCAACCATGTGTGAACAGGCCACATTGGTGTTTTCACTGCAAATGATGAAAAGAATGCAAGCCATAGCAATCTTTGGTATTCTTCCTGTATTCCTATTTCATATAATTTTTCAATATCTGTGGTTCCAGTTATCCAATAAATAGAAATTATTGCAACTAGCATTAAAACAGATCCAACTAATGTAAAAAGGAAAAATTTAAATGCTGAGTAAACCCTTCTGTTTCCACCCCAAATTCCAATTATTAAAAACATTGGGATAAGCCCACCTTCAAAAAATAAGTAAAATATTACCAAGTCTAATGAACAAAATACTCCTATCATTAATGTTTCCAGGATTAAAATTGCAATCAAAAATTCTTTTAGTCTGTAAGTTATTGTTGAATTTACTGAGATTAT
>CACIDN010000035.1 GCA_902585415.1 uncultured Pelagibacteraceae bacterium
ATGAAAAAAATTTTAATATTAATTATCTCAATTTTCTTTTTTAACAATGTATACGGGGATAATTTAGAAATATTCCTGTTTAATAATGAGGAGTTAGATAATTTAAAAGTAAGAAAAATTAGAGGTGCTAAAAATCTCACTAATTATAGCCTGGGTAATAATGAAAAAGGTAATTTTTTAAGAGCCGAGGTTGAAGATGGGGGGTCAGGTTTAGGAAAAGAGGTTTTAGTGGATCTTAATAAAACCCCATTTTTAAATATTACTTGGAAAGTTGAAAAAGACTTAAATGGCATTAATGAGAAATCAAAAAAAGGCCATGATTTTGCTGCGAGATTCTTCGTAGTTAAAAAAACTGGGCTAACACCACTTTCAAACAAAGCAATAAACTATGTTTTTTCAAGTAATGAAGAAATTGATGACCATTGGACTAGTCCTTATACTAAAAGTTCGATTGACTATGTGTTATCATCTACCAAAAATAGCTTAAATGAGTGGGTTACCGTGAAAACTAATGTAAAAGAAGATTATAAAAAATTGCATAATTTAGATGTCGATATATTAGACGGAGTTGCGATAATGGCCGATACTGATCAGTCAAAAAAGCTATCAATTTCTTACTTCCAAAATATATATTTTTCAGCCAATTAATAAATTTATAGATGAATGAATTTAGTTATAAATTAAAAGTTTTTTATGAGGATACTGACTCAGGTGGTGTGGTTTATTATGCAAATTATTTAAAGTTTTTTGAGAGAGCAAGAACCGAGGCAATTGCAGAAATTGGTTTGAGCAACAAAAAATTATTAGAGGAAAATGGGATTCTTATAATAGTAAAATCTTGTAATATCGAATACAAAAAACCTGCTAAACTTGAAGACCAACTTGAGATAAAATCTAGTATAATCTTAATCTCTAATACATCCTTTAAGATGAGACAAAAAGCTTTCAGAGATAATGAGTTAATAACTGATTGCGAAATACACTTAGTTATAGTTGATAAAAAAGGAAAACCATCAAAAATACCAGAAATCCTAAAAAAAAAGTTAGAGAATTAGTACAATTTAAGTGCCTTTTTAAAAAGGTGTTTCATATTTTTTTCGTTAATTCTTCCGGTATTAACATTTCTTGGACTTGGGTGATAACAGGCAACTAAATTAATATTTTTTGGTAGAGTAAAAATTTTGCCGTGAGAAAAATATACTTTGTCTTTAAAGTCATAATTTTCTTTAAAAAACAATACACAACTATCAAAAGCAACTTTTCCTAATGCAACAATTGTTTTTAGATTTTTTAGATTATTTATTTCATTATGAAAAAAACTAAAACAATTGCTCAATTCATCTCTATTGGGCTTATCTCCAGGAGGTACGCACTTAAGGGCTGTAGTTATATACGCATTTTTTAATTCTAATCCATCGTTTATATTATTTGAATAAGATTGATTTGAAATTTTAACACCATACAAACATTTATATAAAAAATCTGATGATCTATCTCCAGTAAAAACTCTGCCAGTTCTTGTTCCACCATGTGCGGCTGGTGCCAATCCTACAAAAAGTAATTTTCCGTCAACATCACCAAATCCTGTTATAGGTTTGCCCCAATAGGTTTCATTTTGATATTGTTTTCTTTTTTCATTTGATATCTTATTTCTAAATTTTACCAATCTTGGACATTTACTACATTTAATTATAGATTTATTTAGTTTTACAAAACTTAAATTCATGGTGAAATATTCTAAAATAATAATTCTAATTATTCTATTTCTTTTTAATCATAAAAGTTATGCTGATGAAAATATTGTGGAAATCTTAAAAAAAAATGACAATATAATATTTATAAGACATTCACTTGCGCCGGGGACTGGAGATCCAGAAAATATAAACTTAAATGATTGTAAAACGCAAAGAAATTTAAGTAGCGAAGGAATTAAACAATCAAAAAAAATTGGTAATTTTTTTAAAAAAAATAATATTATAGTTGAACATATTTTTTCGAGCGAGTGGTGCAGATGTAAGGACACAGCTTTTCATGCATTTGAGAGTTTTAAAACATTTGATGCACTTAACTCGTTTTACAGTGAAAAATTTTATAAAAATAAAAATAAACAAATAAAGAAGCTAAAAAAATTTATTAGTGATTGGCATAATAACTCAAATTTAGTTTTAGTAACTCATTACGTTGTAATATTAGAAATATTAGGAGTTGGAGCTGGATCAGGAG
>CACIDN010000036.1 GCA_902585415.1 uncultured Pelagibacteraceae bacterium
GGTTAAATAACGGCTTTATTAGAAACGGACATAATGTACTGACTTTAAGTGATAGAGATATTATACACAATTATAAAAGCATCAAAGATTTTTCAGGAAAAAAAACATTGCAAAATAAAATTGTTGAATCATTCATTAATTTTAAACCTGATATAGTTATCTTAGGTCATGCAGATAGAGTTTTAAACTCAACATTATCTAAAATGAAAGATATAAATAAAGATACAGTTTTTTCACAATGGTTTTTAGATCCATTATCTAAATATGGACCAGATCATGTAAGCAATACTAAAAGAATTTTAGATAAAAAAGAATTTCTAGACACTACTTTTTTAACAACAGACCCATCTTCTCTATCTATAAATATTCCTAATTCATATTTTATGCCTAATCCTGCGGACAAATCTTTTGAGACTTTAAATAATTTTAAGAAGAATTGTCCTTTCGATGTTTTTTTTGCAATGAGCCATGGTGTTCATAGAGGCCGACTTAAGTCAGGCAAAGGAGACGATAGAGAAAATTTTATCAATAAATTAATTAACCTAAATAAAGATATTAAGTTTGATGTATATGGTATGAATAATGTTCAGCCTATCTGGGCTGATCAATTTATAAAAAAAATTTCTAATTCATATATGGGTATAAATCTCAGCAGAGGAAAACCAATTAAATATTATAGTAGTGATAGAATAGTACAGTTGGTTGGAAATGGTTTATTAACATTTATAGATGAAAATACATTATTAACAGATTTTTTTACTAATAAGGAAATTGTATTTTATAAAAATCTTAACGATCTAAGTTATAAATTAAACAAATATAAAAAGGATAAAAAGATTGGAAAACAAATAGCAAAAAAAGGGAAATTAAAATATTTGAAATATTTTAATTCAGATATAATTTCTGAGTATATTTTATCTAAATCATTTGATTACAGTTTGAAACAAAAAGTTTTTTGGGAATAATTTAAATACTTTATTATGGAAATTTATATAAAAATATTTGAGGTTATATTTCCTGTGTTTTTTGTAATATCAATAGGTTATTATCTAGGAAAAAAAAATCCAAAATTTGATACTAATTTTATTACAAATTTTGCAGGAAATATTGGTACCCCTGCAATGATTTTTTATACAGTTACCACCACAGGTATTACTTTAAATATTTTTATAAGCTATTTAATTTATGCAATCATAATGATTGCTGGTTTTGCCGTTATCGGTTTAATTTTACTTTATTTTCTTAAAAAAGATCTTAGCATGGAATTACCTCCGTTAATACTTCCTAATACTGGTAATATGGGTGTTCCAATTTGTCTTTTTGCATACGGGACACAAGGTTTAGGTGTCGCCTCAGCTGTCGCTTCAGTAATAATTTTATTCCATTTTACTTTAGGTGTATTTCTAGCAAAAAAAAAATTTTCACTTGATATACTTGTTAAAAGTCCACCAGTTTATGCAATAATTATATCTGTTTTTTTCTTATATTTTGGTATCAAAACTCCAATATTTTTAGAAAACACTACGTTCTTATTAACCTATGCAACTATTTTTTTAGTTTTAATGGCTTTAGGTGTTGCATTAACACGATTTAAATTTTCTTTAAAAAACTCGGTTATAATGTCTCTTTGTAGAGTTCTTTTGGGACCTATAATAGCTTTTGCTATTATTTATTATTTTAAACTATCTGGTCTAGCCGCAGGTGTATTACTTATACAAAGCGCAATGCCTAGTGCTATATTGAATTATTTAGTTGGAAGTATGTACTCACCAAAAAGAATTGTAGATAATATTGCTAGCACTATAGTGGTATCAACCTTAATGTCATTTATAACAATTCCAATAGTTGTATTCTTTGCTTTAAAATACTTTAATTAATCTATATTTTCATAATATATGAAGGCTATAACTTTCAATATTTTAGCATGGGTGATGCTACCCATAATGGATGGTTTTGCTAAATACTTAAGCCATGAACTTCCAGTTCTTCAAATCACTTGGGCTAGATATTTTTTCACAGTGTTGTTTACCTTTCCTTTAATGTTTTTTTTCTTTAAAAAGTATTTGTTATGGACTGACAAACCAAAATTGCAATTAATCAGAGGTTTAATCTTATTAACAGCAAACATATGTTTTTTTTACTCAATTTCAGTCATTTCGCTTCCTAAAGCATTGACACTTGCATTTGTTGCTCCACTAGTTGTAACCGCTTTCTCTCCTA
>CACIDN010000037.1 GCA_902585415.1 uncultured Pelagibacteraceae bacterium
TAAACTTTTATTAGCCATAGCATCGGTTTTATTAGTAGGATTAGGCACTGGTTTTTATTTAATTGCTAATTTAGGACCTGGACCAAGAGATGGTCTTATGACAGGCTTACAAAGAAAAACAAATTTTCCAATAGCATCTGTAAGAGCGTTTTTAGAAATTTCTGTTGTATCAATAGGGTGGTATTTAGGAGGCACTGTAGGGATTGGCACATTACTTTTTGCTTTTGGCATAGGTCCTGCTGTAGCTTTAGGATTATATTTAGTAGGAAAATTCTTTAATTGATTTTTTCGTTTAAAATATTTAAATAGTAGTATGTCCTTTAAGAGATTCATGATTGATTCTGCAAACATACTATTTGATGATAGTAAAAATGATTTAAGAGCACTACCAAAAACAGTTAGATTACAAATTTTGCTAGTTTTAAGTTTTATTTGGTCGGTAGTATTTAGCTTATATATATTTTCATATACAACTTTTATATTTGGATGGGCTGGAGTTTTTTTAGCTCACGCTGGTATAATTTTTGCTGTTTATTATACTTTTAAACAATTTCATAACGCTGAAGCACAATCGGTAAGTGTTTTTAAGACTAAAAATTTTAATCCATTTAAAATTATGTCATTAATATTTATTTTAATGTTTATATTCATATTTTCCAAGGGGATCGAGGTTTTAACTAGGACAAACTCGTACGAAATAAAGTATGACGGACCTGATAAATCAGCTTTTGAAAAATGGTTACCGTTTACTCAAAAAGACAAAAATAAATAGCTTCTTATTTTATAGAGAATCAATTAAATTAAATTTGTGAAAGATTTAGTTAAAAATATTCAGCTAATTTTACTTGCAGTTATACTTATATGTACAGTTCTTGCGGTCTTATTGGAAATACGAAACATGTTTATGAATCAAACTGTTACATTAGCAGACTTACTACTTATGTTTTTATACCTAGAAGTTTTAGCAATGGTACGTGTTTTTTGGGACGAACAATCAATTAGTATTACTTTACCTCTTTTGATTGCAATAACTGCTTTATCAAGATTTATAATTCTACAAGGAAAAGAGATGGACGCCTCACAAATATATACGAGTCTTTAGCAATTGTATTTATAGCTATTGCAATAGTTGTATTAAGACTAAGACACAGCGATAAACTTGGCTTATCAAAAAAAAGAAAATAATTGAATACAACCTAGTTATTTAATAAAGTTACAAAATGTGGTTAATCAGAAAAAGACTACATAAATTTGTAAGAACAACTTTTAGACCACCATGACAGGAAAAATTTAAAAAAAAAGGGCAGAAAAATCTGCCCTTTAAATTTTTTAAATGAAATTTCGTAATTACATCCCCATTCCACCCATTCCACCCATGCCGCCCATGCCGCCCATACCGCCAGCTGGCATTCCACCTGCTGAGTCTTTTTCTTCTGGCTTGTCTGCGATCATAGCTTCGGTTGTTACTAATAGACCAGATATAGAAGCAGCATCTTGCAAAGCTGTTCTGACAACTTTAACTGGATCAATAATACCCTCTTTGAACATATCAACATATTGTTCTGACTGTGCATCATAACCAGTTGAAGGTTTATTTGACTCTAATAATTTTCCAACTACGACGGATCCATCAACACCTGCATTTTTTGTTATTTGTCTTATTGGTGATTGTAGCGCGCTTTTTACAATTTCAACTCCAGCTTTTTGATCATCACCTTTAACTTTAACTTTATCAAGTTCTTGCGAAGCGTATAATAAAGCACAACCACCACCAGCAACAATTCCCTCTTCAACAGCTGCTCTCGTAGCGTTTAATGCATCTTCAACTCTGTCTTTTCTCTCTTTAACTTCAACTTCCGTTGCACCACCAACTTTGATTACCGCAACACCACCAGCAAGTTTAGCTAATCTCTCTTGAAGTTTTTCTTTGTCGTAATCTGAAGTAGTCTCATCAACTTGTTGTTTTATTTGATTACATCTCGCCTCAATGTCAGATTTTTTACCAGAACCGCTAACAATTGTACTGTTCTCTTTGTCAACTTTTACTCTTTTAGCAGAACCTAAATCTGTAAGTTTTACGTTTTCGAGCTTTATTCCTAAGTCTTCAGAGATAACTTGTCCACCAGTTAATATAGCTATGTCATCTAACATTGCTTTTCTTCTATCACCAAAACCTGGTGCTTTAACAGCAACTACTTTTAAACCACCTCTTAATTTGT
>CACIDN010000038.1 GCA_902585415.1 uncultured Pelagibacteraceae bacterium
CAAAGCGCAGGAATACCATTTATTTTGATTTTAAGACCATGTTTTTTAGCAAGGCGTTTCCATCCTTTAATAATTAAATTTCCGATATTAGTAATTGTTTTCCATGACTTTTCTTTTTCCATAACTTCCAATGTTTTTAGTGCTGCAGTAGGTCCAATTCTTTCAGTCCAAAAAGTGCTACTTACAAAAGTTTTATTAATACTATTCATTAAATCTTTTTTACCTAGAATTGCGGTAATTGCATAACCATTTCCTAGTGCCTTACCGAGTATAAGTAAGTCAGGATTTACATTATATAGTTTATGAATTCCTCCAAATGTTTGTCTAAAACCAGTTGTGCACTCATCAAATATTAATATAATATTATTTTTGTCAGCTAAATCTCTAACTTTTTTTAAGAATTTATTTTTTGGTAGCTCATTTCTAACTACTTCCATTTTTATTATACCTATATTATTTTTTTTTAAGATTATTTTAAGGGAATTAAAATCATTATACTTAAATGGATAAATAGTTTTTTTTAAAATTTTTGGTACCCCGGATACATTTAAATTTTTTAGTAAATATGAGGATAAATTTTTTTTGGACTTTATGTTAGCTGCTAAATAATTGAATTATCTACTTTTCTCCAAAGAAAGTTACCTAAATTTTTAAATGATCTAACAAATAAAAAGTTGTATAGTTCATCAAAATACCACTTCTTTTTTAAAAATAGATATAAAGGATAATTAATTTTTACAACTTGTTCAACAATTGATTGCCTCCTTGAAAATATATAATAAGAAAATGGAATAGCAACAATCACAAAAGTAGGTGTTAAAAATAAAAACCATAAAGGTGGATGTTCTTTGCTCAATGGTTCTAGAAACATTATTGAGTCTTTCCAAAATAATTCACTACTTTCAGAGCCTATGAATAGTTCTTTAAAAAATATTCCAGAAAATGCAGCTCCAATAGATAATATAAATAGTGGAATTAACATAACAAGAGGTGACTCATGTAAATCTTTTATATCTAATTTTTTATTTTTAAAACTGCCGTGAAAAGTTAAAAATATTAATCTCCAAGAATAAATTGATGTTAAAATAGCTGTAATTATACCTATTGCTGCTGCATAATTACTTAAAACTCCTTTTTCAAGGTATGCAAACTCTATAATTGCATCTTTTGAATAAAAACCTGATAAAAAAGGGAAACCTGTTAATGCTAATGTTCCCATAATCATCATTAAATATGTGAAAGGTAGTTTTCTCCAAACACCACCCATGTTTTTTATATCTTGTTCATTCTGAAATGAATGAATTACAGAACCAGCTCCTAGAAATAATAAGGCTTTAAAGAATGCATGAGTAAATAAATGAAACATTGCAACATTGTATGCACCAACTCCTGTTGCAAAGAACATATATCCTAGTTGGCTACAAGTTGAATAAGCAATTATTTTTTTAATATCACTTTGTACTAAGGCTACAGTTGCTGCAAAAAAAGCAGTAGACATTCCGATAAATGTTACAATTTCTAATCCTAATGGAGATAATTCATAAATTGGGGAACATCTCACAACTAAAAAAACACCAGCTGTTACCATAGTTGCTGCGTGTATCAATGCAGATACTGGTGTAGGGCCTTCCATCGCGTCTGGTAACCATGTATGGAGAAAAATTTGAGCTGATTTACCCATTGCTCCTATAAATAAAAGTATAGAGATTAAATCTATAACACCAAAATTAAATCCTAGAAAAATAATTTTTTCTGATACCAGATTTGGTATTAAATTAAATACCTCAGCGTAATTGATAGTGCCAAAAAAATAAAATATTAAAAAAATACCTAAAGCTAATCCAAAATCTCCAACCCTGTTAACAAGAAAAGCTTTAATTGCTGCGTTATTTGCGCTTTGTTTTTTAAACCAAAAACCAATTAAAAAATAAGAACATACACCAACTCCTTCCCAACCAAAAAAAAGTTGCAAAAAATTATCAGATGTAACTAAAACTAACATTGAGAAAGTAAATAAGGATAAATAAGACATAAATCTTGGTTTATGAGGATCGTGATGCATGTATCCAATTGAGTAGATATGAACCAGTGAAGATATAAAGGTGACAACAACTAACATTACGGAAGATAATGG
>CACIDN010000039.1 GCA_902585415.1 uncultured Pelagibacteraceae bacterium
AATATTTTGATAAAAAAATTACTACAGCAGTAGATAACTCTTATCGAATTGCTCAAAACTATGTTATCGATGTTAGAAATAAAATCGAGTCAGATATAGTGTTAGTAGCTTTTGATTTAAATAAAAATATTAATATTTTTCAAAACAACAAAAAGCAATTTGCAAATTTTTTGAATACCCAAAAAATCATTAGAGATGTAGACGGAATATTCCTAGTTAATAGTGAGGGTAAATTAATTTTATCAAATTTTATAAAAAAAAATTTATATCAACCCCCATCTAAAGAAGCTTTAAAAATGGTTCAGGATGATGATAGGCCTTTGAAAATACTTAATGCTTATGAAAATACTTCTGCAGCGCTTATGAGATTGACAAGTTATGATAATACTTTTGTGTATGTTGTAAAATATTTAGATCCAAAAATATCAAAATATCTTACTGAGTCAAAAGATGCAATCAGTTTTTATTATACGGTCCAGGAAAAAAGGACAGGAATTAAAATTTCATTTGCAATAATTTACATGATCGTTGTGACATTATTGTTATTTTTATCAATTTCAATTGCAATACGATTTTCATCAAGATTTTTTGTATCAATTAACAATCTTATTTCGGCCTCAAACAGTATTGGTAAAGGTAATTTAAATTCAAAAGTACCAGAGATTAAAACCGATAAAGAATTGCAAAAGTTAAACAAAAACTTCAATTTAATGATTGATAGATTAAAAACTCAGCAAAATAAATTATTAGCAAATGAAAGACATGAGGCATGGGAAAGTGTTGCAAGAAAAATAGCGCATGAAATAAAAAATCCCTTAACACCAATACAGTTGATAATTGATAGTTTGAAAAATAAATATACAGATCTCTTGGACGAAAATAACAAAAGATCCTTCATTGATAAAGTTAAAACAATTAATAAACAAGTAAGACAAATTGAAAGTTTAGTAAATGAATTTTCTGACTTTGCTAGAATGCCTAAACCAATTTTTAAAAATATAAGTTTGAAGAATGTTGTAAACGACTGTTTAAAACTTATGAAAATTAACGACGACTCTATTAAAATTGATTTTGTATGCAATGAATCAATTTTAATAAATGCAGATAGTGAACAAATTAGTCGAGTATTTATTAATTTAGTTAAGAATTCTATAGAGAGTTTGAATGAAAAATATGAAAAAAACAATGATTTCGTCAAAAAAATCAATATAGAAATTAATGAAATTAATGATTATATAGAAATTTTGATTATTGATAATGGAATCGGTTTAAAAGAGTCAATTTTATCTGAGGTCTCTAAACCATACTTTACCACAAAAAAAAATGGTAGTGGTCTAGGATTATCAATAGTAGTTAAAATTATAAATGATCATAACGGAACAATTGAATTTTTAAATTATAAAAAAGGTGCAAAAATCAGAATAACTTTTCCCAAAATATATGCCAGCTGAAATATTAATTATTGACGACAACCCAGATATAAGAAATATACTTAATGATCTCATTAATGAAAGTGGCTATAAAACTAGAGTTGCAGCAAATTACAATCAAGCTTTAAAAGAAATTGATAAGAAACTACCAGATGTTGCCATTATAGATGTTAAATTAGACAAAGGTGACAACGATGGAATTGAGCTTTTAACACATATAAAAAAAAAAAATAAGGATATACCAGTAATTATAATTTCTGGTCATGCAAATATTGAGATGGCTGTTAAATCTTTAAAAAACGGTGCCTTTGAATTTATTGAGAAACCTTTTGATCAAGACAGATTAATGAACTTTGTTAACAGAGCTGTAGAAAACTTTAATTTAAAAAATCAAAATAAAGAACTAGAAACTAAATTGTTTCATTCATTTGAGCTAGTTGGAAATAGTCAAAATATTACAAAAATTAAAGAACAAATTGAAAAACTTTCAAACTCAGATAGCAGAGTTTTTATATTAGGACCAACTGGTTCAGGAAAGGAGCTAGTTGCTAGAAAAATTCATAAATTATCTAAGCGTAACAAATTTCCTTTTGTTGTTTTAAATGGTGCATTGTTAGATGTTAAAAAATATGAATTAGAATTATTTGGTGAGGAAAAAGATAACGGATCAATTT